>JAEZLX010000174.1 GCA_023415035.1 Pseudomonadota bacterium | reverse complement strand
ACTATGTCGGCATGGACCATTTCGCCTTGCCGAACGACGCACTGGCCGTGGCCAAGCGCCAGGGACGGCTGCACCGCAATTTCCAGGGCTACAGCACGCAACCCGACTGCGACCTGATCGCGCTGGGCGTGTCGGCCATCGGTCGCGTGGGCGCCACCTACAGTCAGAATGCCAAGACGCTGGACGAGTACTACGATGCCCTCGACCAGGGACGTCTTCCCATCGCGCGTGGCCTGGCTCTGACACGCGATGACGTGCTGCGCCGTTCGGTCATCATGTCGGTCATGTGCCAGGGTCTCGTGGAGTTCGAATCCATCGAGCTTGGACATCTGATCGACTTCAGGACCTATTTCGCGCGCGAGCTTGAAACACTGTCCGGGTTGGCCGAACACGGTCTGGTGACGGTCGACGACCAGCGGATCCGGGTGACACCGACAGGCTGGTACCTCGTGCGCGCCATTGCCATGGTGTTCGACAAGTATCTGCAGTCCGACCTCGACCGGGCCAGGTTCTCCAAGATCATCTGACATCGGCACCAGGATGGTCGTGGTCCGATGTGCTACCACCGCCTGGCGCTGATAGAGTCACCCCATGCAGACATCCATGGCGTTGACGGCCCTGTTCATGGGGCTGGTCGGTGGCCCCCATTGTGTGGCCATGTGCGGTGCCGCCTGCGCCGGCATCAGCCGAGCCGCCGGTGATCGCAGCACCCTGGCGTTGTGGGTGTTCCAGCTTGGCCGCCTAGTGGGCTACACACTGTTCGGCGCATTCGCGGCCGGTACCGTGCAGGGGCTGGCATGGCTGGGCACCAACACGGCGGTCATCCGGCCCGTGTGGACCATGTTCCATGTTGCTGCTCTGATGTTGGGCGTGGCGCTGCTTTGGCGGGCACGCCAGCCTGCGTGGATCGAGAGCATGGGGCAGGGCGTCTGGCGCAAGGCGCGCCCGGTGCTCGCGAAGATGGGGCCTCGCGCGCCTGCCATTCTCGGGGCGGCCTGGGCGCTCATGCCATGCGGTTTGCTGTACTCCGCGCTCTTGATGGCCTCGCTCTCGGCCAGCGCCGTGGAAGGCGGGCTGATCATGGCCCTGTTTTCCATCGGCACGTCTGTGTCGCTGACGGCGGGGCCGTGGCTGCTGCTCAGATTGCGATCCGGGCAATCCGGTGCGTGGGCGATACGCCTGGCAGGTCTGGCTCTCATGGCGACGTCGGGTTGGGCCTTGTGGATGGGAATCACCCAGCCGACGGGCCTGTGGTGCCTGTAGTCGCGCGAAGCTGGCGGCTTCCGGGGCCCGGCGCCGTGGCGATCACCAGTCCCAGCACGGCAATGGCGAAGGCAACGAACTGCATGGGTGTCAGTGACTCGTCCATGAAAAGCATGCCGATCACGGCCGCGCTGACAGGCAGCATCACGGTGAACACGCCCGCGTGCGAGGCCGGCACGGTCTTCAGCCCCGTCATCCAGAGCCCTACCGTCCACACACTGGCCGCCAGCGCGTAGAACACCAGCAGCCCCCAGAGGTGCAAAGAAACGGCTTGGAAATCGAAATGCCAGGCCGCCCAAACACCCAGCGGGGTCACGAGTCCGAAGCCCCACAGGTTGATGATGGCCGTGATCCGGCGCGGCCCCAGGCCCGCCGTCAACCGCTTGCCGATGACCACGTACGAGGCCTCGCACACCACGGCGGCAAAGATCATCAGATTTCCCCACATGGGCGACGGAATGCCCAGGAATCCGACATCTGCGCCATCCGATGAAGCGCCGGATGACTTCTCCAGAGAAAACAGGCCGATGCCGATGGCAGCCAGCGCAATGGCCGCGGCTGTCCTAGCACTGACGCGTTCCTTGAGGAAGATGGCGCTGAGCACCGCGACCACAGCCGGGATTGAAGACATGACGACCCCTGCCGCCACCGCCGAGGTCAGTCGCATGCCAAACAGCATGCAGACCGAAAACAGGAAATTGCCGAGAAACGACTCAAGGAAAAGCATCCAGCGCGTGTGCCGGCCCAGGGGTGGCTCATCGGCCGGCTTGCGCAGCCAGCCGAGCATGGCCAGCCCGCCGATGCCAAAGCGCAGCCAGGCCAGCAGGAACACGGGAAACACGCCGACCAGCGGCTTGGACAGGGCCACGTAGCTGCCGACGAGGGACATGCTCAGGGCCAGGCATGCCAATGCAAACCAGCGGGGAGGGTGAAGGTCGGCGCCGTCAGCTGAAGTGTCCACGTATCCCATCATGCCTGAGCCTTCGCGATGTTGGATGGGCCTTTTCCGCAGTGATGAATTTGTCTTTCTTATTATGAAATGTGGTCATGGTGCGATGCGTCAAATTTTCTCAATACGAGAAAATGTATTTCTTATTGAGAAATTATTTTGCAATTCATTGATTTTCAACGGAATATTTTTTGTCTAGTATAAGACATAAGAGCTTTACGAGGTCTTATATAAGACTTAAAGTTGATTCCAACGGCGACGCACTTTCACGAAGGCGGGCCGCTCCCTCATCAACCT
>JAEZLX010000100.1 GCA_023415035.1 Pseudomonadota bacterium | reverse complement strand
TCAGGGACACGACTTCGAGCGCCAGCGTGCGCACCATGCTGTGGCTGGCCGCCGATGCGTCCTGCTCCTGAGCCTGTTTGCCCCCCTCGTCCAGGTTGCCCACGAGCAGGCGGTGCAGCTGGTCCAGTGTCAGCAGTTCCTGATCGGTGCGCTGCGCCTGTGCCACGTGACGCTCCGAGCGCCCGTGTCTTGCCGATGATGCCCGCCCGGTCGGCGGGGCGGGCGTGACCACGTACCCTGCGGGTTGCACGCCCTGACTGTCCAGCCAGGTGGCGAGATCGCGGTACAGTGTCTGGACTCCCTTGCCGAAAGCCACGGCGCCGCTGTGCAACCAGCTCGAACGGATGGCGGAATCCACATGCAGGGAGTCCAGCGCGCGCATCAGGGCCTGCACCAGCACCTCGGGTCGCAGGGGATTCGCGTCGGGCTTGACGATCGCCTGACCGCGCGCACCGCACAGCAGCGAATTGAAGTTCACCAATTCCTCGTCCGCTGCCATCTTCACGATCTGCAGCACCCGTCCCTGTTCGACCTTCTCGTGAACCTGCTCATCGTCCATGAGCTCCAGGTCGTCGAGCGTCAGCTGGTTGAGCGACATCGGCCGGGGTGCGAGCTGTACCTCTGCCCCCTCGCCCTGGCCGTTCGGCAGGCTCAGCGCCAGGGTTTCGATGAACCTGGCCGCGATCAGGTCCTGAAACGAGACCAGCGTCTTGGCTGCCGCATAGTAGGTGTGCTTTTCGCTGGCCGTGAAAGCGGCGGACTCCTTCGTCCGCAGGTTCTCGGCCAGTCCTGCCAGCCACTGAGGCACCCATTGCTGCGAGCGCGCGAGCGCTTCCTGCAAACAGGCGTCATAGACGGAGTTCGGATCTGAGGGCATGGGTCAGGCAGCCTTCCATCAACGCGGACATGTAACACATTGTGATGGCAAAAGCCCCCTGCCAACACATGACCGCATCACAAATCATGGGCCATTAGCGCCGGGCCAGCAAATCGGTCCAGCCTTCGGCGCCCAGCTCACGCAGCGTGCGGATATTGCGCTCGACGATGGCATCGGCATTGCCGCCGTCGGTGGCCACCGCACGCTCCACGCTTTCCTCGCGCAACAGGTGCAGCGTTGGATAGGGCGAGCGGTTGGTGAAATGGCTCGGGTCGCCTTCGGGCTCGCCCTCGAAGAGGAACTGCGGGTGAAAGCTCGCCACCTGGATCACGCCCTCCAGTTCGTGCTCGGCGACCACGTCGTCCACGACGTTCAGGAAGTCGTTGAAAACGAAGAAATCGGGGAACAGCGTCGGATGCACGAGCAGCGTGGTATCGATCTCCTCCGGTGACGTGTTCACCAGCAGGTCCAGTTCACGATCCAGTTCGTCGAGGAACGCGTCCAGATGACGCGCGCGGCTGATGACGATGCGCACCTGGTTCTTCACATAGACCGAACGCGCGAAGGGGCACAGGTTCAGTCCGATCACCGCCTTCTCGATCCAGCGGCGGGTCTCGTCGAGCACGGTGGCGTCATCCGGGGTGTTCATGGCAGTTCGGCTTGGAAGCGGCAATGGAAGAAGCCGGCAATATTAGCCAATCCCGCCTGTCGGGGCACGGGTGCTGCCCGGTATCACCCGTGCCAGCTGCGCACCGCACCCCGGATGGACCCGGGATGCGGCGGCGGAGACGATCAGCGCAGCGACTTGAAGCGTGCACGCTTCGGACGCGCGCCCTCTTCGCCCAGACGACGGCGCTTGTCGGCCTCGTACTCGGTGAAGTTGCCGTCATAGAAGTACCACTGCGAATCGCCCTCGTACGCGAGGATGTGCGTGCAGATGCGGTCCAGGAACCAACGGTCGTGCGAGATCACCATGGCCGAGCCGGCGAATTCCAGCAGCGCCTCTTCCAGCGCGCGCAGGGTTTCCACGTCCAGGTCGTTCGAGGGTTCGTCGAGCATCAGCACATTGCCGCCCTGCGCCAGGGTCTTGGCCAGGTGCAGACGGCCGCGCTCGCCGCCCGAGAGGTTCTTCACCAGCTTCTGCTGGTCATTGCCCTTGAAGTTGAAACGGCCGATGTAGGCGCGGCTGGGCATGACGAACTTGCCCACCGTGATGTTGTCCAGGCCGCCCGAGACGTCTTCCCACACGGTCTTGTCGCCGTCCAGCGATTCGCGGCTCTGGTCCACGAAGGCCAGCTTCGCGGTCTGGCCGATGATGATCTCGCCGCTGTCGGGTTTCTCCACGCCCTGGATCATGCGGAACAGCGTGGACTTGCCCGCGCCGTTGGGGCCGATGATGCCGACGATGGCACCGGCGGGCACCTTGAAGCTCAGGTTGTCGATCAGCACGCGATCGCCGAAAGACTTGGTCACTCCGTTGAACTCGATCACCTGCGAGCCCAGGCGCTCGGCCACGGGGATGAAGATCTCGTTGGTCTCGTTGCGTTTCTGGTACTCGACGTCGCTCAGTTCCTCGAAGCGGGCCAGACGCGCCTTGCTCTTGGCCTGGCGGCCCTTGGCGTTGGAGCGCACCCACTTGAGTTCCTCCTTCATCGCCTTGACGCGCGCGTCCTCACTCTTTTGTTCCTGCTCCAAGCGACGCTCCTTCTGGTCCAGCCACTCGGAGTAGTTGCCCTTGTACGGAATGCCATGACCACGGTCCAGTTCCAGGATCCACTCGGCGGCGTTGTCAAGGAAGTAGCGGTCGTGGGTAATGGCCACCACGGTGCCCGGGAAGCGCTGCAGGAACTGCTCCAGCCAGTGCACGGATTCCGCGTCCAGGTGGTTGGTGGGCTCGTCGAGCAGCAGCATGTCCGGCTTGGACAGCAGCAGGCGGCACAGGGCCACGCGGCGCTTTTCGCCACCCGACAGGTTCTTGATGACCGCGTCCCACGGCGGCAGGTTCAGCGCATCGGCGGCCAGCTCCAGCTGCAGGTCGGCGTTCTCGGAGCCGCTGGCAGCGATGACGGCTTCCAGCTCGGCCTGCTCGGCGGCCAGGGCGTCGAAGTCGGCATCCGGCTCGGCGTACGCGGCGTACACCTCTTCCAGCCGCTTTTTCGCGGCCAGCGCACCACCGATGCCCTCTTCCACCGCCTGGCGCACGGTCTGCTCGGGATCGAGCTGCGGCTCCTGCGGCAGGTAACCGATCTTGATGCCGGGCATCGGGATCGCTTCGCCCTCGATTTCCTTGTCGACGCCGGCCATGATCTTGAGCAGCGTCGACTTGCCCGAGCCGTTGAGGCCGAGCACGCCGATCTTGGCGCCGGGGAAGAAGCTGAGGGAGATGTCCTTCAAGATCTGCCGCTTGGGCGGCACGGTCTTGGAGACGCGGTTCATCGAAAAGACGTATTGGGCCATGGTGTCCTACGGTACAGGAAGGGGCCCGGCAAAGCCAGACCGCCACTGTCTGAATGTGGAAAGAATCGAACGCAAAGGGAAAGGCAGCCGGCGCCCGCGTCAGGGGGGCGTCGGCAGGTCGCCAACCCCTCCATTATCCCGCGAGGCGGCAGCTGGCGGTCTGAGCACGGCCTGGATGGCCGGTGGCAGCACCGATTCGCGCAGCCACACGGGCACCTCGACGGGGTCGAACCAGCGCGCATGGCACGCCGCCATCCACAGCCCTCGCAGCCAGCGGTGCAGGCCCGCCCGGTTGAACTGGAGCTCACAATCGTCGCCATCTTCCAGTGCCAGCTGCACGGTGCAGACGCCGTCACTGCGCAGCGTGGCCTGAAGGCCCGTGCACAACACATAGGAGGCATCACGGGACTCGGCCCGGGACTCTTCCCCCATGCGGATGGGCACATCACAAGCGCCGTCCGCTTCGCCCGGCGAGCCCGCCTCGTTGAAGGCCAGCTGGTGTTCGATCCGAGCTCGCGTCGGTGCATCCGCGCCAGCCACAGCGCCGGGCGTGCTGAGCTCCAGCTGATGCGCCATGCCGACCAGCAGATGGGCCGTGATGCGCCGCGTGAACCAGACGCGCCGGGTCTCGTCCCCCAGACTCAGCCAGATGCGGTCCTCCGAGTCGAGATAGCCGAAAGTGGTGGTGAACATGGCGTCATTCCAACATCTGCACGACTTTCTGGCCAAACCCGGCCCAAAGCCCCGCCAAATCCGTGCGACAATACCCCCTGTCGTTTCTTCAGTCAGGAACGGCGGCCCATCGTGGCATCCATCGCTGGCTTGCTGCCGCGTGCGATCGGACACCCGTGAATCCCATCAGCCCGGACTGGTCGACAACCCCAACGGTTGTCGTGAAGGCTGATGCCCTGCGCCCCGAGTGGCGCCCCATCTTGACATGAACTTTGAAGAACTGAAACTGGTTCCGGCCATCGTGCAGGCTGTGCGCGAGCAAGGCTACGAGAGCCCCACCCCCATCCAGGCCGAAGCCATCCCCGCCGTGCTTGAGGGCCGCGACCTGCTGGCCGGCGCCCAGACCGGCACGGGCAAGACCGCCGCCTTCACGCTGCCCATGCTGCAGCGTCTGTCGCAGGGCGAGCGGGCCGCCAGCCGGTTCGGCGGCATCGGCATCCGTGCGCTGGTGCTCACGCCGACGCGCGAACTGGCCGCCCAGGTGGAGGAATCCGTGCGTGCCTACGGCAAGCACTTGGCGCTGACCTCCACCGTAATCTTCGGTGGCGTCGGCATGAACCCGCAGATCAACGCCATGAAAAAGGGCGTGGACATCCTGGTCGCCACGCCCGGCCGCCTGCTCGACCTGCACCAGCAGGGCCACCTGGACCTGTCCACCGTCCAGATCCTGGTGCTCGACGAAGCCGACCGCATGCTCGACATGGGCTTCATCCATGACGTACGCAAGGTGCTGGCCCTGCTGCCCGCCGACAAACAGAGCCTGCTGTTCTCGGCCACCTTCAGCGACGACATCCGCGAACTGGCCAACAGCCTGCTGCGCAGCCCGCAGCACATCCAGGTCACGCCGCCCAACACCACGGTGCAGCGCATCACGCAGGTGATCCACCCCGTCGGCCGCGACAAGAAGAAGTCGCTGCTGGTGCACATCATCCAGCAGCACGACTGGAGCCAGGTGCTGGTGTTCACGCGCACCAAGTTCGGCGCCAATAACGTGGCCGACTACCTGACCAAGAACGGCATCAAGGCCATGGCCCTGCACGGCAACAAGAGCCAGGGCGCCCGCACCCAGGCCCTGGCCGGCTTCAAGAGCGGCGAGATCCGCGCCCTCGTAGCCACCGACATCGCCGCGCGCGGCATCGCCATCGACGACCTGCCGCACGTCGTCAACTACGAGATTCCCAACATCCCCGAAGACTACGTGCACCGCATCGGCCGCACGGGTCGCGCCGGCCGCGAAGGCCAGGCTGTCAACCTCGTCTGCCTGGACGAGGAGGGATTCATGATGGAGATCGAGCGCTTCACCAAGCAGCAGATCCCGGTGCAGATCTTCCCCGAGTTCATGCCCGAGCCCGGCGAAAAGGCCGAACCCATCGCCATGGGCCGCCAGACACTGTGGGGTGGTGCGGGCAAGCCGCCCAGCCGCGAGGTCATGGCTGCCGCCGCGAAGGCAGCGCGCCAGGAAATGATGCAGCGCATCCGCGAGAAGAAGACCGCCGAAGGCCAGGGCAAGGGGCGTGGCAAGGGGCCGCGCCAGGCACCTGCTGCCGAAGCCCAGTCCCGCTCCTCCTCGACCGACAATGGCTACGACGGCGAGGAAGTCCGCCAGCAGTCCCATGACGCGCAGGCCAGACCCGACGGCGCCAACCGCTCGCGCCGCCGCCGTCGCCGCGGCGGCAGTGGCAATGGCCAGGGACAGGCCCAGCAGGTCCAGGGCCAGCGCCAGGAGCACGCCCCGCGCTTCGATGGCGACCACGAGGATCGCCCCGAGCGCCAGCCCGGCCCCAACGCCCACCTGGGCCAGCTGCGCATCCGCGATCCCAAGCCCCGCTCCGCCGCACCGGGCGGCCAGCCCGATCCGCTGCGCACCAGCATCGATGCCATGCGCACGGGAAACCGCCACAAGAACAAGGGCGGCAACAAGCAGCGTGGCAGCGGTGGCGTCGCCGATCCGCTGCGCACCAGCTTCGGCAGGATCCGGTAACCCCTGACATGCGGCCGCAGGGAGGCCGAGCACAGCCCCCTGCAGCGGCTACGGCATCTGACCTCGCATCACCATGCGTATTCTGCTTGTCGAAGACGATCTCATGCTGGGTGCCGGCATGGAGCGCGGCCTGCGCCTGGCAGGCTTCACCGTCGACCGCGTGACCGACGGCCGCCATGCGCTGCTGGCCGTGCCCGAGCAGGGGTATGACGCGCTGATCCTGGACATCACACTGCCCAATGTCGATGGCCTGCAGGTGCTGCGCAGCATGCGCCAGCAAGGTATCAAAACCCCTGTCGTCCTGGTCACCGCGCGCAACGCCATCCAGGACCGCATCACCGGACTCAACGCCGGTGCGGACGACTACCTTTGCAAGCCCTTCGACCTGGACGAGCTGGTGGCGCGCATCCACGCTGTCACCCGCCGCCGAGACGGCCGGGCCAATCCCGCGCTGAGCCTGGGCCGCCTGACGCTCGATCCGATCGCGCGTCAGGTGTTCCTCGGCGAGCGTGAATTGTCGCTCTCGCCACGCGAGTTCGATTTGCTGGAACTGCTGATGCGCCAGCCCGGTGCCGTGATGTCGGTGGAAACACTGGAGCAGCACCTGTACTCCTGGGACAACGACGTCAGCAGCAATGCCATTGCCGTGCACCTGCACAATCTGCGACGCAAACTGGGCGAGCCCTGGATCGTCAACGTCCGGGGCGCCGGCTACAAGCTCGTCGATCCCACGTGAAGTCGATCCGTTCGCATCTGCTGATCCTCCAGACGTCGGCCCTGATCGTCACGGCGCTGGTGGTCAGCCTGATGACGTTCCGTCTGGCATGGAATGGCTTCAACGACGTGCGCGATCTCGGTCTCGAGCAAATCGCCGAGACGGTCTTGCGACACGACGCTTCACTGGAAGGCGGTGATCCGGGGACAAGCCATGTCTCGCCGGATGTCCTGCCCGTCGACCACGAGGACAAGGACCATTTCGTCAGCCAGATCTGGACCCGCGATGGCGAGCTGCTGTTCTCGTCATGGAACCAGGTCGGCCCGCCGATGCAAAGCCCCGGGCACCACATCGTGACCTGGCACGGACAGAGCTGGCGCCTGTACGCGGTACCCAAGGACGATCGTGTCGTGCAGATCGCCGTCACCACCGCCATTCGGCGGCAGCACTTCTACGACCTGGCACGCTGGCTCACGCTGCCCCTGCTGCTGCTGCTCCTCCTGCTCGGATTCTTCATCCGGCAGGCCATCAGCGATGCGATGCGCCCCCTCGAGGACCTGCGCAGCGAAGTCGGGCAGCGCGGTGTGCAGCAACTGCACGCCATCCCGACCGAGGGCCTGCCCGAAGAGGTCGTGCCGCTGACGAGGACCCTGAACGACCTGCTCGACCGTCTTGACGCGCTGCTCGAGGCCCGCAAGCGCTTCATCGCCGACGCCGCGCACGAACTCAACACGCCTCTGGCCGTCATCCGGCTGCAGGCCCAGCTGTTACGGCGCGTGCCAGAGTCCGAACGGAGCGCCACGCTGGATGAACTGGACCTGGGCATCGCGCGGGCCTGCAGAATGGCTCAGCAACTGCTGGAGCTGGCCCGGGTCGACCCTGACGCCCGCACCCACGTCATGGCACCGCTCGTGCTGAACGAGCTGGTCCAGGAAACCGTTTTGGCATTCCATGGCCTGGCACGCGACAGGGACATGCCTCTGACGACCGACATCGCCCCCGGCACGATCGTCATGCACGGCGACGCGCATGCCCTGCGGAGCATGCTCGACAACCTGATCGAGAACGCCCTGCGCTACGCCGGCAGCCGTGCCCGTGTGCACGTGTCCTTGCGCAGGGATGGATCGAACCATGCCCTGCTGAAGATCGCCGACAGCGGCCCCGGCATACCGCCGCAAGAGCGCTCCCGCGCGCTGGAACGCTTTGTCCGGTTCGAAAGGCAGCTCGGACATCCCGCGCACGGCAGCGGCCTGGGACTGTCGATCGCCCAGTCGGTCGTCGAGGGACACCAGGGAACCATGTCGCTGGGCGACAGCGAGTGGGGTGGCCTGGAAATCACCATCCGTTTGCCGCTGAACGAGAAAAAGGCCTTGTCCGCCACGACGGACAAGGCCCTTTCCTGAAACCGGCCGCGACCTTGACAGGCGTCAGCCCTTCTTCTGGATCGTGTTGCTGAAATAGCGTTCACGCACGCGCCGCGCGGTACGCCACAGAATGGGCGGTGCGAAATCCTGCCCCAGACGCCAGAACACCCCCTTGAGGTTCTCGTCGGGACGGGCACGGAAGATCGTGGTGTGCACGCCGTCGGAGTTCTCGCTCTTGGGCCGGCCGTTGGTGTAGTAGTACAGCGCCAGCGACTTGCGGGTCATGTCCTCAGGGCAGTTGAGCGGATCCGGATGACCGTGGAACGACTCGCTGGTGGTCGAGAAAATCGCCAGACGGTTGAAGACCGGGTAAATCTTGTCTCCGCAGTGGGTGGTGTCCTTGTTCCAGAGCTCGAGGGCCCCACCGTACTCTTCCTTCCAGTCCTTGTTCAGGTACAGCAGGATGTTCACGCGGCGGTCCAGGAAGGTTGCATCGTGGTGGTTGAAGTCCGCATGCAGCTTCAGCAGCCCCCCGCGCCGGATCTGGTGAAGGCCGCCGCCACGCAGCGCAGGGTCCGGAATCAGATTGGGGATGCCGGTGATGCGCTCGAGAAAACGCAGGAAAGGCAGGGAGTGAAACTGGTAGAACAGGTTGCGCGTGGCAGGCCCGAACTTCATTTCGTCCACACAGACGAGCTTGACTTCGGTCGTCCGGTTGTAGTTGTGCCAGGTGATGTCGCCCGGCTTCGGAAACTCGGCCAGCACCGCCTCGGCGACGTCGGGCGGCAGGAAGTTGTCCAACGCGATGTGGGGGAATGGATCTCCCTTGGCGTACTCGTCGGCGCGTGCCTCCGCCAGCGCCATGTAGCGCGGATCGTCAAAAATGAAAGGTGTATTCCAACTGTAGTTTTTCTGCCCGGTCGCTGTTTCTGATGTCATCAGTTTCCTTCGTTGGATCGTTCCTGTCCGGCCTGCCCATGCTCGATAGGCAATGCCAGCCCTTACCCCGGAAAGGGGTACTGCGATCCAGTGTAGGAATGCAATCGTTAAGAAGAAATTAAGCCTGAACGGGAGCGCCTCGGGACTTGAAAAAAATCAAGGGCGCCCGGCATGAGTGCCAGGCGCCCTTCAGGCGCTCAGCCGGCCGCATCGACCGGCGTGCTCAGAAGCGCTGGGGAAACCCCTTCCCAGGTTCAGCTGCCCGAACGCTCGCCGTTCTTGGGTTGCTTGGCCAGCACCGGAGCGGCTTCCTTCGAGTAGCGGGCCGGGAACATTTCGTTCAGCTTCTGGCCGCTTTCGCCACCGGCGACAACGTCACCCGAGCGGAGGGCATCGGCCAGTTCAGCCTTGACCTGGGCGCGGGTCTTGCCCTTGACCACCTGGACGGCCTGCGCCTGGACAGCCTCATCGGCGTAACGGGCCGGCGCCATCTGCTTCAGGGTCTGACCGCTTTCGCCGCCGGCAACGATGTCGCCCGTGCGGATGGCTTCGGCCAGTTCGGCCTTCACTTCGGCGCGGGTCTTGGCCTGGGCGGTCTGCGTGGCGTCATAGCGGCCGGGGAACAGGTCCTTGAGGGTCTGGCCGCTTTCGCCACCAGCCACGATGTTGCCGGTGCGAATGGCTTCGTTCAGCTCGGCCTTGACCTGGTCACGGGTCTTGGCCTGCACGTCGTCAGCAGCCAGGGCCTGGCCAGCGGCCACAGCCAGCACGGCGGAAGCGATCAGGGAGGGGAAGAAACGGTTGGCGGTTTTCATGAGAGTTCCTTTCAAGCAATGTTGGCAATGACGTTCATCGCGCCGGGCTCCCGGCGTTTTTCTCGGTGCGTTGCAGCTTGGTTCGCCATCGCTTGGTGGTGGAGAAGAAAGCTTTCATCGCTGCCTTGGGATGAACTTTAAAATTTCCAAAGATGAAGAAAAACCACCAAAACATCAATCAATAATTGCAAAATCAGAAATAATCAGAATTCCTCACTCACTCTCAGCCAGATGGACCGATTGCAAACCCTGCGCGTCTTCCAGCGCGTTGCGGACGAGGGCAGCTTCGCGGCGGCCGCGCGTTCCCTGGACCTGTCGCCAGCCGTCGTCACGCGTCTGGTGGCCGGACTGGAAGCGCATCTGGGAGCACGCCTGCTGCAGCGAACCACGCGCAGGGTGTCCCTGACCGAGGCCGGACAGGCCTACCTGGAGCGCATCCGCCCCATCCTGCAAGACCTGGATGACGCCGACGCGATGGTCAACACGCTGACCATGGAGCCCACCGGGCTGCTGCGCGTGCAAACCGTCCCTGCCCTGGCCACGCACGTGCTGGGACCGATGCTGGCAGGCTTTCGCCATGCCTATCCGCGCATCCGGTTGCTCATCCATGTGGACAACCAGCTGGACCCGCCCATCGAGGACTTCGACGTCACCCTGCTGGGGGTACGCGACGACTTCGACGCACAGGTGGTTGCACGGCGCCTGATCAGCGGCACCGAAGCCATCCTGGTCGCCTCGCCGGCCTACCTGGCGCGGCGCGGCACGCCGGCGCATCCGCGCGAGCTGGTGAGCCATGACTGCCTGCGCACGATCGAGGCCTCGCACCGGCAGGGCCCCTGGCGCCTGTTCCGCGCCGATGCACCCGAGGACGTGTTCGAGGCCGACATCCCGCCGGCCCTCTGGAGCAACCACACCGACACGCTGATCCGCGCCGCGCTCGACGGCGCGGGCATCACCTCAACCACGGTGGAACTGGTTTCGGCGCATCTGGAACGCGGCGAGCTGGTGCGCGTGCTCAGCCCGTGGATCGCCGGCCGCCTGGCGCTGTACGCCGCGCTGCCCAGCCGCAAGTACCTGCCACAGCGCACGCGCGTGTTCCTCGACTACCTGACCGACTACACACGTCGCGCGGTGCAGCAGGGTCTGGCGAAGTAGCGCCTCGTTGCAGGGCTGCTAGACCCGAACGAAGGCCGTCACCAGCGGCTCGTCACCCACCTGCCGGCTGCGATGCCCGTGGACGGACGGATCGAATGTCGCCCCCTCGGGCAGCGTGTCATCCGAGAAGAAATGCTCGCCCGGCCCGAACTCCCTCGTGCTGCCGTCCTGCAGGCCGATTTCCATGCACCCGTGCAGCACGAACAGCCACTGCGGCGTGGTGGTGCAGTGAAAGTCGCTGCGAAAGCCCACGGGGCTCTGGCGCAGCTGCAAGCCGGCCGCGGCCATCAGTGGCGACAGTCGTGTCATCGGCGTGCCCTCGGTCAGGGGCACCAGCTCCTCGCGAAAGCGCGCGCGGCCATCCGTATCGGTAAACAGCACCACTTTGCGGAAAAAGGGGGTTTCTTGCATCACGCCACCCAGCAGGTAAAGGCCGACACCGGCTCGCGCGGCGTCGAAAATTCGTTGACCAGGGCATCCGGATCGGCCCAGCCCAGCGCCATCCCGCAGACGAGCATCTCGTTGTCAGCTGCGCCGATGTGCGGCAGCACGATGCGGGCAAAGCCATTCCACGCCGCCTGGGGGCACGTGTCCAGGCCACGCGCGCGCGCCGCCAACATGATGTTCTGCAGGAACATGCCGTAGTCCAGCAGGGAGCCTGCCCCCATGATACGGTCGACCGTGAACATCAGCCCCACCGGTGCATCGAAGAAGCGGAAGTTGCGCTGATGCTGCGCGTGCATCTTGTCCTTCTCGCCACGCCCGATGCCCAGCAGACCGTACAGCCCCCAGCCGTTGGCGCGCCGCCGGTCGATGTAAGGGCTGATCCAGCGCTCGGGGTAATAGCGGTATTCCTCCCGATAGGTCGCGGCCAGGGACGGATCGGCGCGCAGCGCGTCATGCGCCGCGCACACCTTGGCCACCAGCTCGTCCCGCCGGGCTCCCTGCAACACATAGACCCTCCAGGGCTGCGTGTTGGTGCCCGAGGGCGCGCGGCTGGCCACCTGCAGGATGTGCTCGATGGTCTCGCGCGGCACGGGCCGCGGCAGGAAGGCACGGATGGAGCGGCGGCTCGCGATGAGGGCATCGGCAACGGCCGCATCCGGAAATACGGCATCCACCGTGGACGGCCTGTTCATGCCGGTCTCCCGGTTCGTTGTGTGGTCTGGTCGGGAAGCAGGTAATTGCACGGGCTTCACATGAGGGTCTGCAGGGCCTGCCGCAGATCATCGGGCAGCGGCACCGGCCGGCGTGTCTCGCGGTCCACATAGACGTGGACGAAGTGCCCGCATGCCGCCGTTTGCGCTTCACCCTGCGCGAACAGGCCCACCTCGTAGCGCACGCTGGAAGTGCCCAGATGCGCCACGCGCAACCCGGCTTCCACGGTCTGCGGAAAGGCCAGCGGAGCAAAGTAGTTGCACTGCGTCTCGATCACCAGGCCGATGACCGCGCCGGCATGGATATCCAGAACGCCCTGTTCGATCAGCCAGCCGTTGACGGCCGTGTCGAACCAGCTGTAGTAGACGACGTTGTTGACGTGGCCGTACAGGTCGTTGTCCATCCAGCGCGTGCCGATGCTGCGGAAGGCGCGGTAGTGCCCGCGCGGCTGGGCCTGGGGTCGTGCAGGGGCGTTCATGGCCGGTAATTGTGCCAGCGCCAGGCCACGCGGCCTGTCGCCTGTGCAGCCAACCGCCGGAGCCGCCAGAAGCGGTTTCTAGAGTGCCACCACTAAAAATGCTGCATTGCAACAAAAAGGCTTGCAAAGCCCCGCCCCATCCCTATAATTCGAATCATGTTGCAGCGCAGCAAAGCGAACGAAATCAACAGCGTACAGCATCGCTGGTTCCAAGCAGGGCTTCAACAGATCTAACCGTGGTAACCATCTACCTGAAGGAGTATGAACATGTTGACCGCCGAGCAAATTGTGGCTGCCCAGAAAGCGAATCTCGAGACGCTCTTCGGCCTGACGCAGAAGGCCTTCGAGGGTGTGGAAAAACTCGTTGACCTGAACATCCAGGCCACCAAGGCTGCCCTGGCCGAATCCGCCAGCAACGCCCAGGCCCTGCTGTCCGTCAAGGACGCCCAGGAACTGCTGACGCTGCAGGCCGGCATGTTCCAGCCCCTGGCCGAGAAGACCGTGGCCTACAGCCGCCACCTGTACGACATCGCCTCGGGCACCTCGTCCGAGTTCGGCAAGGCGGCCGAAGCGCAAGCCGCCGATGCGCAGAAGAAGTTCATGGCTGTCGTGGACAACGCCGCCAAGAACGCTCCCGCCGGCTCGGAAACCGCCGTGGCCGTGATGAAGAGTGCCGTCTCCGCCGCCAACAGCGCCATCGAATCGGTGCAGAAGGCCGTCAAGCAGGCCACCGAAATGGCCGAGGCGAACTTCAACGCCGTGGCCAGCCAGGCCGTGACCGCAACCAAGGCCGCCGCCAAGAAGCGCTGAGCCGTCGAAACAATTTGGTACTTTAATCGCGTGCTTGATTCAGGTCAAGGACGCGACAATCGGTCAAAGGCACACTGGCACCGACCCCGAGAGGCGGTGCTGGTGATGAACCAGCCGTTTTTCTGGTTGTCTCCTCGGGTCCTTTTCGAATCCGATTCATTGGACCCTTCAAGCCCCGGACACAAGCCGGGGCTTTTTTTTGCCCGCACACGTTTGAGAATGATTCTCATCGGTGCTAGCATGAGCATTTGTACCGCCCCGGTGTGGCGGTCATTCTGCCCTGTCCAAAGGAGCACACACCATGCGTCTCATCACCAAGCTGTCGATCGTCGTGGCTGCCTGCGGGGCTGTCGTTACCTCCCAGGCCCAGGACAAGGTGCTGAACCTCTACTCTGCCCGCCATTACCAGACCGACGAGGCGCTGTACGAGGGCTTCACCAAGGCCACCGGCATCAGGATCAACCGCGTGGACGCGGACGACGCCGGCATTCTGGCGCGCCTGAAAGCCGAAGGCGCGGCATCACCGGCCGATGTCATCCTCCTGGTGGACGCCGCGCGACTGGCCCTGGCCGACAGCCAGGGGCTGTTCCAGCCGATCAAGTCGGCCAGACTTGATGCGGCCATTCCGGCGAACCTGCGCGCCACACCCACACCCGAAGGCGTCACCTGGACGGGTTTCTCGACCCGCGCGCGCGTGATCGTGTACGACCCGAGGCGCGTGAAGGCTGAGGACGTGGCCACTTACGAGCAGCTGGCAGACCCGAAGCTCAAGGGGCTGGTGTGCACGCGCTCGGGCTCGCACCCCTACAACATTTCGCTGTTCGCTACCGTGGTGGAGCGCCTTGGCGACCAGCAGGGCGAAGCCTGGCTCAAGGGCATCGTGAACAACATGGCCCGCGCACCCAAGGGCGGCGACACCGACCAGATCAAGGCCGTGGCCTCCGGCGAATGCGGTGTGGCACTGAGCAACTCCTACTATGTGGCGCGCCTGATCAAGTCCGACAAGCCCGAGGACAAGGCCGTGATGGACAAGGTCAAGGTGGTGTTTCCCAACCAGGGCACGAGCGGCACGCATGTGAACATTGCCGGTGCCGCCGTGGCACGACATGCCAAGCACCGGGACAACGCCATCGCCTTCATGGAATACCTGGCCAGCCCCGAGGCACAGGCTTACTTCGCCAACGGCAACAACGAGTTCGCGGCCGCCAAGGGCGTGAAGCTAGACAACCCGGCCCTCAAGGCCATGGGTGGCGAGCACTTCAAGGCCGAGCAGATCCCGCTGGACGTAGTGGCCAGGAACCTGACCAAGGTGCAGCAGATGCTGGATCGGGCGGGGTACAAGTGACGAGCTCCCCCCTGCGCGGCTGACGCCTCCTCCGGCCACACACCAACTGCGGGTTATGCCTGAACCTGCCGGGCCTGGCCGTACGACATAATTGACGTTTACGTCAACGTCATACCACCCAACGAGGAGCGCTCATGGAGATTGCAGGCAAGGTTTTCATCGTCACCGGCGGTGCGTCGGGGCTGGGCGAGGGTACGGCACGGATGCTGGCGGCCAATGGCGCCAAGGTTGTGATCGCCGACATGCAGGCCGACAAGGGCGAGGCCGTGGCCAAGGACATTGGTGGCGCGTTCGTCAAATGCGACGTCAGCAACGAGACCGACGGCCAGGCCGTGGTGGCCAAGGCGGTATCGCTGGGCAAGCTGATGGGCCTGGTCAACTGCGCCGGCATCGCGCCGGCAGAGAAAACCGTGGGCAAGAACGGCCCGCACTCGCTGGCGGTGTACACCAAGACCATCATGGTCAACCTGGTCGGCACCTTCAACATGATCCGCCTGGCGGCCGACGCCATGTGCAAGAACGAGCCGGAACCCACGGGCGAGCGCGGCGTGCTCATCTCCACGGCGTCGGTGGCCGCCTATGACGGCCAGATCGGCCAGGCCGCCTACTCTGCCTCCAAGGGCGGTGTGGTGGGCATGACGCTGCCGATCGCGCGTGACCTGGCCCGCAACGGCATCCGCAACATGACCATTGCTCCCGGCATCTTCGGCACGCCCATGCTGTTCGGCATGCCCCAGGAAGTGCAAGACGCGCTGGCCGCGAGCGTGCCCTTCCCGAGCCGCCTGGGCACGCCCGATGACTACGCCAGGCTGGTCAAGCACATCGTCGAGAACGACATGCTCAACGGCGAGGTGATCCGCCTGGACGGCGCGATCCGTCTGGCGCCGCGCTGAGAGCGGCACGCTGGCGTTCGATCTTGCGGCCTGCGGGCTCCACGTGTATCGTGGCCGGCCTTGCGACTTCGCTGCAGACAGACCGACCGCCATGACGCCCACCCAACGCCGGTTCCGGGTTCAGTTCGCCACGCTGGTGCTCATGCTGGCAGCCTGCCAGCACGCGCCTGAGCAGGCCATCGTCCAGCCGGAAACCGCGAGCGGCATCACGGCCAAGGGCGGCTGGACATTCCGCGAACAGGCTGTGGCCGCCGCCAACCCGCTCGCTTCGGAAGCCGGGTTGGACATCCTGCGCGCCGGTGGCAGCGCGGTAGACGCCGCCATCGCCGTGCAGATGGTGCTCACGCTGGTCGAGCCGCAATCGAGCGGCATCGGGGGCGGCGCCTTCCTGCTGCACCACGACGGGCAGCGCGTGCAGGCCTACGACGGCCGCGAGACTGCTCCGGCGGCCGCCGACGAGCGGCTTTTCCTCGGCCCTGACGGCAAGCCCCTGCCCTTCATGACCGCCGTTGTCGGCGGGCGCCCGGTGGGCGTTCCGGGCACGGTCAGCATGCTGGCGCTGGCCCACCGCGCCCATGGCAAGCTGCCCTGGGCGCGGCTGTTCGAGCCGGCGATCCGGCTGGCCGAGGATGGTTTTGAAGTCAGCCCGCGCCTGCACACCCTGCTGGCCGCCGAAACGGCGCTCAGAGCCGAGCCGGTGGCCGCTGCCTACTTCTACCGGCCCGACGGTACGCCGCATCCGGTGGGCCACGTGCTGAAGAACCCGGAGCTCGCGGCAGTGCTGCGCCTCATCGCAACCCAGGGCCCCGCAGCCCTGCACCAGGGGCCGGTGGCACAGGCGATCGTGGACAAGGTCCGGCGGCACCCGACCAACCCCGGCCGGCTCAGCCTGCAGGACCTGCAGGCCTACATGCCCAAGGAGCGCGAGGCCCTCTGCATGGACCACGTCACGCCGGCGCGGCCGGTACGCATCTGCGGTTTCCCGCCGCCCAGCTCGGGGGCACTGGCCGTGGGCCAGATCCTGGGCCTGCTAGCGCGCACACCGCACGCCGGCCTGCCACTCGGCCCGGACGGGCTCCCGGGTGCCGAGGCGCTGCACAGCTACATGGAAGCCTCGCGCCTGGCGTTTGCGGACCGCGCGCAGTATGTGGCCGACCCGGACTATGTGGCTGCCCCCGGCGGGCGCTGGGAGAGCCTGCTCGACCCGGCCTATCTGGACCAGCGCGCCCGTCTCATCGGGCCGCAGCGCGCCCCGCAGGTGACGCCCGGCCGGCCCGGCGGCGTCCGCCTGGCCTGGGCACCGATGCCCGAGCAGCCGGAATACGGCACCAGCCACATCAGCATCGTGGACCGTTATGGCAATGCGCTGGCGATGACGACCACCATCGAGGCCGGCTTCGGCTCAAGGCTGATGGTCACCACCGACCCGACGCGGCCCGGCGGCTTCCTGCTCAACAACGAGCTGACCGATTTCAGCTTCGTGCCGGCCGATGGGCAAGGCCGGCCGGTGGCCAACCGGGTGGAGCCCGGCAAGCGTCCGCGCTCGTCGATGTCGCCCACGCTGGTCTTCGACGCGCGCACCGGCCAGACCCTCATGAGCGCGGGCAGCCCCGGCGGCGCGCTCATCATCCATTTCACCGCCAAGACCCTGCTGGGGACCCTGCACCAGGACCTGGGTCCGCAGGCCGCCATCGACCTGCCCAACTTCGGCACCACCGGCGGACCCGTGATGCTGGAAGAAAAGCGCTTTCCCGCCGCCACCGTGCAGGCGCTGCGCGAGAAAGGCCACACGGTCCATGAGGCTGCCATGACGAGCGGACTGCAGGCCCTCCAGCGCGGCGAGGCCTACGGCCGCCCCGTGTGGCTGGGCGGCGCCGATCCGCGCCGCGAGGGCATCGTCGCCGGCGATTAGACGTCGATCGCCTGCGCCGAGCCGGCGAGCTTGCGCAGCTCGAACTTCTGGATCTTGCCCGTGCTGGTCTTGGGCACCTCGCCAAAGACGACGTAGCGCGGCACCTTGAAGCCGGCCAGGTGCTGGCGGCAGTGCGCCACGATGTCCTCAGCCTTCGTCTGTGCCCCGGGCTTGAGCTCGACGAAGGCGCAGGGCGTCTCACCCCACTTGGGATCGGGCCGCGCCACCACGGCTGCGGCCAGCACGTCCGGATGCCGGTAGAGCACGTCCTCTACCTCGATGCTGGAGATGTTCTCGCCACCGGAAATGATGATGTCCTTGCTCCGGTCCTTGATCTTCATGTAGCCGTCGGGGTACTGCACGGCCAGGTCGCCGGTGTGGAACCAGCCGCCCGCGAAGGACTCCTGCGTGGCCTGGGGGTTCTTGAGATACCCCTTCATGGCGATGTTGCCGCGGAACATGATCTCGCCCATGGTCTCGCCATCGGCGGGAACCGGCTGCATGGTCTGCGGATCCAGCACCTGCGCGGCGCGCTGCAGGTGGTAGCGCACGCCCTGGCGCGCGTTCAGGCGTGCCCGCTCGCCGATATCCAGCCCGTCCCACGACTCGTGCTTGGCACACACCGTGGCCGGGCCATAGACCTCGGTCAGGCCATAGACGTGGGTCAGATCGAAACCCATCTGTTCCATGCCCTCGATCATCGAGGCCGGCGGCGCGGCCCCCGCCACCATGGCCTTGATACCGGCCGGCACGCCCTCCTTCATCGCGGCCGGCGCATTCACCAGCAGGCTGTGCACGATGGGCGCCCCGCAATAGTGGGTGACGCCGTGCTCGCGCATCAGGTCGAAAATAAGCTGGGGATCGACCCGGCGCAGGCACACGTTCACGCCCGCGCGCGCGGCCACGGTCCAGGGGAAGCACCAGCCGTTGCAGTGGAACATGGGCAGGGTCCACAGGTAGACCGCATGCTTGGGCATGTCCCATTCCAGGATATTGGAAACGGCATTGATTGCCGCGCCGCGGTGGTGGTAGACCACCCCCTTGGGGTTGCCGGTGGTGCCACTGGTGTAGTTGAGCGCGATGGCGTCCCACTCGTCGCCGGGCCACGCCCAGGCGAAATCCGGATCGCCACCGGCCACGAAGGACTCGTAGGTGGTGGAGCCGATGCGCAGCGCCTCGCCCGTGTACAGCGCATCCTCCACGTCGATCACCAGCAACGGCGCGGTGGACTGCCGCAGCGCCAGGGCCTTTTTCATCGTGCCGGCGAACTCGGGATCGATGATCACCGCCTTGGCCTCGCCGTGGTCGAGCATGAAGGCGATGGCTTCGGGATCCAGGCGGGTGTTGAGCGTGTTGAGCACCGCACCGGCCATCGGGATGCCGAAATGTGCCTCCACCATGGGCGGCGTGTTGGGCAGCATCACCGCCACGGTGTCGTTCTTGCCGATGCCGGCGCGCTGCAGGGCACTGGCCAGCTGGCGGCAGCGCGCGTAGGTCTGCGACCAGCTCTGGCGCAGTGCGCCATGGACGATCGCCAGGCGATCCGGGTAGACCTCGGCCGCCCGCTCCAGGAACGCCAGCGGCGTCAGGGGTGCGAAATTGGCCTCGTTGCGCGGCAAATCGCGGTCGTAGATGGATGCGCTCATCTCGATTCCTCCTCTGATGTCTCGATGATGTTGGAGAATAAACCGGTGACCATACCGCAGTCTTTCATCCAGGACCTGCTCGCCCGCGTCGACATCGTCGACGTGGTGGGCCGGCACGTGCAGCTCAAGAAAGGCGGCGCGAACCTGCTCGGGCTCTGCCCGTTCCACGGCGAAAAATCGCCATCCTTCACGGTGAGCCCCTCCAAGCAGTTCTATCACTGCTTCGGTTGTGGCGCCAACGGCAATGCCATCGGTTTCCTGATGGAACACGCCGGCGTGAACTTCGTCGAGGCCGTCAAGGAGCTGGCGCAGCAGGTCGGCATGCAGGTGCCCGAGGAGGAACTCTCGCCCCAGGAGCGCGAGCGCGCGGCGCGGGCACGGCAGCGGCAGGCCACGCTCAACGACGTGCTGGAAAAGGCCGCGACCGCCTACAAGAAGGCCCTCAAGACCTCCCCGAAAGCCGTTGCCTACCTCAAGGGGCGCGGGCTCTCGGGCCAGATCGCCAAGGTCTTCGGACTTGGCTACGCCCCCGAAGGCTGGCGCCACCTGGCCTCGGTGTTCCCGGACTACAGCGACGCCCTGCTGGTGGAGTCTGGCCTGGTCATCGAACACGAGGACGAGAAAGGCCAGGACGGCCAGGCGCGCCGGTACGACCGCTTCCGAGACCGGATCATGTTCCCGATCCGCAACGTCAAGGGCGAATTCATCGGCTTTGGCGGCCGCGTGCTCGACAAGGGAGAACCCAAGTACCTGAACTCGCCGGAAACCCCGGTGTTCAGCAAGGGACGCGAGCTTTACGGCCTGTTCGAGGCGCGCACGGCCATCCGCGAGCATGGCTACGCCCTGGTGACCGAGGGGTACATGGATGTGGTGGCGCTGGCACAGCTCGGGTTCGCCAATGCCGTGGCCACGCTGGGCACGGCCTGCACGCCCGACCATGTGCAAAAGCTCTTTCGCTTCACGGACGCGGTGGTGTTCAGTTTCGACGGGGATGCCGCCGGCCGGCGCGCCGCCCGCAAGGCGCTGGATGCCGCCCTGCCCCTGGCCACGGACACGCGCAGCGTGAAGTTCCTCTTCCTGCCCGGCGACCATGACCCGGACAGCTACATCCGAGCGCATGGCGCGGAAGCCTTCGCCGAGTGCGTGAAAACGGCCGTGCCGCTGTCGCGCTTCCTGATCGATGCGGCCAGCGCGGACTGTGACCTGGGCAGCGCCGAAGGACGCGCGCGCATGGCCAGCCAGGCCCGCCCGCTGTGGACCGCGCTGCCGGACGGCGCCCTCAAGCGGCAGCTGCTGGGCGAGCTGGCCCAGAGCGTGGGCATCGGCAGCGAGGATCTGCTGCAGCTGTGGCAGGCCGCGCCCCAGACGCCCCGTGCCCGGCGGCCGCGCGAGCAGCACGCCTCTGCCGAACCATCGATGACGGCACCGGCCGCCGGCCCTGCGCAGGCAACGCCCCCCGACATCTATGCGCCGGCCGGCGAGGCGCCCGCCTGGACCGGAACTCCAGCGCCCCGGCGCGGCGACAAGGGCAACTGGCGCCGCACGCCTGCGCCGCCGCCCCGCATGCTGGGCATGGCTCGCGCCGGGGTCACCCGCGCGGACCGTGCCGTGGGACTGCTGCTGGCCAACGCCAAAGCCTGGGACCAGCTCTCGGCCGACGACCACGCCATGCTGGCCCAGCTGCCGCCGCCGCACGGTCCGGTCTTCACCTGGCTGGAGGCGCAGATGCTGGAACACGGCCCCCAGCCCTGGACGGCCCTGCGCGAAGCCCTGCGCGGCCACGAGCACGAGGCCTTCATTTGCACACAGGTCGAGCAAGCCACCATGGGTGCCCTGGCCCATGCCGACCTGGACCAGCTCGACGGCGAGCTGGCCGAGCTCCAGCGCGTGATCGCCAAGCTGCGCCTGGACGCCCTGGCCGCCCAGGCGGCCTTGCTCGCCGCCCGTGTCGAACAGGGCGATGAGTCCGCCTATGAGGACTTCAAGCTGCTGAACGAGCGCATCAAGCGCCTGAAATCCGGCCAAACGGTATAATCGGGGGTTTGCACCGCAAGCGCGACAGCAGCACCTCCGGCACAGGCCAGCCTCCGGCATGAGGCGATGGGAGCCCCGCTACCCGGCCACCCCGGCATCCGCGACGGATGCCGGCGGAACTTCCGCAAGGACTGCACACCAAATGATCGCCCACCAGCTTGCAGGCCCGCCTTTTCCGGCCGAAGGCGGGCATCGTGCACGACAAAACCACCGGAATGTCGCCCATGGCGCTTCTTGGGGTTGTTTTGTGTGTCCCAGCCGGTTCCTTTCCTGACATTTTTTGAGGTACCCATGCCCGCGAAGAAGTCCAGTAGCACGCCTGCGGTGTCCAGCACCAAAACCACCAAGAAAGCCAAGACCGCGGCGGCAGCTCCGGAAGAGCCCAAGAAGAAAGCCTCTGCATCCGTGACTGCGAAATCCACCACCAAGACCACCAGCAAATCCAAGGCGGCTGCCGCCGAGGAACTCGACACCACCGTTGCCGAAGCGGCGGCACCGGCCAAGAAGAAGCCCGGTCGCCCGGCCAAGGCGGCTTCCGACAAGCCCGCGGCCAAGCGTGGTCGCAAGCCCAAGGCCGGCGCCAAGAGCAAGGCCGATTTCGATGACGACGCCGATCTGGGCGACATCGAAGCGGATCTGGTCGAGGATCTGCCCGAGGAAGTCGTCGAGGAAGCTGCGCCGGCCGAGAAGGTCAAGCCGCTGCGCATGAAGATCAGCAAGGCCAAGGAGCGCGCGCTGATGAAGGAATTCGGCCTGGACGACACCGTCCTGTCCGAAGAAGAAGCCAAGCTGCGCCGCGAAAAGCTCAAGACGCTGATCAAGCTGGGCAAGACGCGCGGCTACCTGACGCACGGCGAGATCAACGACCACCTGCCCGACAAGCTGGTCGAGGCCGAAACGCTGGAAGTGGTGGTCTCGCTGCTCAACGACATGGGCGTGGCCGTCTACGAACAGACGCCTGATGCCGAGACGCTGCTGCTGTCCAGCTCCGGCCCCACCGCTGCCACCGAAGAGGAAGCCGAGGAAGAAGCCGAAGCCGCCCTGTCCACGGTGGACTCCGAATTCGGCCGAACGACCGACCCGGTGCGCATGTACATGCGCGAGATGGGTACGGTGGAACTGCTCACGCGCGAAGGCGAAATCGAGATCGCCAAGCGCATCGAGGGCGGCCTCAACGACATGATGGCTGCCATCAGCGAGAGCCCGGCCACCATTGCCGAGCTGCTGCAGATGGCCGAGGAGATCCGCGAAGGCAAGGTCGTGATCTCGACGGTGGTGGACGGTTTTGCCGACGCCGACGAGGCCGATGACTACGTGGCCGAGGAGGACTTCGACGACTACGACGAGGCCGATGACGACGACGGCAAGGGCGGATCCAAGGCCTTGTCGCGCAAGCTTGAGGAGCTCAAGCGCGAGGCGCTGGAGCGCTTCGACAAGATCCGCGCGCAGTTCGACAAGCTGCACAAGATCTACGACAAGGAAGGCTACGGCAGCGCCAACTACCACAAGACGCAGCAGGGCATCACCGAGACGCTCAAGACCATCCGCTTCACCGCCAAGGCGATCGAGAAGCTGTGCAGCACGCTGCGCGGCCAGGTTGACGAGGTGCGCAAGAAGGAACGCGAGCTGCGCCGCATCATCGTGGACAAGTGCGGCATGCCGCAGGAGAAGTTCATCGAGGCCTTCCCGGCCAACCTGCTCAACCTTGACTGGGTGGTGAAGGAAGCGGCCGCCGGCAAGCCCTGGAGCGCGGTGATGGAACGCAACATCCCGCCGATCCAGGAACTGCAGCAGGGCCTGATCGACATCCAGAACTCGGTGGTGGTGCCCCTGACCCAGCTCAAGGACATCCACAAGCGCATGAACGAGGGCGAAGCGGCCTCGCGCGATGCGAAGAAGGAAATGATCGAGGCCAACCTGCGTCTGGTGATCTCGATTGCCAAGAAGTACACCAACCGCGGCCTGCAGTTCCTGGACCTGATCCAGGAGGGCAACATCGGCCTGATGAAGGCGGTGGACAAGTTCGAGTACCGCCGCGGCTACAAGTTCTCGACCTACGCCACCTGGTGGATCCGGCAGGCGATCACCCGCTCGATCGCCGACCAGGCGCGGACCATCCGCATCCCGGTGCACATGATCGAGACGATCAACAAGATCGTCCGCACTTCGCGCCAGATGCTGCACGAGATCGGCCGCGAACCGACGCCGGAGGAATTGGCCGAGAAACTGGCCATGCCGCTGGAGAAGGTCCGCAAGGTCCTGAAGATCGCCAAGGAGCCGATCTCGCTCGAAACCCCGATCGGGGACGAGGAGGACAGCCACCTCGGCGACTTCATCGAGGACAAGAATGCGGTCCTGCCGATCGACGCCGCCATCCAGTCGAACCTGCGCGAGACCACCACCCGCGTGCTGGCGTCCCTGACGCCGCGCGAGGAGCGCGTCCTGCGCATGCGCTTCGGCATCGGCATGAACACCGACCACACCCTCGAGGAGGTCGGCCAGCAGTTCTCGGTGACCC
>JAEZLX010000007.1 GCA_023415035.1 Pseudomonadota bacterium | reverse complement strand
CGATGATGCGGTCGATGGTCTTGGCCGCGCTGGACGTGTGCAGCGTGCCGAAGACCAGGTGGCCGGTTTCCGCCGCCGTCATGGCCAGGCGGATGGTTTCCAGGTCGCGCATTTCACCGACGAGGATGGCGTCCGGGTCTTCGCGCAGCGCCGAGCGCAGCGCGTTGGCGAAACTCAGGGTGTGAGGGCCGACCTCGCGCTGGTTGATCAGGCACTTCTTGGACTCGTGCACGAATTCCACCGGGTCCTCGATGGTCAGCACGTGTCCGTACGAGGATTCGTTGAGGTGGTTGATCATGGCCGCCAGCGTGGTGGACTTTCCCGAACCCGTGGGGCCGGTCACCAGCACCAGGCCGCGCGGGCGCAGGGCCAAGTCGGCGAAAATCTTGGGCGTGTTGAGCTGCTCCAGTGTCAGGATCTTGCTCGGAATGGTCCGGAACACGGCACCGGCGCCACGGTTCTGATTGAAGGCATTGACGCGAAAACGCGACAGACCTTCGATCTCGAACGAGAAGTCGACTTCCAGAAACTCCTCGTAGTGCTTGCGCTGGGCGTCGTTCATGATGTCGTACACCATGGCGTGGACCATCTTGTGGTCCAGGGGCTCGACGTTGATCCGGCGCACGTCGCCATGCACCCGTATCATGGGTGGCAGTCCTGCGGACAGGTGCAAGTCGGATGCCTTGTTCTTGACGCTGAAAGCGAGCAGCTGGGTGATGTCCATCCCGTTTTCCCATCCTCTGTTGGCTGAAACATTTTGATTATGACGACGATTGCTGCCAATCTCCAACGCGTGCATGACCAGATCGGCCAGGCGTGTGTGGCCAGTGGCCGAAAGGTATCAGAGGTCGGCCTGCTGGCCGTGTCCAAGACTTTTGGCGTCGAGGCGGTCATCGAGGCCATCGACGCGGGTCAGACCGCCTTCGGCGAGAACTACGTGCAGGAAGGCGTGGAGAAGATCCTGTCGCTGCGCCAGCTCAGGCCGCAGGCACGTGCTGAATGGCACTGCATCGGTCCGCTGCAGAGCAACAAGACGCGCCTGGTGGCGCAGCATTTCGACTGGGTTCAGTCGGTCGACCGGCTCAAGATCGCGCAGCGGCTGTCGGAACAGCGCCCCGAGGACCTGCCGGATCTGCAGGTGTGCGTGCAGGTCAACATCGACGGCGGGGCCAACAAGTCGGGGGTGACGCCCGAGGAGCTGCCGGCGCTGGCCGAGGCGGTGCGGGCCTTGCCACGCCTGCGGCTGCGCGGCCTGATGTGCATTCCCGAACCGACGGACGATGCCCGGGTGCAGCGCGCCGTGTTCGGGCGCGCGAGCGAGCTGTTCATGCAGCTGCGGGCGCACGATGCCTGCGTGGACACGCTGTCGATGGGCATGAGCGACGACCTGTCGGCCGCGGTGGCCGCGGGCTCGACCCTGGTGCGCGTGGGCCGCGGCATCTTCGGCCACCGGCCACGCAAGGGGTAGGCCTGGCCCCGGCGGGGTCGCGTCACTGCTTCCCGATCATGGCGCCCAGGGGCTTGACGTTGCCACAGCTGGCGGCCAGGAAGCGTCCTTTGCCCTTGAGGTTCATGGTGGTCGGCTTGTTGCCCTGCTGGGTGCGGACCGTCATGTCCATGTCGTAACCGGTGTCGCCGCGAAAGGTGTAGGTGCCCTGGCCCGACGAGGGCGGGTTGGTGCAGCTGAAGCTGACCTTCATGGTGTTGCCGGTGCGCGAGTCGATCTTGCTCGTGCAGTCGCCTTCGGTCTGGACGGGCACCTCTTGCCGCGCGGCCATCTCGGGGGTGATGCAGACCTGCACCGTCATGCCAGCGCCGCCCTGACCCATCTTGACGCCTTGCGCCGCCATCATGTCTTCCATCATCTTGCGCTGGGCCGGCGGCATGTTGGCAATCTGCTGCCGCATCTGGGCCATGGCCTGTTCTATCTCGGGGTTGCCGCCCATCTGGCTTTCAATTTCCCAGAGGCCGGGCTTGATGGACTGGGCCATGGCGGCGCCGGCCATCATGGAAGTGGCGAGCAGGCAGGTCAGCAGGCGGGAAACACGCATCGGATACTCCATTCGGGTGTGATCGGTCAGTGGATCGGACATATTGTGACGCACACACCGGCCGGGGGATACCCCCCGGTTGGGGGTCATAGCCGCGGCCGCCGGGGGGCAACGTGGCGCTGCTGTCCCGCCTGACCCGCACCGGTCCACTGCCATCGTCGGAAAGGGTGCCGGTTTCGTGACGCCATCGGGCAGTGCGCGTACAGTGCGGCCATTGCCCATATCGAAGCATTTTCATGGCCCAGACCGACGAATCCGTTGCCCGACAGATCCAGCAATGGCTGGACGAACACCAGATCACCGAGATCGAATGCCTGGTCCCCGACATGTCGGGGCAGCCGCGCGGCAAGATCGTGCCACGCCACAAGTACGACCCCTCGGTGGGCCTGCGCCTGCCCGAGGCGGTGCTGACCATGACGGTGACGGGCGACTACCCGGAGGAGGATTACACCTCGGTGTCCGATCCGGACATGCAGCTGCTGCCGGACGTGACCACGCTGCGGCCCGTACCCTGGGCCAAGGAGCCGACGGCGCAGATCATCCACGACTGCTACCGCTTCGACGGCTCGTCCGTGGACCTGTCACCGCGCGCGGCGCTGCGGCGCATCCTGAAGTGCTACGAGGCCGAAGGCTGGAAGCCCATCGTCGCGCCCGAGATGGAGTTCTATCTGGTGCAAATCGAGCCGGACGAGGACATTCCGCTCAAGCCGCCGGTGGGCCGCACGCGCCGCACCGAGGCCGGCATGCAGAGCTTCTCGATCGATGCGGTCAACGAGTACGACGACATCTTCGACGTGATGTACGACTGGTGCGAGGCAGAGGGCATCCAGCTGGACACGCTGATCCACGAGATGGGCACGGCACAGATGGAGATCAACCTGGATCACGGCGATCCGCTGCCGCTGGCCGACCAGGTGTTCCTGTTCAAGCGCACCATCCGCGAGGTCGCCATCCGGCACCAGATGTATGCCACCTTCATGGCCAAGCCCATGCAGGGGCAGCCCGGCAGCGCCATGCACATCCACCAGAGCGTGGTGGAAATGGCCACCGGCCGCAACATCTTCAGCAAACCCGACGGCCAGCCCTCGGAGGCGTTCTTCAACTACATCGGCGGGCTGCAGACCTACCTGCCGGCGGCGACAGCGTTTTTCGCGCCCTATGTGAACTCGTACCGGCGCCTCTCGCGCTTCACCTCGGCGCCGATCAACCTGCAGTGGGGCTACGACAACCGCACCTGCGGCCTGCGCGTGCCGCATTCCGACCCGCTGGCGCGGCGTGTGGAAAACCGTCTGGCCGGGGTGGACGTGAACCCCTACCTGGCTCTGGCCGCCAGCCTGGCCTGCGGTTATCTGGGCATCAAGCAGAAGCTCAAACCATCCGATCCGCTCACGGGCAGCGCCTATGAGCAGCCGCACCAGCTGCCACGTCACCTGGATCAGGCCGTGGATCTGCTGATGGCCTGCGAGCCGCTGGCCGAGATCTTCGGTACTCACTTCATACGGACCTACAGCGCCATCAAGGACGCCGAGTACCGCGAGTACTTCGACGTGATCAGCCCGTGGGAGCGGCGCTTCCTGCTACTGCACGTCTGATCGCGCTGTCGTCGACGGTCGCCGTGTCGCCGGCTTGACCGGACTGCCGCCGGGCTGGCGGAACAATCGTCCGCATGAGCGATCTGCGATCCCCCCTGCAGGCCACGGTGGTCGAGTGTGCCGTGGCATCCGGTGCCAGCGTCAAGGCTGGCGACGTGCTCGTCGTCCTCGAAGCGATGAAGATGGAACACGAGCTGCGCGCCGACACGGACGGGCAGGTGCAGGCCGTGCACTGCGCGGCCGGCGACCTGGTACAGGCCGGCGACGTGCTGGTGTCGCTGCAGCGCGTGGTGGCCGGAGCGATGGCCTCGGAGACCACCTCATCGTCAGGCGGCGTCGATGCGCCGGCGAGGGAGCGCGCCGACCTGCGGCGCCTGCGCGAGCGCGAGCGTTTCCTGTCCGACGAGGCCCGTCCGCAGGCGGTGGCACGGCGTCACGCGCTGGGCCTGCGGATGGCGCGCGAGAACATCGCGGATCTGTGTGACCCCGGTTCCTTCATCGAATACGGTGCATTCGCCGTCGCCGCGCAGCGCAACCGGCGCAGCGAGGAGGACCTGATCGCCAATACGCCCGCCGATGGCATGGTGACCGGTATCGGTTCGGTCAATGGTCAGCAGTGCGGGTCGGCGCGCTCGCGCGTTGTGGTCATGGCATACGACGCCACGGTGATGGCCGGCACGCAGGGCGCGCGCAACCACGCCAAGACCGACCGACTGCTGCGCATCGCGCAGGACCAGTCGCTGCCGGTCGTGCTGTTCGCCGAGGGCGGGGGCGGGCGGCCGGGCGACACCGACATGCCGGTGGTGGCCGGTCTGCATGTGCCCACGTTCGCCGCGTTTGCCCGGCTGTCGGGCCAGGTGCCGCTGGTGGGCATCGCGGCGGGCCGGTGCTTTGCCGGCAACGCCGCACTGCTGGGCTGCTGCGACGTCATCATCGCCACCAGGGACAGCAACATCGGAATGGGCGGACCTGCGATGGTCGAAGGTGGCGGTCTGGGTGTGTTCCGGCCGGAGCAGATCGGCCCGGCGACCGTGCAGCATGGCAATGGCGTCATCGATGTGCTCGTGGCGGACGAGGCCGAGGCGGTGCGGGTGGCACGGCGCTACCTCGGTTATTTCCAGGGGAGCCAGGACGGCTGGGAGGCGCCGGATACGGCCCGTGCGCGGGACGTGGTGCCGGAAAACCGCCTGCGCGCCTACGACAGCCGGGAGGCGATGGATGCCGTGGCCGACGCCGGCAGCCTGCTGCACCTGCGCACGGGGTTCGGCATCGGCATCCACACGGCCCTGGCGCGCATCGAGGGTCGCCCCGTGGGCATGCTGGCCAACAACCCGGGCCACCTCGGCGGCGCCATCGACGCGGATGCGGCCGACAAGGCAGCGCGCTTCCTGCAACTGTGCGATGCCCATGGCCTGCCGGTCGTGAGTCTGGTGGACACGCCCGGCTTCATGGTGGGACCGGACATCGAGGCGCGTGCGCAGGTGCGCCACGTCAGCCGCCTGTTCGTCAATGCCGCGCGGCTGCGCGTGCCTGTGTTCGCCGTGGTGCTGCGCAAGGGTTACGGCTTGGGGGCGATGGGCATGACCGCCGGCGGCTTTCATGCGCCGGTGTTCACCGTGGCCTGGCCCTCGGCCGAGTTCGGCGCCATGGGGCTGGAGGGGGCGGTGCGTCTGGGCTTTCGCAAGGAGCTGGAGGCGCAGCCGGAGGGCCCAGCGCGCGAAGCGCTGTTCCGGGAGCTGCTGGCGCGGGAATACGAGAAGGGATCGGCCCTGTCCATGGCGGCCGGTCTGGAGATCGATGCCGTCATCGACCCGGCCGAGACGCGCGCCTGGCTGGCCCGGGGGCTGGCGGGCACGAAAGTGCGGCCGCCCGAGGCCGGGCGACGCGGTATCGATACGTGGTGAACCGAACGCCCGTCAGGGCAGCGCCGGCCTCAGTTCAGCTCGCCGAAGCTGGTGGTGCGGCCGGCTGAGCGTGGCGCGATCTGGTTGATGTTGATCCAGAACTCGCAGACGTGCTTCATGGCCGAGAGAAACTGGGCAAACTCTGTCGGCTTGGCGATGTAGGCGTTGGTGCCCGCATCGTAGGCACGCTGCAGGTCGCTCGGCTCGGTGGAGGAGGTCAGGATCACGACCGGGATGTTGTGCAGCGTATCCGACCCCTTGATCTCCTGGAGCACGCCGATGCCGTCGAGCAGGGGCATTTTCAGGTCGAGCAGCACGAGCTGCGGGTCGCCGCCGGTGCGCGCGCTGTAGCCGCCACGCCGGTACAGCCAGTCCAGCGCCTGCATTCCGTCGGAGACATGCACCACACGCTGGTCCAGTCCATGCCGTGCCAGGGCCAGACGGGTCAGCTCGGCATCGTCCGGATTGTCCTCCACCAGAAGGATCGGGTCTGCGTGCTTGTTCATGTGCTTGTCAGTCAAGTGTCGAAGGCATGCTGTCGCGTCCTATTTCGGGCGCCGCAACGCCATCGAAAGGCACAGTGAAGTAGAACGTGCTGCCTTGTTCAAGCTGGCTTTCTGCCCAGATCCGTCCGCCATGTCGCTCGACGATCCGCTGCACCAGCGCCAGACCGATGCCCGTGCCCTCGAACTCGGACGCACGGTGCAGGCGCTGGAAGACGCCGAACAACTTCTGGGCATATTTTGTGTCAAAACCTACACCATTGTCACTCACGAAGAAGGTGTGGCCCTCGGCGGGGTCGACGCTCCAGCCGATCTCGATGCGGGTTCGTTCGCGAGGACGCGTGTATTTGTAGGCATTTCCCAACAAATTGGTCCAAACTTCGCGCATCAGGACGGCGTCGCAGACGATCACCGGAAGATCTTCGGGGATCACCCAGTCCACGATACGGTGCGGCTGGTCGTGGTCGATTTGCTGCACCACCGCCTCCACCAGCGGCCCCAGGTCCACGGGGACGGGGGCCAGCGCGGCCCGGCCCGTGCGGGAGAAGTGCAGCAGGCCGTCGATGAGCTGGCTCATGTGACGGGTCGAGTTGACGATCGTGACCAGGTATTTGCGCGTGGTCTCGTCCAGCCTGTCGCCCAGCTGTTCGCCCAGATGCTCTTCGAGCAGGCTCACGAAGCTGGAGATGTGGCGCAGCGGCGAGCGCAGGTCGTGGGAGACGGAATACGAGAACGACTCCAGGTCCTTGTTGGCCGAGATGAGCTGCTCGGTGCGCTCGACCACGCGATGCTCGAGTTCCTCGTTGATGTTGCGCATGAGGTCTTCGAGCTGCTTGGCCTCGGTCATGTCCCGGTTGACCTGGGCGAAGCCCAGCAGCTCGCCCGCGTCATCGCGCAGCGCGATCACGAGCGAGGAACACCAGAAGTCCGTCCCGTCCTTGCGGCGCTGCCAGCCGGTGCGCTCCAGCTGCCCGCGGGCAGCGGCGCGGCGCAGCATGCGGTTGGCCAGTACCAGGGCGTCATGCCGGTTTTCCGGATCGAGCACGCAGGCGAAATGCCGGCCCAGCACCTCGGTGGGCGAATGGCCCATCACCCGCTGGGCGCTGTCGGGCCAGTCGGTGATCATGCCCTGCGCGTCCATGAAATAGATGCAGTAGTCGCGCAGGTTGTCGGCCAGCAGGCGCAGGCGCTGCTCGCTCTCGAGCAGTTCCAGCGAGCGCTCGCGCACCTTCTGCTCCAGCTCCTCGTTCAGGTGCAGGACGCGCTCCTCCACGCGCTTGCGGTCGGTGATGTCGATCAGCTGGATGAACAGCCCCTGGACCTGATCGCGCTGGATGTCGGGCAGATAGCTGGCGCGCGTGAAGATGCGGGTGCCGATGACGGTGTCGCGCCAGGCCTCGAAGTGCTGGGGCTCGCCTTGCAGGGCGCGCTTGACGTACGGGCCGATGTGCGCCCAGATCTCGGGCGGCAGCACCTCGGCCATGGGCTGGCCCAGCAGCCTGGCAGGTTCGAGGCCGAACAGGCGGCGGTACTCGCTGTTGACGAAGCGGTAGCGCAACGATGCATCCACATAGGCGATCAGCCCCGGAATGTGGTCGGTGACGGTTTGCAGCAGGTACTGTTGTTCGCGCAGCGCCTGCTCGGCCTGTTTGCGCAGCGTGATGTCCACCAGGGTCGAGTTGATCTGGAGGAAACGACCCTTTTGGTCGTAGACGGCAGACGATGTGACCAGCACGGGAAAGGATGATCCGTCGCGACGGCGGATCCGGTACTCGGTGGGCTCCAGGCGCCCCTTCTCGATCAGCAGGCGGAGGCGTTCAGCGAGTTTCAGGTCGTCGTCGACTACCAGGTCGTGTTGGGTCATCCGGCCCACGACCTCCTCGCGCGCATAGCCCAGCCATTGCAGCGCGGTGTCGTTGATCGACACCACAATGCCCTGGGCATTGGTCGAGTGGTAGCCGCAGGGCGCGTCGTCGTAGAGTGACTGCGAATGGGACAGCGCGTACCGCAGGCGCGTGTTGGCTTCGACGACCAGGTCCTCGCTTTTCTTGCGGTCGCTGATGTCGATGATCTGGATGATCAGGCCCTCGATGACCCCGCTCTCGGTGTAGGGGGTGTACGAGATCCGGGCGTAGAAGCGGTGCCCTCCGGGCATCTCGCGTTGGCCCTCGAAGGTCTGGGGCTCGCCACGCAGCGCCGCGGCCAGCAGCGCGCGGCTGCTCTCGTAGTTCTCGGGGCGCGCGATCTCGCTCAGGTGCCTGCCCACGATGCGGTCAGGCACGTCATTGATCCAGCGCGCGTAGCTGGCATTGGCGAAGCGGCAGACGAGGTTCCTGTCGAACAGCGCGATCTGGATCGGTATCTCGTCGCTGATGCGTTGCAGCAGGCGAGTCTGCTCGACCAGTGCCTGCTCGGCCGCACGCTGGCCGCTGATGTCGAGCACCGTGCTGTTGGTGTAGACGAATCGGCCCTGCGTGTCGAAGACCGCCGATGTCGAGATCAGTACCGCCATCTTGCGGCCGTCCGCCGTGACCAGCGTTGTTTCGATCGCCGGTACCTGACGTCCTGCCATCAGCTCCTGCAGGCGGGACAGGTACTGCTCCGCCTGCAAGGGGTCGAAGAGCTGGCTGACGTGCATACGGCCCACGACGTCCTCGCGCCGGTAGCCGGTCCAGCCCAGCGCGGTCTGGTTGATCCGCTGGATGATGCCGTGCTCGGTGGCCGAGTGGAAACCGCAGGGAGCCTGGTCGTACAGCCAGTGTGCTTCCTGAAGCGAGAGGGACAGGGAAATGCTGGCGCCGTCGGATGCCGGTAGCTGCAGCGCCGCATTTGCGGCGTCGCCCAGCTGGTCGCGCAGCCGGGCGTTTTCCTGCTCAAGCCATGCGATACGGTCCATCAGCGCACGTTCGCGCTCGGACGAGGCGGGCGTGGCCGCTCCGCCCTCCGTTTCGTCTGCGGTGTGTCCGAACCCATTGGCACTCATTGCGCCATACTGTAACTGAGGGGCGCGATGGCGGCGATGGGCCCATGCTCTCAGAAACGGGGCAGATCGGGGTGCGGCAATCGGCCGCCGCGGACCAGCATCCGGCCGTATTCGGCACAACGTTGCAGGGTCGGGATGACTTTGCCCGGGTTCAGTAGCCCTTTGGTATCAAAGGCGTGCTTGATGCCCTGCATCAGCGCATTTTCCTGGGGCGAGAACTGGACGCACATGCTGTTGAGCTTTTCCACGCCCACGCCGTGTTCGCCCGTTACCGTGCCGCCCATGGCGACGCTGGTTTCGAGGATCTCGGCGCCGAACAGCTCGCAGCGGCGCAGCTGGTCGGGGTCGTTGGCGTCGAACAGGATCAGCGGGTGCAGATTGCCGTCACCGGCGTGAAAGACGTTGACGCAGCGCAGCCCGTACTTGCGCTCCATCTGCTGGATCGCCAGCAGGATGTCGGCCAGGCGCTTGCGCGGGATGGTCGAGTCCATGCACATGTAGTCGGGGCTGATGCGGCCGCTGGCGGGAAAAGCGTTCTTGCGCCCGCTCCAGAAGCGCATCCGCTCGGCCTCGTCGCGGCTGACCGCGATGGCGGTGGCGCCGGCGGCGCGCAGCACCTCGCTCATGCGGCCGATCTCTTCCTCCACTTCCTCGGGCGTGCCGTCGCTTTCGCACAGCAGGATGGCTTCGGCCTGCAGGTCGTAGCCGGCGTGGACGAAATCCTCGACGGCGGCCGTCATGGGTTTGTGCATCATTTCCAGGCCTGCCGGGATGATGCCGGCGGCGATCACGGCGGCCACCGCCTCGCCGGCGCGGCGCACGTCGTCGAAGCTGGCCATGATGCAGCGCGCCACCTGCGGCCGGGGGATGAGCCTGACCGTGACCTCGGTGGCCACGGCCAGCATGCCCTCGCTGCCGATCACCAGTGACAGCAGGTCCAGACCGGGGGTGTCGAGCGCCTCGCCGCCGAAGGTGACCGGTTCGCCCTCGATGGTGAAGCCGCGCACCTGCAGCACGTTGTGCACCGTCAGGCCGTACTTGAGGCAGTGCACGCCGCCGGAGTTCTCGGCCACGTTGCCGCCGATGGTGCAGGCGATCTGGCTGCTCGGGTCTGGGGCGTAGTACAGGCCATGGGGCGCGGCCGCCTCGCTGATCGCCAGATTTCGCACGCCGGCCTGCACGACGGCGGTGCGCGAGCGCGGGTCGATCTTCAGGATGCGGTTGAACCGCGCCAGCGAGAGCGTCACGCCCATGGCGTGGGGCATGGCGCCGCCGGAGAGGCCCGTGCCGGCACCTCGCGCGACCACCGGCACATCCAGGGCGTGGCAGGTCCGCAGCACGGCAGCGACCTGCTCCTCTGTCTCGGGCAACGCCACGGCCAGCGGACGTTCGCGGTAGGCCGTCAGGCCGTCGCATTCGTAGGGGGTGGTGTCCTCGGACTGCCACAGCAGGGCGTGTCCGGGCAGGAGACGGCCGAGCGCGCGCACGACCTCGGCCTGGCGGGCGGCCCGCGCGGTGGTGGCGACCTGGTCGGGAGCGGCAGGCTGGTTCATGCGCTGCAGTGTAGGCCAGCGCGGGCAGGTCCGTGTTGAAGTTTCTTTCAGCCGGCCATGAAGCGGGCTTGACGAGGGTCAAGGTGGTCGATGCTCACCAGCCCTTGAATTGCCTGCAGGCGTTGCCATATTGGAGAACAGAGAGCCGCCAGCCAGCGGCATGACCCACCAAAGGAGTGAAACCATGAACAGTCTGATTACCCGTTCCGGTCTGTTTGACGACTTCTTCAGGGACATCGCGCCCGGCTTCTTCGTCAAGCCCCTCCATGGCGATCCCCTGCCGTCGCCCGCGCAGATCAAGATCGACGTTCGCGAGACGGGCGACCAGTACACCGTGCAGGCCGAGGTGCCGGGTGTGGCCAAGGAGGATATCCACGTGACCATCGATGGTCCGGTGGTGACCCTGCGCGCCGAGGTCAAGCAGCACGACAGCCAGGGCGACGGCGAGAAGGTGCTGCGCTCCGAACGTTACTACGGCTCGGTGGCGCGCAGCTTCCAGCTCGCGGCCGACATCGACAGTGACCGGGCCAAGGCCAAGTACGACAACGGCGTGCTCACGCTGACGCTGCCCAAGAAAATCTCGCAGCCGGGCCAGCGTCTGGCGATCGAATAAGGCGTTGCGGTGGCGGCCGGCTTCAGCCGGTCGTCATCCGAGCGACTGGCGCAACCACTGCGCGAACGCGGCGCATTCCCAGCGGTCCATGGTGCCGGTGCGCCAGCACAGGTAGTGCGCGTGAGGGCTGGGTACACGGCGCGGGAACAGCGGCACCAGCGTGCCGTTGTCCAGCCAGGGTGCCGCCAGCTTGAGCCGCGCCAGCGCCACGCCCATGCCCATGGCCGCGGCGTCGCAGGCCAGCCCCACGTCGTTGAACTGCGATCCGTCCACCGGCTCTGGCCAGTCCAGGTCGTGCGCGGCGAACCAGGTGCGCCAGGGGTCCAGCGGGCTGCGCAGCAGAGGAAGACCCTGCAATTCCTCGACCGATTCGAATGGGCCGTGCTCGCGCACGAATGCGGGCGAGGCCACCGGCGTGACCTCGTCCTTGACGAGGCACAGGTGTTCCACATCCGCGTAGCGCCCGGCGCCGAAGCGGATGGTCAGGTCCGCATCCTCGGCCACCACGTCCAGCAGCGGGATGCTGACCTGCAGCATCAGGTCGATTTCGGGGTAGGCGTCGCTGAACTGCTTGAGCCGGGGCAGCAGCAGCGAGCGCGCGAAAGTCGGTGTGACGGCCAGTCGCAGCTTGCGCCGCCCCGGCGTGGCGCTGTCTCCCGGAAAACGCTGCAGCGACGCCAGGCCCTCTCGCACATGCCCCAGGTATTCGATGCCTTCGGTGGTGAGCGAGAAGTCCGCCCGGCCAAACAGCTTGGTGCCCAGCATCTGCTCGAGTTGCCGGATGCGGTGGCTGACGGCGCTGGGGGTCACGCACAGCTCCTCGGCCGTAAGCGTGACGCTGCGCAGGCGAGCCAGTGCCTCGAAGGTCAGCAGGCACTGGATCGGCGGGATGCGGGCGCTCAACGCGTTGTCCCCATGCCTTGCCGCCGAGCGGAAGCGCGGGTCCGGCCCTGGGCGGCCGGGTGCGGGATCGCGCTGCCGTTGAGGGCGTCCACTTATTTGAAGACCACGGTCTTGTGGCCGTTGAGCAGCACGCGGTGCTCGCTGTGCCACTTGACGGCGCGCGCCAGCACCTGGCTTTCGGTGTCGCGGCCAATGGCGGTCAGGTCTTCCACCGTGTCGGTGTGATCCACGCGGGCCACATCCTGCTCGATGATCGGGCCTTCGGCGAGGTCGGCGGTCACGTAGTGGGCGGTGGCGCCGATCAGTTTCACGCCGCGGTCATGGGCCTGGTAATAGGGCTTGGCACCCTTGAAACTGGGCAGGAAGCTGTGATGGATGTTGATCGCCTTGCCCGAGAGCTCGGTGCACAGGCGGTCGGACAGGATCTGCATGTAGCGCGCCAGCACCACCAGATCGGCCTTTTCCTCGCGGATGATCTCCAGCTGCCGTTCCTCGGCCTGGGCCTTGGTGTCCTTGGTCACCGGGATGTGGTGGAAGGGCACGTTGTAGCCGGCCGCCAGCTGGTAGAAGTCGCGGTGGTTGCTGATGATGGCGCGGATGTCCAGGCGCAGCAGGCCGCTCTTCCAGCGGAACAGCAGGTCGTTGAGGCAGTGGCCTTCCTTGCTCACGAAGATCACCGTGCGCATCGGCTCGGCCAGCGGGTGAAGCCCCCATTGCATGCCGAACGGCTCGGCGAAGAGCTTGAGCTGCACGTGCAGATCTTCGGGCGTGAGCTGCGCGCAGGTGAACTGCACGCGCATGAAGAACAGCCCGGTCTTGGGGTCGTTGTACTGGGCGGCTTCCTCGATGTTGCCGCCGCGCTCCAGCAGGAAGCCCGAGACGGCGTGCACGATGCCGGGGCGGTCCTGGCAGGCGAGGGTGAGGACGTAGGATGGAATCATGATGGCGTGATTTTCGCAGGTGCGGGCCGACCGCCGCCGCCGGGGTGTTTTTGTGCCCCGCTCGCTGGGTACACTGGCGCTTGCGTGGTGCCGGTCAGGCGGCCGCGACCGACCGCCGTCACCTCTCCGTCACGATCACCGAAGGGAAGCGCCCATGGCCATCATGAATTTCATCAACCGGCAGTTCATCGACGTCATCGAGTGGGTCGACGACTCGCGCGACACCCTGTCCTACCGCTTCCCCGACGGCGACAAGCAGATCAAGAACGGTGCACAGCTGATCGTGCGCGAGAGCCAGGTGGCGCAGTTCGTGTACGTGGGCCAGTTTGCCGACACGCTCGGCCCGGGGCGCCACACGCTGACCACCGAGAACATCCCGATCCTGTCCGACCTGCTGGGCTGGAAGTACAAGTTCCAGACGCCGTTCAAGGCGGATGTCTATTACGTCATCACCCGCATCTTCACGGGCAACAAGTGGGGCACCTCCAACCCGGTGATGATGCGCGACGCCGATTTCGGCGTGGTGCGCGTGCGCGCCTTCGGCACCTACGACTTCAAGATCGTTGATCCGGTCAAGTTCCTCAAGGAGGTGGCCGGCACCGACCACCACTTCCGGCTCGACGAGTTCAACGACGTGATGCGCTCGCGCATCGTCAGTGTGTTCAGCGAGACGCTGGCCAGGTCGAAGGTGCCCGCGCTGGACGTGGCCACCCGTTACGGCGAGCTGGGAACGGCGCTGCTGGAGCCGCTGAACGTGGTCATGCGCGAGCAGTACGGGCTGGAGTTCACGACCTTCGTGGTCGAGAACGTCTCGGTGCCGCAGGAGCTGGAGCAGGCCATCGACAAGCGCGGTGCCATGACCGCCATCGGCGACCTCAACGACTTCGTCAAGTACAACATGGGCACGGCACTGGCCGAAGGCAAGGCCGGTGCGGCCGGCATCGGCGCCGAGCTCGCGGCCGGTCTGGCGATGGGCCAGTCCATGCTGCAAGGCGGCATGGGCGCCGCGGCGCCTTCCCAACCCGGTTTTGTCCCCGGTGCCGCGGCACCGGCCGCTGGCGCGCCCGCGCCCGCGCCCATCGCCCTCATGACACCCGAGCAGGTGGCCGAGGCCCAGGGTGTGGCACCCAGC
>JAEZLX010000231.1 GCA_023415035.1 Pseudomonadota bacterium | reverse complement strand
GGCGCAGGGCGGGCGGGCACAGCCAGGACGCGACCGGGAAATTCTCGTAATGCCCGACGGCCCCGGTCAGTGCCGAAGATGCGGGGGCGGCGTTCTCGGAGAAGGGGGACTGGCGTGGAAAACTCATCGGAATCGGGCACGATGACGGTGCGCTCGGCCGCCGCAATTGAACTACAATTTTACTAACCGGTCAGTCATTAACAAACTTCCAGCCATGAAGCATCTGCGCGTCTGCTTCGCCTTGTCGGCGGCCCTGGCCCTGGTGGCCTGTTCCAAAACGCCTCCGCCGCCCGAACCGGTGCGCGCGGTCAAGCTGATGACGGTGGCGCCCAGCGGCCTCACGGCCGAGGACGTGTATGCCGGCGAGGTGCGCGCCCAGGTCGAATCGGCCCAGGGCTTTCGCGTCGGTGGCAAGGTGTTGCGTCGCCATGTCGAGGTGGGCCAGCGCGTGAAGGCGGGCCAGTTGCTGATGGAGCTGGACCCGGCGGATCTTCGTCTGGCGGCCGAAGCCGGCCAGGCACAGGTGGCGGCGGCTCGCACGCAGCGCGATCTGGCCGCGGCCGACCTCAAGCGTTTCAGCGAGCTCAAGGCCCAGGGTTTCATCAGCGGCGCCGAGCTGGAGCGCCGCGAGGCCTCGCTGGCCGCTGCCGAAGCCAGCCTGCGGCAGGCCATGGCGCAGGCCTCGGTGCAGGGCAACCAGGCCGCGTATGCCCAGCTGCGCGCCGATGGCGACGGAGTGGTGCTGTCGGTGGGCGCGGAGCCGGGGCAGGTGGTCTCGGCGGGTGCCGTGGTCGTGCGCATCGCGCGCGATGGCGTGCGTGACGTGGTGTTCGGCGTACCCGAGGACCGGGTGGCGTCGGTTCGCGTGGGTGACCGGGTGCAGGTGCAGCTGTGGGCCAGCCATGAGGCGCCGCTGGAGGCGATGGTGCGCGAGGTCGCGGCCAGCGCCGATCCTGCGGGGCGGACCTTCCAGGTGCGCGTGGCCTTGCCCGCCGGTGCGCCTGTGGTGCTCGGTGCCACGGCGCGGGTGAGCTTCGGCACGCATGGCGGATCGCAGCAGGCCATCCGCCTGCCCACGTCGGCGCTGGCCAAAGTCGGCAACGACACGGTGGTCTGGGTGTTCGACGCGAAGAACAGTACCGTGCAGCCGCGCCCGGTTCAGGTGGTCATGGCCGATGGCAACGACGTGGTGCTGCAGGGCGGGGTGCTACCCGGCGAGGAAATTGTGGCCACCGGCGTGCATGTGCTCACGCCGGGCCAGCAGGTGACGCGATTCGGCGCGTCGCGCCCCGTCACCGACAGCCTGCCCCAGGCCCAGACCCGCTGAGGCTGCCCGAACATGGCACAGACACCGCAATCCTCCCCGGCCTCCGGAGCGCCTCGCCGGGGCTTCAACCTTTCGCAGTGGTCGCTCGATCATCCGGCGCTGACGCGCTACCTCATGATCGTGCTGATGGTGCTGGGCATCGCCGCCTACTTCCAGCTCGGCCAGGACGAAGACCCGCCTTTCACCTTCCGCGCCATGGTGGTGCGGGCTTACTGGCCGGGAGCCACGGCCCAGCAGATGGCCGACCAGGTGGCCGACCGCATCGAAAAGACGCTGCAGGAAGTGCCCTACGCGGACAAGATCCGCAGCTATTCCAAGCCGGGCGAGACCCTGGTCATCTTCCAGCTCAAGGACACGTCGCCGCCAGGCCAGGTCGAACACCTCTGGTACACCACGCGCAAGAAGGTCGGCGACATCCGGATGAACCTGCCGCAGGGCGTGCAGGGGCCGTTCTTCAACGATGAGTTCGGTGATGTCTATGGCGTGATCTATGCCCTGCAGGGCGACGGTTTCACGCCGGCCGAGAAGAAGGACGTGGCCGACCAGGTGCGCCAGACCCTGCTGCGCGTCAAGGATGTCAGCAAGGTCGAGATGTTCGGCGTGCAGGACGAAAAGCTCTACGTCGAGGTGTCGCAGCAGCGGCTGGCGACGCTGGGACTGGACATGCAGCAGGTGCTGAACGCGCTGGGCCAGCAGAACGCGATGGAGTCGGCCGGTGCCGTACAGACGCCTCAGGACGTGCTGCAGGTGCGGGTTGGCGGCCCCTTCAACTCGGTGGAACAGCTGCGCACCATGCCAGTGCGCGCCGGCAACGGCACGCAGCTGAGGCTGGGTGACATCGCTCGCATCGGCATGGGTTACGTCGATCCGCCGTCGACCATCGTGCGGCACGATGGCCACGACAGCATCGCGCTGGGCATTTCCATGGCCAAAGGCGGCGACATCATCGCGCTGGGCAAGTCGCTCAAGCAGGCCGTGGCCTCGATCGAGCAGACGCTGCCCGCGGGCATGCGCCTGGTGCAGGTGCAGGACCAGCCCTCGGCTGTGTCCGAGTCCGTCAACGAATTCGTGCGCGTGCTTATCGAGGCGGTGGTGGTCGTGCTGGCCGTCAGTTTCCTGAGCCTGGGCCTGCACCGCAAGGACGCCTCGGTGCCGGCCTGGCGCTTCTGGCGGGCCTATCATCTTGACACGCGGCCGGGCATGGTGGTGCTGGTCACCATTCCGCTGGTGCTGGCGATCACCTTCCTGGTCATGCACTACTGGGGCATCGGCCTGCACAAGGTGTCGCTGGGCTCGCTCATCATCGCCCTGGGCCTGATGGTGGACGACGCGATCATTGCCGTCGAGATGATGGTGCGCAAACTGGAGGAGGGCTACACCATGGCCCGCGCGGCCACGGCCACGTGGGAGCTGACCGCCATGCCCATGCTCACCGGCACGCTCATCACCGCCGCCGGTTTCCTGCCCATCGGCATGGCCAAGTCGCAGGTCGGTGAATACACCTTTGCCATCTTCGGCGTGACCATCGCGGCGCTCATCATCTCGTGGTTTGTCGCCGTCGTCTTCGTGCCTTACCTGGGCGTGCGGCTGCTCAAGGTCAAGCCGCACGTGGGTGCGGCGCACGAGGTGTTCGACGGCCCGCTCTACGACCGCTTCCGCAGCCTCGTGGACTGGTGCGTGAAGCACCGGTGGCTGACCATCGGTGCGACCATCCTGACCTTCGTGCTGGGTCTGGTCGGCATGACCAAGGTGCAGCAGCAGTTCTTCCCCGACTCCGTGCGACCCGAGATCCTGGTGGATGTCTGGCTGCCCGAAGGCTCGAGCATGGAGGCCAACGGCGAGGTCACCCGCCGCATCGAGCAGCGCATTGCTTCCGAGCCAGGCGTCAAAAGCGTGACCACCTGGATCGGCTCGGGCGTGCCGCGCTTTTATTTGCCGTTGGACCAGATCTTTCCCCAGACCAACGTGTCGCAGCTGATCGTGCTGCCGCAGGATCTGGCAACGCGCGAACGCCTGCGCCTGGCGCTGCCGGGCATGCTGGCGACCGAGTTTCCCGAGGTGCGCACACGGGCCAAGCTGCTGCCCAACGGCCCGCCGGTGGCGTACCCGGTGCAGTTCCGTGTCATGGGTCCTGAACCGGCCACGCTGCGCCAGCTGGCCGACGAGGTCAAGCAGGTCATGATGGACAGCCCCAACACGCGTGGCGTGAACGACAACTGGAACGAGTCGGTCAAGGTCGTCCGGCTGGACGTGGACCAGGACAAGGCACGCGCCCTGGGCGTATCCAGCCAGGCCATCGCGCAGGCGGCGCGCACCAGCCTGAGCGGCATGACGATCGGGCAGTACCGCGAGGGTGACAAGCTCATCGACATCGTGTTGCGCCAGCCGAAGGAAGAGCGCGACGCGATCAGCGACCTGGCCAACGCCTATGTGCCCACCGCCGCCGGCCGCGTGATCCCGCTGCTGCAGATCGCCAAGCCCCATTTCGACTGGGAGCCCGGCGTGATGTGGCGCGAGAACCGCGACTACACCATCACGGTACAGGGCGATGTGCGCGAAGGCCTGCAGGGCGCCACCGTGACGGCCGAGCTGCAGCCCAGACTGCGTGAGCTGGTCGCCGGCTGGCAGGCCAAGGGCCTGTCGGGCTATCGCATCGAGACGGCGGGAGCGGTCGAGGAAAGCAGCAAGGGTTCCTCGTCCATCGTCGCCGGCCTGCCGGTGATGCTGTTCATCGTGTTCACGCTGCTGATGCTGCAGCTGCAAAGCTTCAGCCGCGCCATGCTGGTGTTCCTGACCGGCCCGCTGGGCATGGCGGGTGTGGCCGCCGCGCTGCTGCTGTCGGGCCGGCCGTTCGGCTTCGTGGCACTGCTGGGCGTGGTGGCGCTCATGGGCATGATCCAGCGCAACTCGGTCATCCTGATCGACCAGATCGAGCAGGATCGCGCGCGCGGCGTGCCGGCGTGGGACGCCATCGTCGAGTCGGCGGTGCGCCGCATGCGCCCGATCGCCCTGACCGCGGCGGCTGCGGTGCTGGCCATGATTCCGCTCTCGCGCAGCGAGTTCTGGGGGCCGATGGCGGTCGCCATCATGGGCGGGCTGCTTGTGGCCACCGTGCTCACGCTGCTGGCGCTTCCGGCCATGTACGCGGCCTGGTTCCGGGTGAAGAAGGAAGCCGCGGCCGCCTGAGCGTGGTGATACGGGGTTTCCCGCGGCAGCGGCCGCCGCGGGACATCCGGCAAAAATTTCGGGAACAATGGCGCCCATGCGCCTGCGCCACATCGAGGTCTTCAATGCCGTGATGCTCACCGGCAGCGTCAGTGCTGCCGCGCGCATGATCAATGTGACGCAGCCGGCGGTCAGCCGCACGCTGCAGCATGCCGAGCTGCAGCTCGGGTTTCCGCTGTTCCAGCGCGTGGGAGGGCGCCTGCGGCCCACGGTGGAGGCGCAGACGCTGTATCCGCATGTGGAGCGCCTTTTCGCCCAGCTGGACGAGGTGCAGCGCCTGTCGGCCAATTTGCGCGCCGGTCGCAGCCAGAACGAGCTGCGCGTGCTGACCGTGCTGGCGCTCAGTTACGAGGTGATGCCCCGGGCCATTCGGATGTTCCGCCAGCGCCACCCCTCGCTCATCGTGCGCCACCAGGCGCTGCATTCGCACCAGATCGTGTCCTCGCTGGTGCTGCAGGAGGCGGACGTGGGCTACGCCTTCAATGCCGTGCCGCATCCGGCGCTGACCCAGGAACTGCTGGGCACCCGGCAGGTGATGTGCGTGGTGCCGCGGGGCATGCTGCCCGAGCGGGTGACACGCACGGGCCAGGTCACGCTGGCGCAGCTTGCCGACCTGCCGGTGATCGCGCTCGACGGCCAGGACCCGCTGGGCATGCTGCTGGCCAATGCCTTGCGCGACAACGGAGCGGGACTCAACGTCGTGATGACGGTGCAGACCTATCACGTGGCGCTGTCGCTCGCGCACCATGGCGAGGGCGTGGCCCTGGTCGAGTCATGCACTGCGGCATCGGCCGACCGAACCAAGGTGGATGTGCTGCGGCTGGAACCTGCGATCGGTGTGCCGGTGCATGTGCTGCGGCCCAGCGCGCGCCCGAACTCGCAGACCATCCGGTTCTTCACCCGCTGCATCCAGCAGGCCCTGATCGACATTGGCGTCAGGCCTGCAGCCTGAGCTCCCTGGCCACGCGCTCGGCGCTGCCCATGGCCAGCGTGAAGCCAAGCGCGCCGTGGCCCGTGTTGAGCACAAGGTTGGCGGGCGCCCCAGGCAGACGGCCCAGCAGCGGCAGACCGGTCGGCGTGGCGGGTCGCAGACCGCTCCAGGGCTCGGGGTCCACGGCATCGCCGATGCGCGGGAACACGTCGCGCGTGGTGCCCAGCAGGGCATCGATGCGGTCGCGGTGCACGCGCCGGTCTTCGCCCACCAGTTCCACCATGCCCGCCACGCGCAGCCGGTTGCCCAGGCGGGCGAACACCACCTTGCGGGCGATGTCGGTCACGCTCACGCGCGGTGACGCATCTGGTGTTTCGCCCACGGGCAGCGTGATGCTGTAACCCTTGAGCGGATAGACTGGCACGTCCAGCCCGAGCTGCCGGCCCAGGCTGGCCGAGGCCGTGCCGGCGGCCAGCACGAAGGCATCCGCGGCGATCTCGCCCGCGCTGGTGCGCACGGCCGCGACGCGGTTGCCGCTGCGCACCCAGCCGGTGACTTCGCATCCGGGTTCGAAGCGCACGCCGGCCTCCGCCAGATGCCTGTGCAGCCCTTCGCAAACCTTCAGGCAGTCGGCCGCGCACTCGCTGGGCGTGTGGATGCCGCCGGCAATGCGCATCGCGCAGTCGGCCAGCGCGGGTTCCACGGCGATGCATTGCGTGGGTGTCAGCGCCATCTGGGGCTGACCGCCCAGGCGCGCCTGAATGTCGAGCTGGCGACGGGCGGCGCCGAACGAGGCGGAATCCGGGTAGAGGACGAGTTTGCCGGTGGCCGAGAAATCGGCATCGATGCCGGTGCGGGCCAGCATGGCCTCAAAGGCTGTGCGGCTCTCGGCTGCCAGCGCCAGCAGCTTCGCGGTGGTGTCGCGGGAAACGTCGTCACGGCATGCGGCCAGAAAGCGCATTCCCCATGACCACTGGTGTGGATCCAGGCGCGGCCGGAATTTCAGCGGCGAATCGCGGCTCAGCAGCAGCTTGGGCAGTTGCCGCCAGATCGACGGGTCGGCCAGCGGCTGGACGTATGAGTAGCTGAGCTGGGCACCGTTGCCGCTGCTGGCACCATGGCCCGGTTGCCCCCGTTCGATCACCGTCACCTGCCAGCCGTCGCGGCGCAGGCACCAGGCCGTGCACAGGCCGATGATGCCGGCGCCCACGATGACCACGTGTCCGGGCGAGAGGGGGGGCGGGTTGACCATGGCAAGTACTGTAGTGCGTGCAAACCCTGAGCGGAAATGCCAATCGCGCCAGCGCTCATAACCGGAATTTATGGCATCGCGTCAAAAAAGCATCACAACGCCGGAGCAGGTCTGCCTAGACTGCGGCATGGCTCACTGTCCTTGTCGAGAGCCCCGGAGATCGTGTCATGCAGCCGGATACCCGTGTTTTTCATCGCCAGCTTCTCAAGCGTCCGCCCGTGGCGGTGCGGGGGCAGGGCATTCACCTGTTCGACGAACAGGGCAGGCGCTACATCGATGCTTCGGGGGGCGCCGCCGTCTCTTGCCTGGGTCACGGGCACCCCGACGTCGTGGCGGCCATGCACCGACAGATCGACCAGCTGGCCTACGCGCACACGAGCTTTTTCACCACAGGTGTGGCCGAGCAGCTGGCTGACCAGCTCGTCCGCACCGCCCCCGAGGGCATGAGCCACGTCTATTTCGTCAGCGGCGGCTCCGAAGCCGTGGAAGCTGCACTGAAGATGGCGCGGCAGTATTTCGTCGAGATCGGCCAGCCGCAGCGCCAGCATTTCATCGCCAGACGCCAGAGCTACCATGGCAACACGCTGGGCGCGCTGGCCGTGGGCGGCAATGAATGGCGGCGCCGGCAGTTCCGGCCGCTGCTCATTGACGTGACACACGTCTCCCCGTGCTACGCCTACCGCGACCAGCGTCCGGACGAGACGGCCGAGCAGTACGGCCAGCGGCTGGTGCGCGAGCTGGAGGAGACCATCGAGCGGCTCGGCCCGCAGAACGTCATGGCCTTTGTGGCCGAGACCGTCGGCGGCGCCACCGCCGGCGTGCTGACGCCGGTGCCAGGCTACTTCAAGGGCGTGCGCGAACTGTGCGACCGCCACGGCATCCTGCTCATCCTGGACGAGGTGATGTGCGGCATGGGCCGCACCGGCACGCTGCACGCCTGCGAACAGGAGGGCGTGGTACCCGACCTGCTGACCATCGCCAAGGGCCTGGGCGGGGGCTATCAGCCCATTGGCGCCGTGCTGGCGCAGTCGCGCATCGTGGACGCGATGCGCGAAGGCAGCGGCCTGTTCCAGCACGGGCACACTTATCTGGGGCACGCGGTGGCCTGTGCCGCCGCGCTCGCGGTGCAGCAGGTGATCGAACGCGACGACCTGCTGGCCCGCACACGCGCTTTGGGCCAGCACATGCACGAGCGCCTGGATGCCTTGCTCGGCTCGCATCCCCATGTCGGAGACATCCGTGGCCGCGGCCTGTTCTGGGGCGTGGAGCTGGTGGCCGACCGGTCCACCCGCCAGTGGTTCGACCCGGCACTCAGGCTCCATGCGCGCATCAAGGCCGAAGCCATGGCGCGCGGTCTGATGGTCTATCCCATGGGCGGAACTGTCGACGGCCATGCGGGTGATCACGTGCTGCTGGCGCCGCCGTTCATCTCGACCGAAGCCGACATCGACGAGATCGTGGGGACGCTGTGCGCCGCGATCGACGCGGCCATTGCGTCCACAAAGGCATGAGACGGGGTGGTGGTACTACCCATATGCCGATGGCGCGTTGCGGGGTAGCCTCGGGATCAGATGACCGTGATGCACCAGAAAGGACGAGCAGAACGGGCATGGGATTTGCGTGCTGCCACGACTGGCTGCAGGCAGGTAGTGGTGGGGTGACAGGCCCCGTTGTTCAACTCGTCAGACAACTCACTGAGGAGAGAGAATGAAAAGCGTGCTTTCGATGGCTGCAGTGGCCCTGGCCCTGTCGGCACCGCTGGGAACCGCACAGGCCCAGCAGAAGTTCGTCACCATCGGTACCGGCGGTGTCACGGGCGTGTACTACGCCGCCGGCGGCGCCATCTGCCGGCTGGTGAACAAGGACCGCGCACAGCACGGCATCCGCTGCTCGGTCGAATCCACTGGCGGATCCGTCTTCAACATCAACACGATCAAGGCCGGCGAGCTGGACATGGGCGTGGCCCAGTCCGATGTCCAGTTCAACGCCGTCAAGGGCCAGGGCCAGTTCAAGGACGCCGGCGCTTTTGCGGACCTGCGCTCTGTGTTCTCGCTGCACCCCGAGCCTTTCACCGTGGTGGCGCGCAAGGAAGCGAACATCACCAAGTTCGATGACTTCAAGGGCAAGCGCTTCAACGTGGGCAACCCGGGCTCGGGCACGCTGGCTTCGTCCACGCAGCTCGTCAACGCCCTGGGCTGGAAAATGTCCGATTTCAGCCTGGCTTCGGAGCTGAAGGCTGACGAGCACGGCCCGGCCCTGTGCGACGGCAAGATCGACGGCTTCTTCTATGCCGTCGGCCACCCGTCGGCCAACATTCAGGACCCGACCACGAGCTGCGGCGCCAAGCTGGTGCCGCTGACGGGGCCCGTCGTGGACAAGCTGGTGGCCGATCACCCGTACTTCGCGAAGGTGACCATTCCGGCCGGCATGTACCCGAACAACCCGCAGGCCACCGACACTTATGGCGTGCTGGCCACGTTCGTGAGTTCGTCCAAGGTGCCGGCCGACACCATCTACCAGGTCGTCAAGGCCGTGTTCGACAACTTCGAGGACTTCAAGCGTCTGCACCCCGCGTTCGCCCACCTCAAGCCCGAGAGCATGGTCAAGGATGGCCTGAGCGCTCCCCTGCATGAAGGCGCGCTGCGTTACTACAAGGAAAAGGGCTGGGTGAAATAAGCCCTTGAAGGCCTGATGACCGGAGGCGGGTGGACTGCGAAGGCCGCCCGCCTCCTTTGCTTGGAAGGTACAGGACGCCGATCCGGCGCACGTGGCAGGTGCGTGGTGGCGGGTGGGAGACGTGCACATGAGCGACATCGAAAAAGCATCACCGGACCTGCAGGCCTTCGTGGCCGAGGTGGACACGGGTGGCAGAAATGCCAAGGGGGTGGGCGGTCTGGTCATCGCGCTGGGCGCCCTGGGATGGGCGCTGTTCCAGCTCTGGTACGCCTCGCCGGTGCCCTTCGCGCTGGGTTTCGGCATCTTCAATGACACGGAAGCCCGGGCCATCCATCTGGGCATGGCCATGTTCCTGGCATTCCTGGCCTTTCCGCACGGCCGCCATTCGCCGCGCCAGCGCATCCCTGCGGCGGACTGGGTGCTGGCCCTGCTGGCCGGCTTCGCGGGAGCCTACCTCATGCTGTTCTACCGCGAGCTGGCCACCCGGCCGGGCCAGCCCGTGATGATGGACGTGGTCACGGCCTGCGTGGGCATCGTGCTGCTGCTGGAGGCCACGCGCCGCGCCGTGGGCCTGCCCATGGCGATCCTGGGTCTGGTGTTCCTGGCCTACGTATTCCTCGGCCCCTACCTGCCGGACGTGATCGCGCACAAGGGCGCATCGCTGCACCGCATGGTGTCGCACATGTGGCTGACCACCGAGGGCGTCTACGGTGTGGCGCTGGGCGTGTCGGTGGCCTTCATCTTCATCTTTGTGCTGTTCGGTGCGCTACTGGACCGCGCCGGCGGCGGCAACTACATGATGCAGGTGTCGTTCGCGCTGCTGGGTCACATGCGTGGTGGCCCGGCCAAGGTGGCCGTGGTGTCCTCGGCCCTCAACGGCCTGATTTCCGGCTCCTCGGTGTCCAACGTGGTGACGGGCGGCATCTTCACCATTCCCCTGATGAAGAAGGCCGGCTATGGCGGCATCAAGGCTGGCGCCATCGAGACAGCCTCGTCGATCAACGGCCAGATCATGCCCCCGGTGATGGGGGCGGCGGCCTTCCTGATGGTGGAGTACGTCGGCATTCCCTATGTCGAGATCATCAAGCATGCGCTGCTGCCGGCCGTGATCTCCTATGTGGCCCTGTTCTACATCGTGCACCTGGAGGCGCTCAAGCTGGGCATCAAGCCGATGGCGCAGGCTGCCGCGCGCACGGCGCGCGAGCGCTGGATCGCACGGGCGATGGGCGTCTCGGGCACCTTCATCGTCATTGGCGCGGTGTACTGGATCGCCATCGGCACGCGCGCGCTGCTGGGCGGTGCGGCGCCGTACGTGCTGATGGCGCTGCTGTTCGGTGCCTATGTGTGGCTGGTGCGCGTGGCGGCCCGCAGCCCCGACCTGCCGCAGGACATCGACATCAACAACCCGGTGCTGCCGCCCGCCTGGCCCACCGTGCGCGCGGGTCTGTTCTACCTCATCCCCATCGGCGTGCTGATCTGGTGTCTGGCCGTGGATGAACTCTCGCCGGCGCTGTCGGCGTTCTGGGCCACCGTCACCATGGTGGCGCTCATGCTCACGCAGCGGCCGCTGTTCTCGTTTTTCCGGGGCCAGGGCATGCCGGGATCGGCATGGGCCGAGGGCATCTCGGAGGTCTACAAGGGCTTCGTCGACGGCAGCCGGAACATGATCGGCATCGGCATCGCCACGGCGACGGCCGGCATCGTGGTGGGCGGCATCACGCTCACTGGCCTGGGTTTCCGCATGACCGACTTCGTCGAGCTGGTCTCGCAGGGCAACGTGATCCTGATGCTGCTGTTCACGGCCTTCGTCTGCCTGGTACTGGGCCTGGGCGTGCCGACCACCGCCAACTACGTGCTCATGGCCTCGCTGATGGCGCCGGTCATTGTCGAGCTGGGCGCGCAGTCCGGGCTGGTGATCCCGCTGATCGCCGTGCACATGTTCGTCTTCTATTACGGCATCATGGCCGACATCACGCCGCCGGCGGGGCTGGCCACCTTCGCGGCGGCGGCCATCTCGAAGGAAGACCCGATCAAGACGGGCGTGCAGGGGTCCCTCTACGCGCTGCGCACGGTGGTGCTGCCCTTCGTCTTCATCTTCAACCCCGCGCTGCTCATGATCGACGTGCGGGGATGGTGGGAGGTCCTGCTGGTCAGTGCTACGGCCACCATTGCCTCGCTGACCTTCGCTGCCGCCACCATGGCCTGGTTCCGCACCAAGTGCAAGTGGTGGGAAGTGCTGGCCCTGCTGGTCGTGACCTTCTTCCTGTTCCGCCCGGACTGGGCCATGGACCGCATCGCGCCGCCCTATGCGCCGGCACCGGCCGCAGACATCTACAAGGTCGCCGAGTCGCTGGGAGAGAACGAGCGCCTGGTGCTCCAGATCCACGGCACCAACATCGAGGGCGACGAGGTGCGCAAGACGGTGGCGGTGCAGCTCGGGGCGTCCGGGCAGGGACGCGAGCGGCTGCAGGAGGCCGGCGTGACCATCATGGCGCTGGGTGACATGGTGCAGGTGGCCAATGTCCGCTTCGGCAGCCAGGCCCGCAAGAGCGGCTTCGAGCCAGGCTGGGACGTGGCCGCCGTGATGGTCCCCACAGACCGGCCTTCCGCCTACTGGGTGTATCTGCCGGCGCTGTTGCTGCTGGCGGTGGTCTGGCTGAGCCAGGGCTGGCGCATGCGCCGGCAAGGAGGTGTTGCATGACGAGAATTGCCCTGATCCACGCGCTCGCCCATTCGGTCGAGCCCATCAACAGCGAAATGGCGCGGACCTGGCCCGAGGCGATCCGCATGAACCTGCTCGACGACAGCCTCTCGTCCGACCTGGCCAGCGAGGGTAGGGGGCTGGACGAGGCCATGCACCGACGTTTCGAGGCACTGGCGGCCTACGCCGAGTCCACGGGCGCACAGGGCATCCTGTTCACCTGCTCGGCTTTCGGGCCATGCATCGAGGCGGCCGCCGCCAGGCGACCGCACATACCCGTGCTCAAGCCCAACGAGGCGATGATTGCCGACGTGGCGCAGGTGGACGGGCCGGTGGGGCTGATCGCTTCCTTCGAGCCGACCCTGGAGTCCATGCCCGCGGAGTTCCCATCACATGTGCGGCTGCAGCTGGCGCTGGCCGAGGGGGCCATGGAGGCCCTTGACCGGGGTGACGGCCCGGGCCATGACGCCAGGGTGGCCACGGCGGCACGGCAGCTGCAGGCGAAGGGGTGTCAGGCCATCGCGCTGGCGCAGTTCAGCATGGCGCGGGCGGCGGCTGTCGTGACCGCCGCCACCGGGTTGCCGGTGTTCACCACCCCCGGCAGCGCCGTCAGCCTGCTTCGGCGCCGCCTGGGTGCCTGATGCGGGACTGTCAGCCGCTACAATAGAGAGTTTCCGTCAAACGGTGCGAGCCGTGGATACCGGGTCCGGCAGATGCGGGACGCGGTTCGGCGCGCGGGTGGCGAAATTGGTAGACGCACCAGGTTTAGGTCCTGACGCCTTCACGGGCGTGTCGGTTCGAGTCCGACCCCGCGCACCACTGCACCGATGATTGGACCGAAATTTCCGGTCGGCCCCTGGCCGGCCGACCGATTTTCCCCTTTTGGAGATGACCATGACCGTGACCGTTGAAACCCTGGAGAAGCTGGAGCGCAAGATCACGCTGACGCTGCCCGCCGACCTGATCAAGAACGAGGTGGAGAGCCGCCTCAAGCGTCTGGCCCGCCAGGTCAAGATGGACGGCTTCCGCCCTGGCAAGGTGCCGTTCAACGTCGTGGCCCAGCGTTATGGCTACTCGGTCCACTATGAAGTCATGAACGACAAGGTGGGCGAGGCCTTTGCCAAGGCTGCAAGCGAAGCCAACCTGCGCGTGGCCGGCCAGCCCCAGATCACCGAGAAGGAAGGCGCCGCCGAGGGCGAGATCACCTTTGACGCCGTTTTCGAGGTGTACCCCGACGTCAAGATCGGTGACTTGGCTTCCGCCGAGATCGAGAAGGTCTCCGCCGAGGTGAGCGATGCCGCCATCGACCGCACGCTGGACATCCTGCGCAAGCAGCGCCGCACCTTCGCCCAGCGTGGCAAGGAAGACGCCGCCCAGGACGGCGACCGCGTCACGATCGACTTTGCCGGCAAGATCGACGGCGAGCCCTTCGAAGGCGGCAAGGCCGAGGGCTTCCAGTTCCTGGTCGGCGAAGGCCAGATGCTCAAGGAATTCGAGGACGCCGTGCGCGGCATGAAGGCTGGCGAGTCCAAGACCTTCCCGCTGAACTTCCCCGAGGACTACCACGGCAAGGACGTCGCCGGCAAGACCGCCGATTTCCTGGTGACCCTGCACAAGATCGAGGCGGCCCACCTGCCCGAAGTGGACGAGGCCTTTGCCAAGGCCCTGGGCGTGGAAGGCGGCACCGTCGAGGCCCTGCGCGCCGACATCAAGAAGAACCTGGAGCGCGAAGTCAAGTTCCGCGTGCTGGCCCGCAACAAGCAGGCCGCCATGGACGCCCTGGTGGCCAAGGCCGAGCTGGACCTGCCCAAGTCGGTTGTCCAGGCCGAGATCGACCGCCTGATCGAAGGTGCCCGTGCCGACCTGAAACAGCGCGGCATCAAGGACGCCGACAAGGCCCCGATCCCCGCCGACCTGTTCCGCGAGCAGGCCGAGCGCCGCGTGCGCCTGGGTCTGGTGGTGGCCGAACTGGTGCGTGCCCATGACCTGGCTGCCAAGCCCGAGCAGATCGAAGCCCACATCCGCGAGCTGGCCGCCTCTTACGAGCGTCCCGAGGACGTGGTGCGCTGGTACCATGGCGACAACCGCCGCATGGCCGAGGTCGAGGCCGTCGTGATCGAGAACAACGTCACCGACTACGTCCTGGCCAATGCCAAGGTCACCGAGAAGTCCGTCAGCTTCGAAGAGCTGATGGGGCAGGTCTGAGCGGCCTACCAGCCGACAGCAAAGCAGGGCGGGGCTTCCCGCCCTCTTTTTTTGGCGCGCCCCTTGCGAAGGGGGCCTTTGCCGCCATCTGGGAAAGCAGGGACTTCCGGTACCGGGCGAAGGGGCTTTCCCGGGTTGGTTACAGTAGCGGCATTGCCGTCAAGATTTGTGGAGATAACGGATGAGCGCAATGGACATTCAGGGGCTGGGCATGGTGCCCATGGTGATCGAGCAGTCGGGCCGTGGTGAGCGCGCCTACGACATCTACTCGCGCCTGCTCAAGGAGCGCGTGGTGTTCCTGGTGGGGCCGGTCACTGACCAGTCGGCCAACCTCGTGGTGGCGCAGCTGCTGTTCCTGGAAAGCGAGAACCCCGACAAGGACATCTCGTTTTACATCAACTCGCCCGGTGGCTCCGTCAGCGCCGGCATGTCGATCTTCGACACGATGAACTTCATCAAGCCGGACGTCTCCACCCTGTGCATGGGCATGGCCGCCTCGATGGGCGCCTTCCTGCTGGCCGCCGGTACGCGCGGCAAGCGCAAGGCGCTGCCCAACAGCGAAATACTGATCCACCAGCCCAGCGGCGGCGCGCGCGGGCAGGCCACGGACATTGCCATCCACGCCGAACATATAATAAGAACAAAGAAGAAAATGAACGAGCTTCTTGCCAATATGACCGGGCAGCCCCTGGAAAAGATCGAGCGGGATGTGGAACGTGATTTCTTCATGACCAGCGAAGAAGCGCGCGATTACGGGCTGATCGACGAAGTGTTGGTCCACCGCGCATAAGGAGAAAAGATGCCGAAAAATGAAGACAAGAACCAGGTAAAGTGCTCATTCTGCGGCAAGGCGCAGGATCAGGTTCGCAGGGTCGTCGCCGGCCCTGGCGTCTATATCTGCGACGAGTGCATCGAACTCTGCCAGGAGATCATCGACGAGGACTTCACTTCCCCCACGACGACGGAACTTAAAAACATCCCGAAACCCAAGGAAATTAAGGCGATACTGGACGATTTCGTCATCGGCCAGGAAGAGGCCAAGAAGTCGCTCTCCGTCGCCGTATACAACCATTACAAGCGCATCAGCCACGGCGACAAGTCCAAGGACGTGGAGCTTCAAAAGAGCAACATCGTGATGCTGGGCCCCACGGGCTGCGGCAAGACGATGCTCGCTGAGACGCTGGCGCGCATACTCGAGGTGCCGTTCGCAATCGCCGACGCCACCTCCCTCACCGAGGCCGGCTACGTGGGCGAGGACGTGGAGAACATTCTCCTCAAACTCATTCAGGCTGCCGACTACGATGTGGAGAAGGCCGAAAAGGGCATCATCTACATCGACGAAATCGACAAGATCGCGCGCAAATCCGAGAACCCCTCCATCACGCGGGACGTCTCCGGCGAAGGCGTGCAGCAGGCGCTGCTCAAGATACTCGAGGGCACCACGGCCAGCGTGCCGCCGCAGGGCGGCCGCAAGCACCCGCACCAGGAGTTCATACAGATCGACACGACGAACATCCTGTTCATCTGCGGCGGCGCGTTCGACGGCATCGAGAAGATCATCGAAAACCGCACCGGTAAAAAGACGATGGGCTTCGGCGCCGAGGTGATGGCGAAGGAAGAAAAGGACATCGGCGAGATCCTAAAGCACATTCTGCCCGAGGACCTTTTGAAATACGGCCTCATCCCCGAGTTCGTGGGCCGCGTGCCGATCATCGTGACGCTGCACGGCCTGGACGAAAAGGCGCTGCTGCGCATCCTCACCGAGCCGCGCAACGCGCTCGTGAAGCAATACAAGCGCCTGTTCGAGATGGACAACGTCGAGCTCGTGATCGAGGACGAGGCGCTGAAAGCCGTGGCCAAGAAGGCGCTGGACCGCAAGACCGGCGCGCGCGGCCTGCGCGCGATACTCGAGAAGGTGATGCTGGACGTGATGTTCGACATCCCCTCCCGGCAGGACGTGGAGCTTTGCCGCGTGACGGAAGCGTGCGTGGCAGGCGATTCCATGCCCGAGGTGCGCCTCGCGCCCAAGAAGATCAAAAAGGCGCTGCTTGAGGAAAACATCATCGATAAGCCAATCGCATAGATAAATCACAGCAACCGGGCGAGAGCATAGACTCCCGCCCGGTTTTTATATTGGCAAACATTGTTATAAAATGATACAATAACTGAAGTTTGTATATGAGAAAGGGACTTTGAATGAAACGAATTTTATTTGCCCTGACAGCTTTGACGCTGGCCGCTTGCCTGGCGGCTTGCGCCTCGCCCGAAGCGGCAGCCTCTCCCTCCCCCGCCCCGTCCGCCACGGTATCGGAGACTGCCGCGGCAACGGCAACCTCCCCGGCCGACTACGAAGCGCTCGGATTTGATCTGATGGATTCCGAAACGCTGGGTGATGTGAAGCTTGGTATGACGGAGAGCGAGCTTATCGCGAAGCTGGGCAAGCCGGACAAGCAATCCGACGCGGAAGTGTGGGGAGCCGACGGCTTGAAGCACGCGGATTGGACCTATACGGCCCTGGGTCTTACAATCAACATGTCTGAAAGCGCAAACCCGGAATCTGAGTTCGTGTCATATTCCATCAGCGCCGAAGCGCCCTGCGCGCTGGCTACGGCCAAAGGCGTCAAAATCGGCGACGGGAAGGACGCCGTGATAACGGCCTACGGGTACGCCGTGCAGGACCAATCCGACGAAGGCACAAAGGATAGCATTGTCGCCGGATCCGTATACGGCGGCGTAATCTTTGATATGACGGATGGAAAGGTCACATCGATATTTATCGGAGCGGCGGCGGAATAAACACCTAAATAGATCATCACACCACGGTGAGAGGCGCTACGCGCCTCTCATTTTTTACGGTTTATTTCCTGCCGAACCGGATGAGCCGCATGATTTCATCTTCGGTCTCAGGCACGTCATAATCGCCCTTCAGGCCGCCCGGCTTGTGGTAGACGATACCGCTTTCGAAATTGGCCTTGAGGCGCTCGAGCAGCGCCTGCCTCCCGAACTGCCGGGCATACCGGTTGAACGCCCGGTTGCGCACGCCCTGCAGCATTCCTTCGCCGCAAGGGAACGCGTCGCACGCAAAGCAACCCTCCAGCCCCTTCCCCGCCGCGCAGCGCAGCACGGAGCAACTGTCCGCGTCCTTGCAGCCGCGCCGCGCGCAGCCGGGGCAAGCCTCCTCGCTGCACAGCGCGCACGCCAGGCCGCACATTGCCAGGCCCTTTTCCTCGTAGAATTTCATGTTGTCATCCCCTCTCGCAAACAGCATAGCATGTGAATGGCGGCAACTGTATGAAGCCAATATGGTGGATTCATATATGCCGATTCATCGTTGATGAATTTAGTATAACATACCCATCCCGCCGCCAATACTAATTTTACTATTTGCAGTTCATCAGAGGTGTTCACTTTGAAGGCAGTCATCATGGCCGGCGGCGAGGGCACGCGGCTCCGGCCAATCACTTGCGACGTCCCCAAGCCCATGGCCGAAGTCGTGGGCAAGCCCGTGATGCAATACGCGGTGGAGCTATTAAAGGCGCACGGCATTACCGACATCGCCTCCACGCTGCACTTCCTGCCGGACGCGATACGCGGCCGGTTCGGCGACGGCAGCCACTATGGCGTCAGCATGCGCTACGCCGTGGAGGATACGCCGCTGGGCACGGCGGGCAGCGTGCGCGCGCTCAGGGATTTCCTTGATGAGACGTTCATCGTGATATCCGGCGACGCGCTCACGGACATCGACCTAGGCCGCGCCGCGGCGTTTCACCGGGAGAATCAGGCGGACGTGACGCTGGTATTAAAGGCCGTGGAGTCGCCCGTGGAGTTCGGCGTGGTGATCGCCGGGAGCGACGGCCGCGTGGAACGCTTCCTCGAAAAGCCCGCCTGGCCGGACGTCTTCAGCGACACCGTGAACACCGGCATCTATATCATCGAGCCGCACGTAATGGACATGATCGCCGAAGGCGCAAAGGCCGACTTCGCAAAAGACCTGTTCCCGGAGCTGATGAAGCACGGCGCGCGGCTGTTCGGCTGGACGGCGGAGGGCTACTGGTGCGA
>JAEZLX010000184.1 GCA_023415035.1 Pseudomonadota bacterium | reverse complement strand
ATGCCACGACCCGCACGGCGGCGGATCTCTTCCTGGTTGCGCTGGAGCACCTGGAAGGTGCCGCTACCCACGGTGCCAATGCCCAGCAGGCCTACTTGAATCGGTTTCATGTCGTTGGATCGCTCGTCGGATGGACTGGGATGCCCGCCAGGCAGGCATCCGTGTTGGAACTTTGCTCTCAGATGGTGGCGCCGTGACGCCGGCGGTACTGCGCCAGGAAGTCGGCCAGGCGCCGGATCGCCTCCCGCAGGTCTTCCTCGTGCGGCAGGAACACGATGCGGAAGTGCTGGTTGTCCGGGTAGTTGAAGCCCGAACCCTGCACCAGCATCACGCGCGTGGCGCGCAGCACTTCCATGAAGAACTGGCGGTCGTCCTCGATCGGATAGACGGCCGGATCGAGACGGGGGAACATGTACAGCGCCGCGTGCGGCTTCACGCAGCTGACACCCGGAATGGCGGTAATCAGCTCGTAGGCCAGGTCGCGCTGCCGGCGCAGGCGCCCGCCTTCCTTGACCAGGTCGTTGATGCTCTGGTAGCCGCCCAGCGCCGTCTGGATCGCATGCTGGCCCGGCACGTTGGAGCCGAGCTTGAGGTTGGCCAGCATGTTCAGGCCTTCGATGAAATCGCGGGCCGGCGCCTTGTCGCCCGACACCACCAGCCAGCCGGCCCGGTAACCGCACGAACGGTAGGCCTTGGACAGCGAGTTGAATGTGAGCGTGAGCACATCGGTCGAGAGGCTCGCCATCGCGGTGTGCTTGACACCGTCGTACAGCACCTTGTCGTAGACCTCATCCACCAGCAGCACCAGGCCATGCTCGCGCGCGATCTGGACGATGCCCAGCAGCACGTCGTCCGGGTACAGCACACCCGTCGGGTTGTTCGGATTGATGACAACAATGCCCTTGGTGTGCGGCGTGATGCGCGCGCGCATGTCATCCAGATCGGGCAGCCAGCCGCTTTCCTCGTTGCAGGCATAGTGCACCGGACGGCCACCCGCCAGGCTGGTGACGGCTGTCCACAACGGATAGTCGGGGGCGGGGACCAGCAGCTCGTCGCCTTCGTCGAGCAGCGCGTTGGTCGCCATCTGGATGAGTTCGCTGGCGCCATTGCCCAGGTAGATGTCATCCAGCGTGACGCCGACCACACCCTGCTGCTGGGTGTAGTGCATGACGGCCTTGCGTGCCGAGAAGATGCCCCGGCTGTCGGAATAGCCGGCAGAATCGTGGAGGTTGCGCGCCATGTCCTGCACCACCTCTTCTGGCGGATCGAAGCCGAACGGCGCCATGTTGCCGATGTTCAGCTTGATGATCTTCTGCCCTTCATCCTCCATCTGCTTGGCTGCCTCGACGATCGGACCCCGGACATCGTAGAGGACATTGTTGAGCTTGGCGGACTTGCGGATGGTTTTCACGGTGCCTCCCAGGCACGGACAGGAGCAGGAAATGCGGGATTGAAAGAACGCCCCGGGCAGCCGGCGGTTATATTACGCAAGCCAGCGCGGGAAACCTCCAATTTGACCACAGATCGATAGCCCCATTGCGCGCATCCCGCACTCCTGCCGGCCCCGCCCTTCATGAAACTGCACGCCGACCGCCCCGACCAGTTCAGCATCACCGCCTACGGACCGGGATGGATCGCCATCAACGGCGAGCAGCACACCGGCGCCGTGCTGCTGTCGGCCACGGCGGGCGTGCGGGCCTGGAGCTGCGCCCGCTTCGAGGATCTGGCCGACGGCCATTTCGACGAGGTTCTGGCGCTGGATACGGCCATGCCGGAACTGGTGCTCTTCGGTAGCGGAGCGCGCCTGCGCTTCGCCCGCCCCGCCCTGCTGCGCCCGATGATCGAGCGGCGCATCGGCGTTGAGACCATGGACACCGCGGCCGCCTGCCGCACCTTCAACATCCTGGCGGCTGAGGGGCGGCGTGTGGCCGCCGCGCTGTTCATCGCCTGAGTCTGGCGGACGGCCAATACCCGACCCCCTTCCGGCGGATCTGGGGGTATCCCTCTGAGGGCCGATTCCGAAGCGGGTAAAATAGCGGATTGCTTCCTGCCGTGCTGCCTGTCCGGGACACCGGTGTCATCCACGGTCGCCGCGCACGATGCAACCGGGAAGCCAACGAATCTCCACCAACTTACGTCAGGGGCACTCGCAGCATGGCAGTCGTTGTCAACAAACCCATTCCCGAATTCGAAGCCCAGGCCACCGGCGGTGTCAAGGTCAGTCACCAGTCGCACCTGGGCCAGACGCTGGTGCTGTATTTCTACCCCAAGGACAACACCCCCGGCTGCACCACGGAAGCCATGCAGTTCCGTGACAAGTACAAGGATTTCGTCAAGGCCGGCGCCGAAGTGTTCGGTGTTTCGCGCGACAACATGAAGTCGCACGACGACTTCAAGGCCAAGCTGGAACTGCCCTTCGAACTGATCGCCGATACCGAAGAGAAGATGTGCCACATGTTCGGCGTGGTCAAGAACAAGATCATGTACGGCAAGAAGGTCAAGGGCATTGAGCGCAGCACCTTCCTCATCGGCCCGGACGGCATCCTGCGCCAGGAGTGGCGCGGCCTGAAGGTTCCCGGCCACGTCGAGGAAGTCCTCAAGGCCGTCAAGGCTCTCAAGAAGGCCGCCTGAGCGCCCCCTGTGGAATGCCGGCAACGGCCTTGCGCGCCGGCACAGTCGCTCTCAGGAGGTCGTGCATAATGGATTCATGACTCAAGGAAGCCGCTCAGCTCCCCGTTTCATCACTGTCCGCAACGCAGTCCCGAAAGCCGCCCGGTCTTCCCGGCGGCTTTTTGTTTTTTGGCCCTCACGCTGAACTGCTCCGCCCATGCCCCTGCCTCCCGCCCCCTCCAAGCGCGCCACCGAGCTC
>JAEZLX010000148.1 GCA_023415035.1 Pseudomonadota bacterium | reverse complement strand
GCTCGGCCTCCTCGGTCTCGATGTTGATGGTGACGCTCGGGCAGTTGCCCAGGGCGATCTCGCCGGTGCGGTTCTCGCTGGCGTCGAACGGGTCGAAGTACACCCGACCGCGAGCGATCAGGTAGTCATTCTTGACATGGGTGATGGGCATTTCCAAACTCCTGAAGGTTGATCACTCCTGGCCGCGGTAGAGGCTGGCCGTGGTGAAGGTGATGACGAAGGTGACGACGCCCTGCTCCTGAGTCTCCGGCGGCAGGACGCTGTGAAGGCTGAATCGGTCCCATCGACGGCCATTGGTGTCCGGCGATGGCATCCATCCCTGGAGCGAGCCGATCACTGCCTCAATGGCGTCATCCAGCTGGTCGGCGGCCTGGGCACCGGTGCGCACGCTCAAGGTGATCTGCCAGCGCGGCTCCAGCACCGCGGCACGGTCCTTTGGGTTCGCAGACGATCCGATGCATGCGATCGACGCACTCGGCAGAGCACGACGGTCCTGCTCGTGCAGCTCGTTACGCACACCCCAGCCAGCCAGCTCTGGCAGCGTCTTGAGGCGAGCCTCGATGAGTGCAGCGGCGGCCAGCATCAGGCATCACCTCCAGCGGCCGGTGCCGGGTGCAAGTCAACCCGCACCCAGCCCGAGGCATCCGGCATGGCGTCGGACTCGACAGTCCAGGACTGGCCATCGATCACCAGCACGCTCCCACGAGTGAGACCCGGCGCGGCCCTGCCATCGAACTGGGCAGACGCCACATCGGCGTCCACCGCAAAGCCCGCAGGCTGGTCCCCTTCCCGATCGAAGAGAACCGGGAACGGCTGTCCACCGCTGAAGGTGGCGGTGGCGTTGGCCAGCATCGAGCCCACGGCCTGGTTGACCATGGCCTCAATGTCGGCGAATGGGGTCAGCGCGGACGCCATGCCAAACCCGTCCATCAGCGCACCGTGGCACCGAGCGATGCGTTGGTGCGGTAGGGCACGGTCAGTGGCGCCGACTGCATCAGCAAGTAGCGCACGGCCGGGTCCTTCTCCAGCCAGCTCTTGGAGAAGTACGGCAAGGCCTGGAAGCCCGCTTCTTCGTCGCGGACTGCACCGTAGGCGCGCACGCCATCGAGGTCCGGCCCCGTGACGATCACTGTGTAGTCGGGCAAGTACTTGGTCACAACGCCCGTATTCGGATCTTCGTACCAGCCCACATAGACGTAGATGTCCAGGTCACCAGTGCTGCCCACGTAGCGGCCGCCCTCGCCGATCACGGTCGGGTTGAGCGCGGCCTTGCCGCGGAAGCGGTCCAGCAGATCCTTCACCGCAGAGTCCGCAGCGAATAGCGCATAAGCCTTCGGGTCCATGATGACCACGTTGGCCGTGGAGCCCGATTTCTCAGTCACCGTCATCGACCATTCCTGCACCGAGGCCAGCGGGCTGACACCTTGCTCACCCCAGCGGGCGGCGCCGTTGAGTTTGACGGTCAAAGCCCCGTCGCGCTGGAAGTCGACCAGCGTTTCCGGGTACTCATCACCCTTGACCACGATTTTTCCGGTACGCAACGCCTCGCAGGCCATCACCTCCATGCGCCGGGTCAGCATGCCAATCTGGTCTTCCAGGTCGGTGGCCAGCATGAGCTGCAGGCGCTGCGCCGGGCTGAGTTCGCCGCCGATGCGCTCGCCGATGGCCCGCTTGAAAGGCCGAGACGAGTCAAAGACCCGCTTGTCCTTGACGTAGGCCGGTTTGAAGCTCTTGGTCACATAGCCTTTGGACTGGACCACCTTGCCCGCCACGATGGGCGAGACAAAGGGTGCCAGGCGGCGGCGGCCGGAATCCACGTCGAAGTGGATTTCCTCGCTGGTCTCCGTCTGCAGCGCTCGGAAGAAGCTGTTGAGGATGAAAGGCTGGGGCGGCGGCAGCTCGCTAACGACCTTGTTCAGCACGGCGGTGGTGAAAATATCCATGATTCGGATCTCCTGTGGAAAATGGCTCAGGCCACGGCCGGCAGCAAGGTGATGCCCTTGGCGCGCAAGCCCTCGGTGATGCTGGCCACCGTGTGAGCGGCACCCAGCGTCAGGGCGGCGGCATTGAAGTCGCCGCGCGAGTAGGCCAAGGCCTGCACATCACTGCTGGTGGCATCAACTGCTTCGGCCAGGATCAGGTCGGGCGTTTCGCTGCCGTCGCTGGCGGTGCTCTTGCTCAGACGGTACTCGCCCAGCGCAGCCACCACGGTGAACGTGTAGACGTCACCCACGTCCGACGCGTCGGAGTTCAGCCCATCGGTGATCGTGAAGCTCAGACCAAGCCCGGCGAAAGCCGCACCCATGGAGCCGCTGGCGGTGGCGCCACCGGGTGCGGTCACGGTGAAGGTGGCAGCGGTCTCGCCATCCTTGGCCGCCGTGACGGTGACGGTGTAAACGCCATCCAGCGCGGTCGAGCCCACCGTGATGGCGCTGAAGGTCACCGCGCCGGCATTGCCAGCGTCGCCGGCCGGAGACGTGGCACTGCCAGCAGCCGTGACCTTGCCCAGAACGGCGCCCCGCGGCAGTTCGCCCTCGCCCGTTGCGATGGTCACCGTGCGGGCCACCAGAAGGTGCGCGTTACCCGCAATCAGGGAATCCGGCACATAGGTGCCTTCGGTCTTGAAATCAGCTTTCATCTGTGTGCTCCTGCTGTGCTGGTGTTCAGTGCGCCACATGGTTGCGGAAGACACTCAAGATGCTTCCAGCCACCGCGGCAGCGTCGTCGGCACTGGCCTCGCCCTCGATCCCCGACACGTCGGGGTTGCCAATGGAGGCCATCGCGGCGCCGAATGCGCTGGTGGTAGCCTTGGCTGGCGCGGCCTTGGGAGCTGCGCCAAGGATTGCGCCTGCCTGCTCGGCGCTCAGGCCCGTGGTGATGCACTGCACAGCCAAGGCCTGGCGATCGGCAGCCTCCGGGTGTCCCAGGATGGCGCTGACACGCTCACGCTCGGCGGCGACGCCGGCCTGCATGCCCTCCTCGCGCCCGGCCGCGTGGCCATCGGCTCGCGCCTTGTCGAGATCGGCCTGCGCAAACGCGGCCGGCTGGGTGTTGGCGGCCTCGGTGCCGCCCTTTTCGGTGCCAGACATAGTTGCTCCTTTGTCGTTGGCGGTTGCGCGGGCGCCGGGCCCGACGGGGTACGACCGCACACGCAGCGCGGCCAGCTCGGAAATCAGTTCATCGGTGGTGCCAATACGGCTCGCCAGGCCAGAGTCCACGGCCTTCTGGCCGGCGTAGGTGCGGGCCTGCGTGGCGCGGATGGCTTTTGCTTCCAGGCCGGTATGTCTGGCAACGGCATCAACGAACATGGCGTAGATGCCCTCGATCTCGGCCTGCCAGTCGCTGCGCACCGACTCGGGCAGCGGCTCGTAGGGATTGCCGTCCACCTTGTGTGCGCCAGCGAAGATGTGGGTGACCTTGATCCCGCTGGATGACAGCGCCTGCGAAAAATCCACGTGGCGGGCCACCACACCGATGGAACCGGCGTACCCTGTCTTGGTGATCACCAGCTCATCGGATGCGCTGGCCAACAGGTACGCGGCGGACGCAGCCATGCCGTCCGCGATCGATACCAAGGGCTTCTTTCCACGCATCTGCAGCGTGCGCTCGGCCGCCTCGAATGCACCCTGCACCTCGCCGCCCGGGCTGTCGAACACCCGCAAGACGGCGTGCACCTCCGGGTTGTCCATGGCGTGCTCAAGATCGGCCGTCAGCGTGTTGTAGCCCAGGAAGTAGGTGCTGTCCGCCATGTCGAAGCGGGTCCGATGCACCAGGGCGCCTTGGGTGTTCAGCACCGCCACACCGTCGATCACCCGGTAACCACGCTCCTCGTTCACCGGCCCGCGGCGAGTGGAGAACATATCGGGCGCTGGCGTCTGCACCTGGGAGCCCACGTGCTGCAGCGGGGCTCCAAGCAGGCGCTCACCCAGGC
>JAEZLX010000083.1 GCA_023415035.1 Pseudomonadota bacterium | reverse complement strand
GCTGATGGAGTTGGTGCGGGCTCAGGCTCTTGAGAGAGTCGACAAGCCGCTGGAAGTCGCGACGGCGCATGGTGCACCATCTTACCCGCCAACACGATTAGGTGACAGAGCCTTTCTTTTTGGCTGTATCAAATGGGGCCAAGCTGGTCCTGGGCGGTGCGCGCGCGTTTGCCAGCCAGGGGGCTATTGGTGCCTATCTGGCGGGCCACTCCACCAGCATGGAGCCGGAGGGGAAAGGGTCGCGCTGCGGTGGTGGCAGTTTCGGGCCGGTACGCGGAGCGATGGCGATTGGCTTGGCTGTGTGGAAGCGCTGCCCGTTGATGGTCAGCCCGCCTTCGGACATGCGTGCGGCGCGCTTGGCGCCAATGCCAGGCACGCGCTCGATGAAGTCCTGCCAGTCGGTGAAAGGCCGGAGCTGTCTTTGTGCAAGGATCTTGGCGGCGGTGCTCGGGCCGATGCCCTTGATGCTTTCCAGGTCGAGCGAGGTCGCGTGGTTCGCCTCGACCGCAGCGTGGGCGACGCCCATCCACATGCACAGGAAAAAGGCGCCCAACAGGCGCAGATAACGGTGGTGCATGGTTCCTCCTGATGCGTGTTGTGACAGCTTGGCTGGTGCATTGAGCCTAAGTCGTCCGGCGCCGGGAGGAGTCCCCAATGCGGGGCAAAGCGGGCGTGCCGATGTCCTACAAATAGGGTAAGCACGGTAAGTCGAAAGGGTATGGATGTTGCATAGTGGCAGCACTTCAATATCCAGAGAGGTGCCCAGCCATGAAACTGCATCTGACTGCCCTGGTGGCCGCCATCGCCCTGACGGCCGGTATTGCGAATGCCAAGACCTTCAAATGGACCAGTTCCAGCGACATTCCCACGTGGGACATCCATTCCCAGAACAATGCGCTGGCCAATGGCATCCACGCGGCGGTCTACGAGTCGCTGGTGTACTACAACAGCAAGACGTTCAAGCCGGAGCCCGTGCTGGCCACCTCCTGGCAGCAGGTCTCCCCGACCCAGCTGCGGATGAGTCTGCGCAAAGGCGTCAAATTCCATGACGGCAGCGAGTTCACCTCGGCGGATGCGGTGTTCTCGCTGGAGAGGGCGATGGCCAAGACCTCGAATTTCGGTGTCTACGCGCAAGGCATCGAGCGGGTGGTGGCGGTCGATCCACACACGATCGACATCTTCACCAAGGATCCGAACCCGGTGCTGCTGAACCAGCTGACCGAGTTGCGCATGATGAGCAAGGCCTGGGCGGAAAAGAACCGTTCGACCGAACCCAAGGACATCAAGACGCAGGACGAGAACTTTGCCCACCGCAACGCCAATGGCACGGGACCGTTCATGCTCAAGGAATGGCAGCCGGACCAGAAGCTGGTGCTCACCCGCAACCCCAACTGGTGGGGAACGGCCGACACGAACGTGACCGAGGTGGTCTACGCACCGGTGAAAAACGTGGCCACGCGCACGGCGGCGCTGCTTTCGGGCGAAGTGGATTTCGTGCTGGACCCGAGCCCGCAGGATCTGCCGCGCCTGCGCCAGAACGCCAACCTCAAGGTGATCGACGGGGTCGAGAACCGCACCATCTTCCTGGGCATGGACCAGTTCCGCGACGAACTGCCGGGCAGCAACGTCAAGGGCAAGAATCCGCTCAAGGACCAGCGCGTGCGCAAGGCGCTGTACCAGGCCATCGACATGGACACCATCGCGCGGGTCACGCTGCGCGGTCTGGGGCAGCCGACCGGTGCACTGGTCGCGCCGCAGGTCAATGGCTGGACGGAAGCGGTGCACAAGCGCCATCCCTATGACCTGGCCGCGGCGCAGAAGCTGCTGGCGGACGCGGGTTACAAGGATGGCTTCGAGGTGGACTTCGCCTGCCCCAACAACCGCTACATCAATGACGAGGCAATCTGCCAGGCCGTCACGGCGATGTGGTCCAAGATCGGTGTCAAGGCCAAGCTGCGCACGCTGCCGCTGGTGACCTACTTCCCGATGATCCAGCGCTACGAGGCCAGCATCTACATGCTCGGCTGGGGCGTGCCCACCTTCGACGCGCTGTACAGCCTGCAGTCGCTGGTGCGCAGCGTGGGCGAGGGTGGCGACGGCAATTACAACGTGGGGCGCTACAGCAACCCGAAGATGGACGAACTGGTCGACCGCACCAAGAAGGAAACCAACCTGGAGCTGCGCACCCGCCTGCTGACGGAGGCACTGCAGCTGCAGAACGATGAGGTGGCGCATATTCCGCTGCACAACCAGGTCATCCCGTGGGCGATGAAGAAGAATGTGGATGTGGTCCATCGCGCCGACAACCGGCTGGACTGGCGGCTGATCAAGGTAAACTGATCCAGGCCCGATTCACGGGGGGCGCGCCATCAGCGTGTGGCGCGGCCCCGATCCATGGTTGACTCATGCTAGCTTTCATTCTCAGGCGGCTGGTCCAGGCGGTCGTCGTGATGGTCAGTGTGGCGGCGATCGCCTTCCTGCTGTTCCAGTACGTAGGCGATCCGGTGGTGTTCCTGCTGGGGCAGGACGCGACGCCGGAACAGATCCGCGAGCTGCGGGCCGATCTCGGGCTTGACCAGCCGTTCTTCATCCAGTTCTGGCATTTCCTGGTCAACGCGGCGCAGGGTGAATTCGGCCTGAGCCTGCGCCAGGGCGCGAAGGTGTCCAGCCTGATCGCCGAACGCCTGCCGGCGACGCTGGAGCTGTCGCTGGCGGCGGCGGCCATGGCGCTGCTGATCGGCGTGCCGATGGGAGTGTACGCGGCCCTGAGGCGCGGGACCTTCATGAGCCAGGTGTTCATGACCCTCTCGCTGCTCGGGGTGTCGCTGCCGACCTTCCTGATCGGTATTCTGATGATCCTCGTGTTCGCCGTGCAGCTGGGCTGGTTTCCGAGCTTCGGCCGCGGCGATGTGGTGAACCTGGGTGGCTGGTCCACGGGTCTGCTGACGCTCAAGGGCTGGCATCACATCACCCTGCCGGCGATCACGCTGGCGATCTTCCAGCTCACGCTGATCATGCGCCTGGTGCGTGCCGAGATGCTGGAGGTGCTGCGCACCGACTACATCAAGTTCGCGCGGGCGCGGGGCCTGAAGGACCGCACCATCCATTTCGGCCATGCGCTCAAGAACACGCTGGTGCCGGTGATGACGATCACCGGGCTGCAGCTGGGCGGCCTGATCGCCTTCGCCATCATCACCGAGACGGTGTTCCAGTGGCCGGGCATGGGGCTGCTGTTCATTCAGGCCGTGACTTTTGCCGACATTCCGGTGATGGCGGCCTACCTGTGTCTGATCGCGCTGATCTTCGTCGTCATCAACCTGATCGTGGACCTGCTGTATTTCGCCGTGGACCCCCGCCTGCGCGTGGAGAAGGCGGGGGGGCACTGAGGACACGCACCATGCAGCCACCTTCCCGCATCCGGGCCCATGGGCGTGCGTTTGCCCATATCGCCGAATTTCATCCCGAGCTGACAGCGCTGCGCCGCGACCTGCACGCGCACCCGGAACTTGGTTTCGAGGAGATCTACACTTCCAAGCGGGTCATCGAAGCCCTCAAGGTCTGTGGCGTGGACGAGATCCACACCGGCATCGGCAAGACGGGTGTGGTGGGGCTGGTCCATGGGCGCTCGCGTGCCAGCGGCCGGATGATCGGCCTGCGTGCCGACATGGACGCCCTGCCCATGGCCGAGCACAACGACTTCGCGTGGAAGTCCCTGAAGCCGGGCGTGATGCACGGCTGCGGACACGACGGCCACACGGCGATGCTGGTCGGCGCGGCCCGTTACCTGGCCGAGACGCGGCAGTTCGACGGCACGGCGGTGCTGATCTTCCAGCCAGGGGAGGAGGGGTTCGCGGGCGCCAAGGCCATGATCGAGGATGGCCTGTTCGAGCGCTTCCCGGTCCAGTCGGTGTTTGCCATGCACAACTGGCCGCAAATGCGTCCGGGCACGATCGGCATCAACCCGGGACCGATGATGGCCTCGGCCGACCGCATCACGATCGACATCACCGGCAAGGGCGGCCACGGTGCCCATCCCTATGCGGCGGTGGATCCGGTGCTCGTGGCGGCGCACATCATCACGGCGGTGCAGAGCATCGTCTCGCGCAACGTGCGTGCCATCGACAGCGCGGTCATCAGCCTGTGTGCCATGCAGGCGGGCGACCCGGGGGCGTTTAGCGTGATCCCCGGAACGGCCCGCCTGGTCGGCACGGTGCGCACCTTCAACCCCGAGGTGCAGGCGATGGTTGAAAAACGCCTGCACGAGGTCTGCGCGGGGGTGGCGCTGGGGCTGGGTGCTACCGCGCACATGACGTATGAGCGCATCTATCCGGCCACGATCAACACCCGTGACGAGGCACGTTTCGCCGTCGAGGTGGCACAGAAGATCGTGGGCCACGAGCATGTCGACGCGGACATGGACCCGAGCATGGGGGCAGAGGATTTCGCGTTCATGCTGCAGGTCAGGCCGGGGGCCTATCTGCGCCTGGGGCAAGGCGGCGAGGGAGGGTGCTTCCTGCACAACAGCCGCTACGACTTCAATGACGAGGTGCTGCCGCTTGGGGCGGCGATGCATGCCGGGCTGATCGAGCAGGGCATGCCGCTGCCAGGATGAGGGGCAGGCGCCGGGGTTTTCAACCACCAGAGAGAAGGAGCGATCGAATGAGCAGCATGACATTCAGGCAGTCACTGACCGCCGCACTTGTGGCCGGCGCCCTGTCCGTGATGGGAGCAGCATCCGCACAGTCCGTGCGGATCGGCAATCAGGGTGACGCGCTGTCGATGGACCCGCATTCGCTCAACGAATCTCTCCAGCTGAGCGTGACCGGCAACGTGTACGAGCCGCTGGTCACGCGTGACAAGGACCTCAAGCTCATCCCGGCGCTGGCCACGAGCTGGAAGCAGGTGTCACCCACCGTGTGGCGCTTCGAGCTGCGCCAGGGCGTGCGCTTCCACGACGGCAAGCCGTTCACGGCCGATGACGTGCTCTTCAGCCTGGCGCGTGCGGCGGGTGAAGGCTCCGACATGCGCTCGTACACCAACGACATCAAGGAGGTGCGCAAGCAGGGCGACCACGTGGTGGAGATCGAGACCAAGACGCCGTTCCCGATCCTGCCTGACGTGCTCACCTTCGTGTACATCATGAGCAAGCAGTGGTCGGAAGAGAACCAGGCGGTGCGGCCCGTGGATCGTCGCAAGGGCATCGAGAACGCCGCCTCCTTCCGTGCCAACGGCACGGGACCCTACCGCCTGCGCGAGCGTCAGCCCAACGTGAAGACGACGTTCGAGCGCAACGCCAATTACTGGGGCAAGATCGAGGGCAACGTGGTCAATGTCGAGTACACGCCCATCGGCAATGACGCCACCCGCGTGGCCGCGCTGCTGTCGGGACAGGTGGATGTGATCGAGCCGGTGCCGGTGCAGGATGTGGGACGGGTGAATGCCAGCGGCAAGGCCAAGGTGCTGCAGGGACCTGAGCTGCGCTGGATCTTCCTGGGCATGGACCAGGAGCGTGACGAGCTGCTGTATTCGAGCGTGAAGGGCAAGAACCCGTTCAAGGACAAGCGCGTGCGTCAGGCCTTCTACCAGGCCATTGACATCAACGGCATCCAGCGGACGGTGATGCGAGGTGCCTCGACGCCGGCGGCGCTGCTGATCGGGCCGGGCATCAACGGCTATGACGCCTCAATCGACAAGCGCCTGCCCTATGACGTGGAGGCGGCCAAAAAGCTGCTCGCGGAAGCGGGCTATCCCAACGGCTTCGAGGTGACGATGAATTGCCCGAACGACCGCTATGTCAACGACAGCAACATCTGTCAGGCGGTGGCGGCCAACCTGGCGCGCATCGGGGTGAAGATCAATCTCCAGGCCGAGACCAAGGGCACCTACTTTCCCAAGATCCTGTCGCGCAACACCAGCTTCTACCTGCTCGGATGGTCGCCCAGCACGTACGACGCGCACAACGTGCTCAACGCCATCATCCACTGCGTGGATGATAAGGGGGCCGGCCAGTTCAACCTCGGCTCGTACTGCAATCCGAAGGTGGACGAGCTGACGCGCCAGATCCAGTCGGAAACCGACACGGCCAAGCGCAACGCCATGATCAAGGAGGCCTACGCGCTGCACAGCGAGGATGTCGGCCATCTGCCGCTGCACCAGCAGGCCCTGGCCTGGGGTGTGAGCGACAAGGTCAACCTGATCCAGCGCGCCGACAACCAGATGCCGTTCCGCTACATGTCGGTCAAGTAAGACCGCATGTCCGTGGCAGGAGGGCCGCCGCCCGGCGGACGGGCCTCCTGCGTGCCTGCCGCCCGTTTCCTGGATACGTCTTCCGTGATCAACAGCATCCGCCGGTGGCTCGACAGCGATGTCGGCCACAGTTTCAGAACCTCTCCGACGGCCATGGTGGCGGCGCTGATCGCGCTGGTCTGCACCGTCGCCGCGGTGTTCGCGCCCTGGATCGCGCCACACAACCCCTTCGACCTGTCGACGCTGGAGCTGATGAACGCGCGTCTGCCGCCCGCGTGGAGCCCGGACGGCAACCGCGAGTTCCTCCTGGGCACCGACGACCAGGGGCGTGACATCCTCTCGGCGCTGATGTACGGGGCGCGCATCTCGCTGGCCGTGGGCCTGGCGTCGGTGGCGCTGTCCGTGATCATCGGCGTGACGCTGGGTCTGGTGGCGGGCTTTTTCGGCGGCTGGGTGGACGGGTTCCTCATGCGCCTGTGCGACGTGATGCTGTCGTTTCCGGCCATCCTGGTGGCGCTGCTGATCGCTGGCGTGGGCCGGGCGCTGTTCCCGAACTCGCCCGACACCCTGGCCTTCGGTGTGCTGATCCTGTCGATCACGCTGACCGGCTGGGTGCAGTACGCGCGCACGGTGCGCGGCTCCACCCTGGTGGAGCGCAACAAGGAGTATGTGCAGGCGGCCCGCGTGACGGGCGTGGCACCGCTGCGGATCATGCGGCGGCACGTGCTGCCGAATGTGCTGGGGCCGGTGCTGGTGCTGGCCACGATCCAGGTGGCCACGGCCATCATCACCGAAGCCACGCTCTCGTTCCTGGGCGTGGGGGCGCCGCCGACTTCGCCCTCGCTCGGAACCTTGATCCGCATCGGCAACGATTACCTCTTCTCGGGCGAATGGTGGATCACCATCTTTCCGGGTGTGATGCTGGTGCTGATCGCACTGAGCGTGAACCTGCTGGGCGACTGGCTGCGCGATGCCCTGAATCCGAAACTGCGATGAGCCTGCTGCAAGTCAAGAACCTGGTTGTCGAATTCCCGAATCGCCGGGGAACCCTGCGTGCCCTGGACGATGTGTCCTTCGACATCGCGCCTGGCGAAATCCTGGGCGTGGTGGGGGAGTCGGGGGCGGGCAAGTCCCTCACCGGCGCGTCCATCATCGGCCTGCTGGAACCACCGGGGCGCATCGCCTCGGGCGAGATCCTGCTGGAGGGCCGGCGCCTGGACAACCTGCCGCCTGAGGCCATGCGCAAGGTGCGCGGACGCCGGATCGGCGCCATCTTCCAGGACCCGCTGACCTCGCTGAACCCCCTGTACTCGGTGGGGCGGCAACTGGTGGAGACCATCACCACGCACCTGCCCGTCAGCAAGGCCGAGGCGCGCCGACGCGCGATCCAGCTGCTGCGCGACACGGGCATCCCGGCGGCCGAGGAGCGGATCGACCATTTCCCGCACCAGTTCTCGGGCGGCATGCGCCAGCGCGTGGTGATCGCCCTGGCGCTGGCGGCCGAGCCGCAGCTGATCGTCGCCGACGAGCCGACGACGGCGCTGGACGTCTCGATCCAGGCGCAGATCATCACGCTGCTCAAGAAGGTCTGCAAGGACCGCGGGGCGGCCGTCATGCTCATCACGCACGACATGGGCGTGATCGCCGAAACCTGCGACCGCGTGGCCGTGATGTACGCGGGCCGCATTGCGGAGATTGGCCCGGTACATGAAGTCATCAACCATCCGGCCCATCCCTACACACGGGGGCTGATGGCCTGCATTCCCGACATGGAATCCGACCGCGAACGACTGAACCAGATCGATGGCGCTATGCCGCGCCTCAACGCCATTCCCCGCGGGTGCGCCTTCAACCCGCGCTGTGAGCATGCGTTCGACCGCTGCCGCGAGGAGCGGCCCGACCTGCTGGCGGCCGGTGCAACGCGGGCGGCCTGCTGGCTGCACGCCACCGTCAGGGAGGCCGCATGAGCAGCGCGCCCTTGGTGGTGGCCAGGGATCTGGCCAAGACGTTCGACGTGTCGGCTCCGTGGCTCAACCGCGTGCTGGAGCGCAAGCCCCGGCAGCTGCTGCGTGCGGTGGACGGCGTGAGCTTCGAGATCCGCAAGGGTCAGACGCTGGCGCTGGTGGGCGAGTCCGGTTGCGGCAAGAGCACGGTGGCCCGCCTGCTGGTGGGCCTGTACGAGCCCACGCGTGGCAGTTTCGAGTTCGACGGGCAGGATGCCCATGCCGCCTATCGGAGCAATACCGGGCGGCAGCTGCGGCGGCGCATCCAGATGATTTTCCAGGACCCCTACGCGAGCCTCAACCCGCGCTGGCGCGTGGAGGACATCATCGCCGAGCCCCTTCGCGAGCACGGCATCCTGAGCGATGCGGGGGCGCTGCGCCAGCGGGTGGAGGAGCTGTTGCAGTCAGTGGGCCTGTCGGCACAGGACCGCGTGAAATTCCCGCACCAGTTCTCCGGCGGACAGCGCCAGCGCATTTCCATCGCGCGTGCGCTGGCCACCCACCCCGAGTTCCTGGTCTGCGACGAGCCGACCTCGGCGCTGGACGTGTCGGTGCAGGCGCAGGTGCTCAACATCATGAAGGATCTGCAGCGTCAGCAGGGGCTGACCTACCTCTTCATCAGCCACAACCTCGCGGTGGTGCGCCATGTGAGCGACCAGGTCGGGGTGATGTACCTGGGCCGGCTGGTGGAGCTGGCCGACAAGCACGTGCTGTTTGGCAGTCCGCGCCATCCGTACACGCGCATGCTGCTCGATGCCATCCCGAAGATGCACGACACGGGCAAGGCGCGCACGCCCGTGCAGGGCGAGGTGCCGAATCCGCTGAACCCGCCAGGTGGCTGCGCGTTCAACCCGCGCTGCCCGCATGCGAACGAGCGCTGCCGCAACGAGCGGCCGGCGCTGCAGGAAATCGGAGGCGTGCGCGTGGCCTGCCACGCGGTGGAAGAAGGCCGGATCTGATCCGGCGGACCGGCCGGTCTTTCAGGCATAGCGCTTGTTCCGGAGGTTGTTCTTCATCTCCATGAGCAGCGGCTGCAGCTTGGTGCCACCGATGCGCAGCGCCAGGCAGGTGGCCATCACGTCGATGATCATCAGGTGCAGCAGGCGCGAGGTCATGGGGCTGTAGCGATCGTAGCCCTCGGGGTGGTCGGCCGCCAGGTGGATGTGGCCGGCGAAAGCCAGCGGCGAGCCGCTGGCCGTGACGGTGATGACCGTGGCGCCATGCTTGCGGGCGATGTCGGCCGCATCCATGAGATCGCGCGTGCGGCCCGAGTTGGAGACGATCACCACGCAGTCGGTCGGGCCCAGCAGCGAGGCACTCATCACCTGCATGTGGCCGTCACTGTAGGCAATGGCGTTGAGGCCGAGGCGGAAGAACTTGTGCTGCGCGTCCTGAGCGACGATGCCCGAGTTGCCGACGCCGAAAAACTCGATCCTGCCGCGGCGCCGGTAGGTGTCCATGAGGGCATCCACGGCCTTCTCGATGGCGTGCGTCGAGGCGTCGTTGCGGTACTTGAGAAAGGCTGCGACGGTGTTGTCGATGACCTTGACCAGAACATCGCCCACCTTGTCGTCGACATCGACGCTGCGGTGGATGAAAGGCACGCCCTCGCTGACCGTGCCGGCGAGCTTGAGCTTGAAGTCCGACAGGCCGTCGTAACCCATGCTGCGGCAGAAACGCACGACGGTCGGCTTGCTGACCTGGGCGCGCTCGGCCAGCTCGGCCACCGGCAGGTTCGCGAAACTGCGAGGATCGGCCAGCACGAGCCGGCCCACGCGCTGTTCGGCCGGCGCGAGCGAGGGCAGCGAAGCTTGGATGCGGTCAAGCATGATGGATACGGCGATGACGCCAGCAGTTACAAGAATGGATGAAACCGGATTACACCCGATAATCAGGGCATGAACCAGCTCGAAGCCCTCAAGCAGTACACGACCGTGGTCGCCGATACGGGCGACTTCAACCAGATCGCGGCGTTTGCGCCGCGCGACGCGACGACCAATCCGTCACTGGTGCTCAAGGCGGTGCAAAAGCCCGAGTACGCCCACCTGCTCAAGGAGACGGTGGCGGCGCATGGCGCCAAAGGACTGGAAGAGACCATGGACCGGCTGCTGGTGCGCTTTGGCTGCGAGATCCTGCAGCACATTCCCGGCCGTGTGTCGACCGAGGTGGACGCGCGCCTGAGCTTCGATACCGAGGCCACCGTCTCTCGCGCGCGCCGGATCATTGAGTTGTACCAGGGCGAAGGGGTGCACGTGGACCGCATCCTGATCAAGATTGCCTCGACCTGGGAAGGCATCCAGGCGGCGGCCCGTCTTGAGCGGGAAGGCATCCACACCAACCTCACGCTGCTGTTCAGCTTCTGCCAGGCCGTGGCCTGCGGCCAGGCCAGGGTGCAGCTGATCTCGCCGTTCGTGGGCCGCATCTACGACTGGTACAAGAAGCAGGCCGGCGCCAGCTGGGACGAAGCGTCCAAGGCCGGCGCCAACGACCCGGGCGTGCAGTCGGTGCGGCGCATCTTCGACTATTACAAGAAGTTTGACATCGCCACCGAGGTGATGGGCGCGAGCTTCCGCAACGTGGGGCAGATCACCGCGCTGGCCGGGTGCGACCTGCTGACCATCAGCCCGGACCTGCTGGCACAGCTGGCGGCCAGCGAGGCGCCGCTGGAGCGCGCGCTGGATGCCGTAGCCGCCAAGGCCAGGGACATTGCCTTCGTGACCTACGACGAGGCCGCCTTCCGCTACGCGCTCAACGACGATGCCATGGCCACGGAAAAGCTGGCCGAGGGCATCCGCGCGTTTGCCGCCGACACCTTCAAGCTTGAAGCGCTGATGCAGTCGGTCTGACGAGGCGTCAGGCGCCGCCTGCCTGGGGCGGCTGCCAGACTGCTGCGAGGCAGTGGCGCTTGGGTGGCAGTCCCGCGCGCCTGCTCACGAGAAAGCCTGCGTCCGTGAGCGCATCGCGCACGCTGCGGGCCACGCACCAGGTGCTGGCATGTGTGCCCGGGCGGGCGAGCCTGCCGACGGCCTGCATGATCCGGGACGACCACATCGCGGGGTTCAGTTTGGGGTCGAAGCCGTCGAGAAAGACCGAATCGACGGGGGCTGCGGCGGCTTCTGATGCCAGTGACTCCAGCGCGGGCAGGGCCTCGCCCACGTGCAGGCGCAGCCGGATGGCGTTCTGTTCAAACGCCAGTTCGCCAGTGCGCAGCAATTCGGTCCAGCGCCCGGCCAGGGCCTGTGCCAGCGGCTGGAGCTCCGGAAAGGCCTGAGCGCCCCGCAGGACATCGCCGGCACTTGGCGGGTAGGCCTCGGTGGCGTCGTAGCGCAGGGTCGCCGGCCTTTGTGGGTCGAGCAGCCAAAGATGCCAGGTGGCCAGGAAGTTGAGTCCCAGGCCGAAGCCGTTTTCCAGGATGTGCCAGGCCGGGAGGCGGGCCCAGGCGGGTGAGGCGGCGGGTATGCCGCCGGATTCGCACAGGCCGCAGCCGGCCAGGAACACATGGCGGGCCTGTGCCAGTCCACCACGGCCGTCCATGCCCTCGCTGCGGTATCGGTCACCGAACCGGGGGCTGAAGGGGTGGCCCTGTTCGTCCCAGGCCACGGGCGGGGTGGTGTCATTGGGGAGCATCCGGATGGGCTTGTAAGGCATCGGCTGGCCGATTGTCGCGCAGGGCATGGGGTGCCAGAAACAATAAACCCCGCGAAATCCTTCGCGGGGTTTGGGTCGGGAGCGGCGCGGGCCGCTCCGGGCGACGGCCGAGGCAGCCACCGGGGTGGTGCCTCAGGCGGGCCGGACTCTTACATGTCCATGCCCATGCCACCCATGCCACCGGGCATGCCGCCGGCCGCAGGCGCTTCGTCCTTCAGCGCTTCGGCGACCATGCACTCGGTCGTCAGCATCAGCGAAGCCACGGAAGCGGCGTTCTGCAGGGCGGTGCGGGTCACCTTGGTCGGGTCCAGGATACCCATTTCGATCATGTCGCCGTAGGTGTCGTTGGCAGCGTTGAAACCGAAGTTGCCCTTGCCTTCCAGCACCTTGTTGATCACGACCGAGGGCTCGCCACCGGCGTTGGAGACGATCTCGCGCAGCGGGGCTTCGATGGCCTTGAGGACCAGCTTGATGCCGGCGTCCTGGTCGGCGTTGTCACCCTTGATCTCGCCAGCGGCCTGCTTGGCGCGCAGCAGGGCCACGCCGCCACCGGCCACGATGCCTTCTTCCACGGCAGCGCGGGTGGCGTGCAGGGCGTCTTCCACGCGGGCCTTCTTTTCCTTCATTTCGACCTCGGTGGCAGCACCCACCTTGATCACGGCCACGCCGCCGGCCAGCTTGGCCACGCGCTCTTGCAGCTTCTCGCGGTCGTAGTCGGAGGTGGCTTCCTCGATCTGCACGCGGATCTGCTTGACGCGGGCTTCGATGTCCTCGGCCTTGCCGGCGCCGTCGATGATGGTGGTGTTTTCCTTAGCCACTTCGACACGCTTGGCCTGACCCAGGTCAGACAGCTGCACCTTCTCGAGCGTCAGGCCGACTTCCTCGGCGATGACCTTGCCGCCCGTCAGGATGGCGATGTCTTCCAGCATGGCCTTGCGGCGGTCGCCGAAGCCAGGCGCCTTGACGGCCACGACCTTGAGGATGCCGCGGATGGTGTTGACCACCAGGGTGGCCAGCGCTTCGCCTTCGACGTCCTCGGCGATGATCAGCAGCGGACGGCCGGCCTTGGCCACGGCTTCCAGCGTGGGCAGCAGGTCACGGATGTTGCTGATCTTCTTGTCGTACAGCAGGACGAACGGGTTCTCCAGCAGAGCGACCTGCTTCTCGGGGTTGTTGATGAAGTAGGGCGACAGGTAGCCGCGGTCAAACTGCATGCCTTCCACGACATCCAGCTCGTTCTGCAGGGACTTGCCGTCTTCAACGGTGATCACGCCTTCCTTGCCGACCTTGTCCATCGCGTTGGCGATGATTTCGCCGATGGAGGCGTCGCTGTTGGCGGAGATGGAGCCAACCTGGGCGATTTCCTTGCTGGTGGTCGTGGGCTTGGAGGCCTTCTTCAGCTCGGCGATCAGGGCTTCAACGGCCTTGTCGATACCGCGCTTGAGGTCCATCGGGTTCATGCCGGCGGCCACGTACTTCATGCCTTCGCGCACGATGGCCTGGGCCAGCACGGTGGCGGTGGTGGTGCCGTCACCGGCGTTGTCAGAGGTCTTGGAAGCGACTTCCTTGACCATCTGGGCGCCCATGTTCTGGAGCTTGTCCTTCAGTTCGATTTCCTTGGCCACGGACACGCCGTCCTTGGTCACGGTGGGGGCGCCGAACGAGCGCTCCAGCACCACGTTGCGGCCCTTCGGACCCAGGGTGGTCTTGACCGCGTTGGCCAGGATGTTCACGCCTTCGACCATGCGGGCGCGGGCTTCACCGCCGAAAATCACGTCTTTAGCTGCCATTTCTGTATTCCTTCAATGTTCGGTTGCGACGGGCAAATTACTTCTCGACCACGGCGAAGAGGTCGTCTTCCTTCATGACCAGCAGTTCGTCGCCGTCGACCTTGACGGTCTGACCGCTGTACTTGCCGAACAGGACACGGTCGCCGACCTTCACGCTCAGGGCCTTGACTTCACCCTTGTCGTTGGTCTTGCCGGGACCGACGGCCAGCACTTCACCCTGGTCGGGCTTTTCGGCGGCGTTGTCCGGGATCACGATGCCCGAAGCGGTCTTGGTTTCGTTTTCCAGGCGCTTGACGATCACGCGATCGGCGAGAGGACGAAGTTTCATTGCATCTCCTGATAAGGATGGTTGGATGACATCTGACAAAGCGGCAGGCCCTGATTTCAGGGTCTGTCGCAAACCGGTGTGAGGAGCTGTTAGCACTCAACCTCAGCGAGTGCTAATGATAAGGGCAGGTTTGAGGGTTTTCAAGATTCCGACCTTGCGCCTCCTTTGGTGCTGTATAAAATTACAGTATTTGGGGTGAAGCAGCATGGGAAGCCTGTCGGAGTTGCCGGATGCCCTGCCACCTTCGGTGGCGGCGGCCGTGTGGCGGGCCGACCAGCTTGGCACCGCGCCATGCGCGACGTTGCCCAGCGGGTTCGTGGAGCTGGATGCGGTCCTGCCCGGTGGCGGCTGGCCGTGCCGGGGGATGACGGAAGTGCTGTGTCCCCAGGCCGGGGTGCTGGAGTGGCGGTTGCTGGGGCCTGCGCTGCGGGAGCGGCTGGCCGGTCGGGATGACCGGATCGTGCTGGTGGCACCGCCATGGGTGCCTCATGCGCCAGGCATCCGGAGCACGGGCATCGACGAGCGGCGGCTGGTCTGGATCGACGCGCAGTCGGCATCGGAGCGGCTGTGGGTGCTCGAGCAGCTGCTGCGGGCGAGGCAGGTGGCCGCTGTGCTGGCGTGGCTGCCCGATGCGCGTGCTGCCCAGTTACGGAGGCTGCAGGTGCTGTCCAGCCAGACGGGCGCAGGTGCCAGGCCGGTGTTTGTCTTTCGGGGCATGGGCGCGGCGGGCGAGTCCTCGCCGGCGCCCTTGCGTGTGCGTGCCTGGCCGGGGGCGGGCTGGGGATTGCAGGTCGAGCTGATCAAACGGGCTGGCACACCGCTGGGCCGGGTGCTGTCGCTGTCGGCGGCGCCGTCGGGTCTGGATCAGGCCGTTCCGCCGGGGCGGCCGGTTCGCTCGACGGAGCCGCGGATGCCTGGTGCCAGCCCGGATATTCCGCGCCAGCCGGAGAGTTGGGAGGTTCACGATGTGGTGGGCGGCGCTTCTGCCATCCGGTCCGAGCTACGACGGCGCACGCTCTCCCATTGAGCCGGCTCGCCCCCTGGCCTTGTGGGCGTTGCGGTTCACACCCAGGGTGGCGCTGGCGGATGAGAGCGTTGTCATGGAAGTGGGCGCGTCGCTGCGGCTGTTCGGCGGTGCGCGCCGACTGGCGACGCTGGTCGGAGAGGAAGCCGCACAGATGGACGTGCATCGCATCGGGTGGGCGCCCACGAGCCTGGCGGCCTTGGCCCTTGCCCGAGCGGGGCGGGCATGGTCGGCCGGGTGCCTGGCATCGTTGCCGCTGTCCTGCCTGAGCGCGGCGCGGCCACATGAGGCTGCCCTGGCACGCATCGGCTGCAAGAGCCTGGGCGATCTGTCGCAACTGCCCCGTGCGGGCGTGGCGAGGCGTTTCGGGCAGGCGGTGCTGGATGCGCTGGACTGTCTGCACGGACGGCTGCCCGAGCGTCATGCATGGGTCACGGCTCCGGAATGCTTCGACATGCGGCTGGAACTCATGCAGCGCGTCGAGACCGCTGCAGCACTGCTGTTCGGGGCGCAGCGCCTGCTGTTGCAGATGAGCGGCTGGCTCGCCGCGCGGCAGGCGGGCATCCGTGCGTTCACCTTGCACTGGGCGCACGATGCCATGCGCTCGCGCGGTACCGAGGATGGTGGCCAGTTGACGGTCCGCATGGCAGAGCCCACGCGGCATGTCGGACACCTGTGTCGGTTGCTGTCCGAGCACTTGGCGCACGTGCGGCTGGCAGCGCCGGTGGGCGAGCTGCGGCTGGTGGCTGATGAGGCCGTCCCGCTGCCGGCCAGTCATGCTTCGTGGCTGCCCGATGAGGCGGACATGGGCGATTCCCTGAACCAGGTGCTGGAGCGCATTTCGGCGCGTCTGGGTCCCGGCCGGGTGCTGCGCCCCGAGCTGCGTGAAGACCACCGGCCCGAGAGGATGTGCCTCTGGCGCGATGCACTGGTGCCGGGGCCGGCAGGGATGCGGTCGTCGTGGCTGCCCTGGCCCTGCATGCCGCAGCCGGCGTTCCTGCGCCCCCGGCCCTTGCGCCTGCAGGTGCAGGGGGAGAGGCCTTTCTACCATGGCGAGCTGCATCTGCTGCTCGGGCCCCAGCGGCTGGAAGCCGGATGGTGGGACGAAGGTGACACGCCGCGCGAGGAGCGCGCGGCGTTCCGTGATTACTGGGTGGCCTTTTCCGGGCAGGCGGGCCTGTTGTGGGTGTTCCGGACTCGCAGTGCGGACAGGCCCGCGTGGTTCCTGCACGGGTATTTCGCCTGAGGAGCTGCCGTGGACAAGCTGCCGGATTACGCCGAACTGCTGTGCTGCTCCAACTTCACGTTTCTGCGGGGCGCCAGCCATCCGCACGAACTGGTGGCCAGGGCCAAGGCGCTGGGCTATGAGGCACTGGCGCTGACCGACGAGTGCTCGATGGCCGGCATGGCGCGGGCACACCAGGCCGCCAAGGAACATCAACTGCCCCTGATCGTTGGCAGCCATTTCCGGGTTGCCGCGGCACCGGTGGTGCCGGGGGGCTTTCGGCTGGTGCTGCTGGCTACGAGCCTGGAAGGGTATGGCAACCTGTGCGAGTTCATCACCCGCCTGCGCCGGCGCTCGGACAAAGGTCGGTACCGCCTGGCATGGTCCGAGGTCGATCCGGAGGCGCTGACCGATTGCCTGGCGGTGGCCGTGCCCGAGCACGGGTGCGCGCAGGCCGAATCCGATGCGATCGCGCGCTGGCTGCTCGACCGCTTCCTGGGCCGCTGCTGGCTGGGGGTGGTCCAGCCCATGCTGCTGGGAGATGCGATGCATCTGCATCGCCTGCGCCAGAGCAGCGACCTGACGGCGGTGCCGCTGGTGGCCGTGGGCGACGTGCTCATGCACGTGCGCTCGCGCAAGCCCCTGCAGGATGTGCTGACCGCGATCCGCTTGGGGTGCCCGCTGGCCGAATGCGGTTTCGCGCTGTCATCCAACGGCGAGCAACACCTGCGCGCCCGGGTGCGGCTGGGGCAGCGCTTTCCGCCCGATCTGCTGGCGCAGACGCTGGTGGTGGCCGGGCGCTGCAGCGGCTGGTCGCTCGATGCGCTGCGGTACCAATACCCGGGCGAGGTGGTACCGGCAGGCGAGACACCGGCCAGCCATCTGCGGGCGCTGACGCTGGCCGGCGCAGCCCGACGCTGGGATGGCGAGGCCAAGGTGCCGGCCTGGGTGCTCGAACGGATCGGGCATGAGCTGGCGCTCATCTGCGAACTGGAATACGAGCATTACTTCCTCACCGTCCACGACATCGTAGCCGAAGCCAGGCGGCGGGGCATCCTGTGCCAGGGGCGTGGTTCCGCGGCGAACAGCGTGGTCTGTTATTGCCTGGGCATCACCGAGGTCAACCCGGCACACGCCTCGATGCTGTTCGAGCGCTTCATCTCGCGCGAGCGAAACGAACCGCCCGACATCGACGTCGATTTCGAGCACGAGCGGCGCGAAGAGATCGTGCAGTACCTGTACGCCAAGTACGGACGCGACCGGGCGGCGCTGGCAGCGACGGTCATCACCTACCGGCCGCGCAGCGCCGTGCGCGATGTCGGCAAGGCGCTCGGCTTTGGCGAAGACACCCTGGTGTCGCTGCTCAAGGGCAACCGCTGGTGGAGCGAGCACGGCCTCTCCGACGAGCGCCTGCAGGCAACCGGGCTGGACCCGCAGCGCAAGACGGTCCGGCTGCTGGTGCAGCTGGTGGGCGAAATCATGGGTTTCCCGCGGCATCTGTCGCAGCACACGGGCGGTTTCGTGCTCTCGCGCGGTCCGCTGACGCGCATGGTGCCGATCGAGAACGCCACCATGCCCGATCGCACCGTGATCGAGTGGGACAAGGATGACCTCGATGCCATGGGCCTGCTCAAGGTCGACGTGCTGGCGCTGGGCATGCTCACGGCATTGCGGCGGTCGCTGGATTTCATCGGGCAATGGCGCGGCAGGCCGATGCGGATGCAGGACATCCCGGACGGGGACGAGGCCACCTACGACATGATCTGCGCCGCCGACACCGTGGGCGTGTTCCAGATCGAAAGCCGTGCCCAGATGAGCATGCTGCCACGCCTGCGACCACGTAAGTTCTACGACCTGGTGGTCGAGGTGGCGCTGGTGCGGCCCGGACCGATCCAGGGCGGTGCCGTCCATCCCTATCTGCGTCGGCGCCAGGGGCTGGACCCCATCGACTACCCCAGGGGGCTGGAAGCGGCACTGAAACGCACGCTGGGCGTGCCGGTGTTCCAGGAACAGTGCATGCAGATCGCCATCATCGGGGCCGGCTTCACGCCCGGCGAGGCCGACGGCCTGCGGCGGGCCATGGGGGCGTGGCGTCGCCGGGGCGGGCTGGGTGAGTACGAACCTCGCCTGGTCAACGGCCTGACCGGCAATGACTACTCGATGGAATTTGCGCAGCGTGTGGTTGACCAGATCAAGGGCTTCTCGGAATACGGCTTTCCCGAAAGCCATGCCTACAGCTTTGCGCTGCTGGCCTATGACAGTGCCTGGATCAAGCGGCACCATCCGGCCGAGTTCCTGGCGGGGCTGCTCAACAGCCAGCCCATGGGCTTTTACCAGCCCAGCCAGCTGGTGCAGGACGCCCAGCGGCACGGCGTCGAGGTGCGGCCGGTCGATGCGAATGCCAGTGACTGGGACTGCACGCTGGAACCACGCATGGACAGCAAGGCACCCGCCGTGCGCCTGGGGTTGCGTCTGGTCGCGGGTTTGTCCCGCTCGGTGGCAGCCCGCATCGAGGATGCCCGGACCCGACATGGACCGTTTTCGTCGGCACAGGAGCTGGCGCTGCGCGCCGGTCTCGACCAGGCGGATCTGCAGCGACTGGCAGCGGCCGACGCCATGGCCTCGATCAGTGGTCACCGGCGTCAGCAGATGTGGGAAGCGGCCGGTCTGCGTGCCGCGCCGCCACTGCTGCGGGGCAGTCCGGTGCAAGAGATGCCGCTGGCGTTGCCGGAAGCCCCGGAGGGCGAGGCCATCACCTGGGATTACGGCAGCCTGGGGCTGACCCTGCGCCGGCATCCGCTGGCCCTGCTGCGCGAACGGTTGCAAACGCGCCGCTTCATGACGGCAGCCCAGCTGCGGGATATGCCCGATGGCCGGCTGGTGCGCGCCTGTGGCATCGTCACGGGCCGCCAGCAGCCGGGAACGTCCAAGGGGGTGGTGTTTGTGACTCTGGAAGACGAAACCGGCACGGTGCAGGTGGTTGTATGGCGCCAGGTGCGTCTGCGCCAGAGCGCCGAGCTGGTGGAGTCACGCTTGCTGGCGGTGCACGGGGTGTGGCAGCGGCAGAACGGGGTTTGCCACCTGATTGCGGGCCGGCTGGAAAACCTCACACCGCTGCTGGGCCGGCTGGCCACCCGCAGCCGGGATTTCCATTGAGCCAGCGAACGTCTAGAGCAGCTGCTCGGTGATGATGCGCCAGTGCTCTTCCGACACCGGCGTGATCGACAGCCGGTTGCCGCGTTTGAGCACCAGCATGTCAGCCAGGGCAGGGGTGTCACGCAACTCGGCCAGACCGATCAGCCGGGTCTTTGTCAGGGCCTGCACGTCGCGCAGCAGCCAGCGTGGCTCCTCGGGGCGGGACTGCGGGTCGAAATAGGGTGACGCCGGGTCGAACTGCGTCGGGTCCGGGTACACCTCCGAAGCCACACGGGCGATGCCCGCGATGCCCGGCTGCGGGCAGCTGGAGTGGTAGAACAGCACGCCGTCGCCGACCCGCATGAGGTCGCGCATGAAGTTGCGTGCCTGATAGTTGCGCACGCCCGTCCACGGCACAGTGGCGCCGGGTGCGGCCAGGGCGTCGTCGATCGAGCACTCGTCGGGCTCGGATTTCATCAGCCAGTAGCGGGGCGGGCTCATGCGCGCCATCTTATCGAGTACTTGTGTGGGTGACATCAAGGCCGGATGAAAACAGGTAATCTGTCAGGTTTCCCAGGCCCGAAACGCCATTTCACATGTCATCTTCCCCGACGAGAACACATCCGCCTGTCAGTGGCCTGCTGATCGCCACCGTCATGGCGCAGCTGGCCTTTGGCCTGCTGGCCATGACCATCTGCCTGCCTTCCATGCAGGAGTGGGGGCGGATCTTTGACGCCGGCCAGGCGAGCGTGCAGCTGACATTCAGCGCCTTCGTGCTCTCCTATGGGGGCATGCAGCTGCTGTATGGCCCGCTGTCGGACCGGATTGGGCGCAAGAAGATCATGGTGTTTGGCATGGCCGTGGCCAGCCTGGGGTCGGTGCTGTCGGCCCTGTCTCCCAGTCTTGACTGGCTGGTGGCCGCTCGCGTGCTCCAGGGGGCTGGCAGCGCGGCCGGCATGGTGGTGGGGCGCGCCCTGATCAACGACCTGTTCGACGGTTCCGAACGCACCCGGATCATGGCCTTCGTGAGCATGGCGCTGGGCATGTGCCCGCCACTGTCCACCGTGCTGGGCGGGCAGCTGCACGTGCGGCTCGGCTGGCAGGCCAGCTTCTGGGTCATGGGCTTGCTGGGCCTGGCGCTGGTGGCGGCGGGCTGGCGACTGTTGCCGGAGCACCGGAAGTCGCCGTCTGCGGAGCCGGAGACCCACTGGCTGCGTGAAATGGGGCGTTCCTACGCACGCCTGCTGGCCGAGCCCCGCTTCCTGCTGTCGGTCACGATCCTGAGCACGATGACTGCCACGTTCTATACCTTCCTCGGCGGCGTGCCCATCGTGCTGAGCCACTACGGCGTCGGGCCGGACGGCATCGGCTACTACATCATGTTCGTGCCCGGCTCCTATTTCGTCGGCAGCTACCTCGCAACGCGCCTGGTGCGCACACTGGGCGAGATCCGCATGATGCGCATTGGCCAGATCGCCACGATCAGTGGCATCGTGCTGATGCTGGTGTTTGCCCTGACAGGCCTGCGCTCGCCCCTGGCGGTGGCCATGCCGCTGACCCTGATGGGGGTGGGGCATGGTCTGGTGGTGCCGCCGACACTGGCGGCCACGGTGGGGCTGATTCCCGCACTGGCCGGCGCCGCCGCCGCCGTGGCGGGCGTGTCGCAGCAGCTGGTCGGGGCGCTGGGCGGGTTTTCCGTCGGCCTTGTGCCTCACGACCGCGGCGCCGCCAATCTGGCCGTGCTCATGCTGGTGTTCGCCCTGCCGGCCTGCCTGGCGCAGTGGCGCCTGCACCGGCGCGCCGGCCATGCCTGAGTTCATGAAAAGCGATCGATATCGACAAACTGTTTGAGGAGGAGACGTCTTGCCACTGCCAGCAGCCCAACCCCGCACCCCGATGCACACCCGCCGCGTGGAATACCGCGGGTTTCTCAGGGAAGATGGCCTGTGGGACATCGAAGGCGAACTGCACGACAGCAAACCCCATGCCTTCGAGATCGAAGGCGAGGGCGAGTGGGCGCCGGGCCAGCCAGTGCACCACATGCAGGTCCGCCTCACGATCGATGACGCGATGGTGGTCCGCGATGTGGCGGTCAGCATGGACGCGCATCCGCACAGGCCATGCCCCGAGGCCATGCCGCCCATGCAGGCCCTGATCGGTGAAATCCTGGGGCGGGGATGGCGCAGGACCATCGAGCGCCATCTCGGTGGCACCGTGGGCTGCACCCACCTGCGGGAGCTGTTGTTCAATCTCGCGACGGTGGCGTTCCAGACGCGCTCGTCCTCTTTCGCCCCGCCACCCGACGGCCGGCCGCCCATGCACCTGGGCCAGTGCCGGGCCTGGGCATTCGACGGCCCCGTGGTGGAGAAGGTCTACCCGATGTTCTTCAACTGGCACAAAAGGGCGCCGTCGGCCTGAACACCGGGCCGCCTGTCAGATCACCAGGTCCGCCATCGTGGACTTGGTAAACTCGGAGGGCGGCTCCAGACCTTCGAAGGGCAGGGTGAAGAAAAAGGTGCAGCCCTGGCCAGGCGCCGTTTCCGCCCAGATCCGTCCGCCATGCCGCTCGATGATGCGTTGCGACAGGGCCAGTCCCGTGCCGTTGCCCTCGTAGTCCATCGAGTGGTGCTGGCGCTGGAACATCACGAACAGGTTGTGGGCCTTCTCCAGGTCGAATCCCACGCCGTTGTCGTGGACGTAGAAGGTACGCCCGCCCACGGGGTTCACCTGCCAGCCCACCCGGATCGTGGCCTCGGGCCGCGTGCGCGTGAACTTGACGGAGTTGCCCAGGAGGTTGCCGAACACTTCGGCCAGGAGCATCGGGTCGCCCCGCACCACGGGCAGATCCTGGTCGACCGCCCATTCGATCTGCCGCTGCGGGTTTTCCTGCTTCAGGTGATTGATGATGCCCTCGACCAGCGGCGCCAGCGGCACCGGTTGAGCCTCGATGGCGACGCGGCCAAGGCGCGCATACTCGAGCAGGCCCTCGATCATCTGGCTCATGCGCTTGCTGGCCTTGACGATGGAGTTCAGGTACTGTTCCGTGACCGGGTCCGGGTTCTCGCCAACGTGTTCCTGCAGCAGGTTCACGAAACTGGTGATGTGGCGCAGGGGCGCGCGCAGATCGTGCGACACCATGTGCGAGAACACGTCGAGGTCCTTGTTGGCTGCGACGAGTTGCTGGGTGCGTTCGGCCACGCGCTTTTCCAGCTCCTTGTTGAGGTCGTTCATCACGTCCTCCAGATGCTTGGCCGCCGTCATGTCGCGTGTGATCACCGACAGGCCCTGCAGTTCGCCCCCTTCGTTGCGCAGCGCGGTCACCACGGAGTGGGCCCAGAAGCGCGATCCGTCTTCGCGCAGCCGCCAGCCGCGCGATTCCCACTGCCCGTGCTCCACGGCCAGCCGCAGCACCTGTTCGGGATCGGTCTCCTCTTCACCGGCATTGTCGGTTGCCATCAGCCGGCTGAACACCTGACCGACGATCTGCTGTCGTGCGTGACCGTGCATGCGCTGGGCGCTGTCGCTCCACTCCGTGACGAGGCCTTGTTCGTCGATGAAGTAGATGCAGTAGTCCTGAAGCGCATCGATCATCAGCCGGAAGCGCTGCTCGCTGCGGTACAGCTCGGCGGAGCGCTCGCGCACGCGCTCTTCAAGATCGCGGTTGGCCTCCAGCACCAGTTCTTCCGTGCGACGGCGTTCGGTGATGTCGTGCAGCTCGATGAAGATGCCCTCGACCGAGCCGTTGCGCGTGTCGGGGATGTAGTGGATCTCGTAGAAATACCTGTTGCCGTCCGAGCTGGTGTGCTCTGCCTCGAAGGTCTGCGCTTCACCGCTGAGCGCGCTGGCGATTTTCGGCAGGATCTCGGGCAGCACTTCCGGGCGAACCACCTGACTCAGGTGCAGTCCGACCATCTCGTGCGGCTGCTTGCCATAGCGCGTCGCATGGGTCGCATTGGCAAAGCGGCAGATGAGGTCCTTGTCATAGTAGGCCAGACGGGCAGGAATCCGGTCGGTGATGGCCTGGGCGATACCGCCATGCGAGGTCATGTACCGCTGGACGGCGTGCTGATGGGTGAGGTCGACCACCGTTGTGGTGCTGCACACGAACTGCCCCTCGGCATCGCGCACCGCCGACGATATGAGCATCGCCTGCAGGCGGCTGCCATCTTTGCGCAGCAGGTCCAGCTCGATCGGGTCGGCCGTGTCATTCAGGCGCAGCATGTCGAACCGGGATTGCGCCTGGTCACGCAGGTTCGGAGCCACCAGCTCGACCGCGCTCATGCCATCCAGCAACTCCTCGCGGCTGTAACCCAGCCAGTCCAGCAGCGTGCGGTTGACCCTGGTGAAGCGCAGATCGCTGTCCAGCGAGAAACTGCCACAGGGGGAATGGTCATACAGGGCTTCGGCTTGCGCCAGGCGGTCGCGAAGATCCTGCACCTCGTTGTCCGGTGAGGCGCTGGCGTCGCGCGGATCAGGGGTGACGGGGCTGTCCATGATTCTGGGCTCCGGGTCTTGTCGATGGGGTCAGGCAGGCTGCCTGTGGATGAACGGGCATCGAATGTCTATCGGCGGTTGTACCGAAAAATTCAGGGCTCCGTATCGCGAAGGTCACCGGAATGTGCGCGCAAACAACAAAGCCCCGGGACACCAGTCTCGGGGCTTTGGGTGGGGGCGTCAATCCTGGTCTGAGGAACTGCCGCCGAGCGCCGCCCGGCGGCGCTGTCTCACCGTTGGATGCTCACCGGGCAGCGATCCATGGGGCCTCGGGCCTCAGTTCAGGCCCGCCGCAGCGCGCAGTGCCTGTGCCTTGTCCGTGCGCTCCCACGTGAACTCGGGCTCCTCGCGGCCGAAGTGGCCGTAGGCCGCGGTCTTGGAGTAGATCGGGCGCAGCAGGTCGAGCATCTGGATGATGCCCTTGGGGCGCAGGTCGAAGTGAGCGCGAACCAGCTCGGCGATCTTCTCGTCGGGGATGACGCCGGTGCCCTCGGTGTAGACCGTGACGTTCATGGGATGGGCCACGCCGATGGCGTAGGCCACCTGTACCTGGCACTGGCGCGCCAGACCGGCGGCCACGACGTTCTTGGCCACGTAGCGCGCGGCGTAAGCGGCGCTGCGGTCGACCTTGGTTGGGTCCTTGCCGGAGAAGGCGCCACCACCGTGCGGGCAGGCACCGCCATAAGTGTCGACGATGATCTTGCGCCCGGTCAGGCCGCAGTCGCCCTGCGGGCCGCCGATGACAAAGCGGCCGGTCGGGTTGATCAGGTACTTGGTGTCCTGGATCCATTCCTTGGGCAGCACCGGCTTGATGATCTCCTCGATCACCGCTTCGATGAAGCTGGCCTTCATCTTGGTGGCCGATTCGCTCTGGTCCGGGCTGTGCTGGGTGGACAGCACCACGGTGTCGATGCTGTGGGGCTTCCCGTCCACGTAGCGCATGGTCACCTGGCTCTTGGCGTCCGGACGCAGGAAGGGCAGGCGGCCGTCCTTGCGCAGCTGCGCCTGGCGCTCGACCAGGCGGTGAGCGTAGTAGATCGGCGCGGGCATCAGCTCGGGCGTTTCGTCGCAAGCGTAGCCGAACATCAGGCCCTGGTCGCCGGCGCCGATGTTCAGGTAGTCATCGCTGGCGTGGTCCACGCCCTGGGCGATGTCGTTGCTCTGCTTGTCGTAGGCCACCAGCACCGCACAGCCCTTGTAGTCGATGCCGTAATCGGTGTTGTCGTAGCCGATGCGCTTGATCGTGTCGCGCGCGACCTGGATATAGTCCACGTGCGCGTTGGTCGTGATCTCGCCGGCCAGCACCACCAGACCGGTGTTGGTCAGCGTCTCGGCGGCCACGCGCGAGCGCGGGTCCTGCTCGAAGATGGCATCAAGGATGGCGTCGGAGATCTGGTCCGCCACCTTGTCGGGGTGGCCTTCGGACACGGATTCGGACGTGAAGAGGAAATCGCTCGCCATGTAAACTCCTGGGAAGTGGTCAATCGGCGTTGCCGCTTCTTCGGGTCGGCGAACGCTTTAGCGGCATTTGTGAATCGCCCCGCAATCAGTTCAGCAACTCGGCGATACTGACATTCTAATGCCAAGCCTGTTCCGTCTTTTTTCCAGGGTTCCTTTGTGGCTGGCGCATGTGATCGGCTCCGCGATGGGCTGGATCACCTGGGCCTGCTCTCCGACTTACCGCCGCCGTTTTGCCGCCAACAGCGCGCAGGCCGGCTACCGCTTCTGGCAGGTCAGTTCTGCCGTCGGCCATGCCGGCCGCATGGTGGCCGAGCTGCCCCGCCTGTGGCTGCGCGGGCTGCCGGTCAAGGCCATCCACGGCGCCGAGGTGGTCGAACAGGCTTGGGCCCAGGGCCGCGGCATCCTGTTTCTGACGCCCCACCTGGGCTGCTTCGAACTGTCGGCGCAAGGGGTTGCTTCGCGCTGGTCGGCCGAGCACGGGCCCATCACCGTTCTTTACCGTCCTGCGCGCCAGGCCTGGCTGGCCGAGATGATGCAAACCGCGCGCAACCGCCCGGGGCTGCAAGCCGTGCCCACCACGCTGCAGGGCGTGCGCCAGATGCTCAAGGCCTTGCGCCGGGGCGAAGCGGTGGGCCTGCTGCCCGACCAGGTGCCGCCCGACGGACAGGGGGTGTGGGCGCCGTTTTTCGGCAAGACGGCTTATTCCATGACACTGGCGGCGCGGCTGGCGCTGCAGACCGGTGCCACGGTGGTGCTGGCGCGTTGCGAGCGGCTGCCGGCCGGGCGGGGCCATGAACTGTATTTCGAACCGCTTCCGGAACCGCTGCCGCAGGATCTGCAGCAGGCCGTCGAGCACATCAACCGCGCCATGGAACATCTGATCCGCCAGTGCCCCACGCAGTACCTGTGGGGTTATGGCCGCTACAAGCATCCCCGTCATCAGGCCCCGGAGGCGGACGCATGAGCGGTGTCCTCCCGAACGAAGAGCGCGATCCTTCCCCGAAGAAGATCCAGGGCCACTACGGCAGCCGCATCGGGGTGGCCCTGATGCGCGGGCTGGCCTGGCTGCCGCTGCCGGTGCTGCGTGGCCTGGGCCGCGTGCTGGGCCGTGTGCTGTTCGTGCTGGCCGCGCCACGCCGCAAGGTGGTGCTGCGCAACCTGCAGATGTGCTTCCCCGACATGCCGCCGGAGCGCCGCAAGGCGCTGGCGCGCGACACCTTCGTGGCGTTTTGCCAGACTTTTCTCGACCGCAGCTGGCTCTGGTCGGCGCCAGAGTCGGTGGTCAGGCGCCGCCTGAAGCTCGCGGGCGACGTGAGCGCGCTGGAGGGTGACAGGGCCACCATCATCTTTGCGCCTCACTTCTACGGCATGGATGCCGGCGGTACCGCCATCATGCTGTACGCGCCGCGCGAATCGACCTCCATCTTCGCCACCAACCCGGATCCGGTGCTGGATGCGTGGTTCATGGCAGGTCGCCAGCGTTTTGGCAACGTGCGCATGCTGAACCGGGCCGACGGCGTCAAGCCGATCATCGCGTGTTTGCGCAAGGGCGGTCTGCTGTATCTGCTGCCCGACCTGGATCACGGTCCGAACGCGTCGGTGTTCGTGCCTTTCTTCGCGGTGCCCCAGGCGGCCACCGTGCCTTCGCTTTCACGCTTCGCGCGGCTGGGCAAGGCGCAGGTCGTGGGGATGTACACGCGCATGACGCCCGAAGGCTATGTTGCCGAGCTCACGCCGGTGTGGCAGGACTTTCCGACCGAGGATGTGGTGGCCGACACGGCGCGCATGAACCGCGAGCTCGAGGCGGCCATCCGCACCATGCCCGAGCAGTATTACTGGGTGCACAAGCGCTTCAAGACGCGGCCCGAAGGCGAGGCCTACCCTTACTGACCGGGGGCGACCGGCGGCCCGTCTTCCGGCAAGGCCTGCGGTGCCGACGGCTGCGGGTGACACCAGTCCCACAGCAGGCAGGCCACCTCGTCCAGCCCCTTCTTCTTCAGGGCAGAGAACAGCATGGCCTGGCCGCCACCACACTGGAGCCGCGCGATGGACAGCGCCTTCGTGGATTCGGCGTGATTGAGCTTGTCGGCCTTGGTCAGCAGCACGAGGAACTGCAGTCCTTCTTCGACGCGAGGCCGGATGATCTCCAGCAGCGCTTCGTCGAGCTCCGTCAGGCCCAGGCGCGGGTCGCACAGCAGCACCACGCCCTTGAGGTTGGGGCGGGTGATCAGGTAATTGGCCATCACGCGCTGCCAGCGCAGCTTGGCCTCCTGCGGCACGGCGGCGTAGCCGTAGCCCGGCAGGTCGGCCAGCACCGCATCGGTCACCCCCTGCTTGCCCAGGGCGAACAGGTTGATGCTTTGCGTGCGGCCCGGCGTCTTGGAGGCGAAGGCCAGGCGCTTTTGCTGGGTCAGCGTGTTGATCGAGGTGGATTTGCC
>JAEZLX010000077.1 GCA_023415035.1 Pseudomonadota bacterium | reverse complement strand
GCACCCTCTCCCCCCGTGATGCCGCCCGAAGAGCCCGTGGAAGCCGAGCCGGAAACGGACGCGTCTTCGGGCCTGGAGGCGGCTCCCACCGAGGTGGACGAAGCGATGCCGCCCACGGACGGGCTGGCCATGCCGGCGCCCGAGCCCCAGCCCGCCGACATGGACGCCCCGGCACAGCATGCCGCGTCGGACGCAGCGGCATCGGCCCCCACGACCGACGCCGCCTCGCCGGCACCGGGGGAGGCCCTGGCCGAGCTGCCGCCCGCGCAGCTGCCCGCGGCCATCGACCTGCGCTATGTTGTGGAAGGACACGCGAAAGGGTTCAACTACCACGCACGCAGCTCGATGAGCCTGCGACACGATGGCCAGCGTTACGAAGCCAAGGCCAGCGTCAGTGCCTTCCTCGTCGGCCGCCGGGAACAGCGCAGCGAGGGCCGCATCGACGCGCAGGGCCTGCACCCGGAAACCTTCATCGACCACAGCCGGCGCGAACGCCGCGCCACACTCGACACCGCCAGCCAGCGCCTGCGCTTCCACCATGGCGGCGACGCCCCCCTGCAGGCCGGCACGCAGGACCGCCTCTCCGTCGCCCTGCAACTGAGCGCCCTGTTCCTGGCCAGGCCGGACGCCTGGCCACCGGGCAGCACCATCCGCCTGCCGGTGACCGACGTCTCCAACCTCGAACTGTGGGACTTCGTGGTCGACGGACCTGATGTGCTGGAGGTGGATGGCCAGCGCCTCCCGACCATCCGCCTGAGCCGCCAGCCCAGGCGCGAGCGCGACCGCAAAGTCCAGATCTGGCTCACGCCCGCGCTGGACTTCCTGCCCGCGCGCATCCGCATCAGCGAGGCCAATGGCGATTTCGTCGACCAGCTCATCGACATGCCGCTGCCCGTCCCTGCCGCACAGGCACCCTCACAATGAAGGTGCCGCTCACCCCGCGCAGCGCGGGGGCGCCAGATCCGTTTCCTGCGCGTTTGTGAGAAATAAACCACGCCTCTTGAACCGCAGACAGATATCCCTATCTAACAGGCAACGAAGCCATGTCCCTGCACAGGATTTGCCGATATAAGTGACACAGGTACCAGCCGAATTGCTCGAAAAGGATATGACGGTCATGCACATGCTCTACGACTCCGAATCCTTTGCGGTCGTCCACATCCTGGCCAACGCCGCCGACGCGTCCTCGCCGGACCAGGACAGCTTGCCCCAGATGCCTCGCCACGGCTTCGAAATCGTGGACAAGCGCTCGGGCAAGGAGGTGTACCTGGACGGGTCCTGGGCGGAGCTGTTCCAGCAGCGCATCCAGGCCTGGCAGCAGAACACGCCCTCGCAGGAGGAAGTCGAGGACACGCTGGAAGGCTACGCCAGCCTGGCGCAGATGCCCGTGGTCATGCACTGATGGGGCATGTCTGATTGGACCTCACGCGGGGCGGCCCGCGGCGTGGTGTTTGCCGGCGCATGACGCTGGCGGTCAGATCCGGGGCGTCCCGGCTCAGCCGCCTTGCAGCCAGGCAAATACCGCCAGCACCACCAGGGCCAGCAGCACCGCGATCGTGATCTTGACCCAGCTCTTGGGGTACTCGCCCGCGACCTGCCCGGTCGCGCCGTTGACAACCACCTGATAGTCGCGCGTGCCGTAGCGGTAACCCACCAGCCACACTGGCAGCAGCACGTGCTTGAAAGTCTGGCGGTCGAAATGCGCCGAGACCCGCAGGTTTCGGTGAGTGTCGGCTCGGATGTCCTGGGCGCACATCTGCCGGATCGCTGCCATCATGCGGTCGCGCCCACGCTGCGCGGCGCCAACCAGGTCGAGCTGGTAGCGCTCCACCGTCCAGCCACTGAGGTAGCCCGGATCGTAGGGCTTCAGACGCTCCGAACTCGTCGGGAAAGGCTCCACCGCCTGGATCAGGCGCGGATGCACGCCACGCGAGGCACACACCAGCGTGTCGTCGAAGAAATGGCGCACGTGCCCGGACACGGGGAACCAGCGTACCTGCCGCCGGCCATCCCTGTCTTCATAGTACTCGCCACCTTCGGCCGTGTAGCTGGCGCTCACATCGGCGTCGAAGGTCCAGTACGGCAGGTAGACGCCGTGCAGCGTGTCCGTCAGGGCCTTGCTGCGCAGGTTGTTGGGCGCCCAGAAACGCGAGCCGTACCACTGACGCACCCGGTCACGGGCTCGCGGCCCGTCAATGGCAAAAGGCAGCAGGCTCTCGGGACGGATGACACCCTCGGCCTCCTCCTCGAACGGCACCAGCGCGGTCGAACCGCAGAAATCGCAGGCCTTTCCCTGCTGAGCGGCCGAGAACACGCTGATCGCCTGGCAGTGCTGGCAGCGCACCGAACGCCGGTCGTCCTGCCAGCCCCGCGCCCCGCGCGGGATCGCCTGCAATGCCGCCAGCAGGTCGTGTTCGACGATCTCGCCGTCGGCCTGCAGCTCGTAGCGTGACTCGGTGCCGCAATAGGCGCAGACAAGTGCCTGTCTGGCCGGGTTCCACTGAGCCTCGCCACCACAGGCCGGGCACGAGAGCTTCTGCCTGGCCGAAACCTCGCCCTGTTGCATACGCGCCGAGCCGCTCAGCCTTTCAGGAACTCGTCCAGAGCCGCCTGCGGCACCCGCCACTGGGTGCCGATCTTGCGTCCCTTGAGGTTGCCTGCCTCCAGCTCCTGCAGCACGTCGCTGGGTGCCACACCCAGGGCTTCGGCCACCTGTTCGGGCGTCATGAGGGCG
>JAEZLX010000072.1 GCA_023415035.1 Pseudomonadota bacterium | reverse complement strand
GCTGATGGAGTTGGTGCGGGCTCAGGCTCTTGAGAGAGTCGACAAGCCGCTGGAAGTCGCGACGGCGCATGGTGCACCATCTTACCCGCCAACACGATTAGGTGACAGAGCCTTTCTTTTTGGCTGTGCGTTCCTGCCCGGAAGCCGCTGACGCAGAACCGGGCCAAGGCCCCGGATGGCAGCACAAGCGGCCTGAAAGCGCCCTCAAGCCGCGCCGATGTTCGGCACCAGGGCACCGGCGTCGTGGCCCGCCTTGTGCGCCGCCGTGAAGGCCAGCATGCGGTCGATCGGCAGACGCGCGCGGTCGATCAGCGCCGGGTCCACATGGATCTCGTTCAGCCCGGATTCCAGCACGCGGGCCACACCGGCCAGGCCGTTCATGGCCATCCAGGGGCAGTGCGCGCAGCTCTTGCAGGTGGCGCTGTTGCCTGCCGTCGGCGCCTCGATGAACACCTTGCCCGGGTTGAGCTGGCGCAGCATGTGCATCATGCCGTTGTCGGTGGCGACAATGAACTCGCGCGCATCCATCTCCCTGGCCGCCTTCAGGATGGCCGAGGTGGAGCCGACCGCATCGGCCAGGGCGATCACGTCAGCCGGGCTTTCCGGATGCACCAGCACCTTGGCATCGGGATGCTCCTTCATCAGGGCTTCCAGCTCGAAGGCCTTGAACTCGTCGTGCACGATGCACGAACCTTCCCAGAACACCATGTCGGCGCCGGTTTCGCGCTGGATGTAGCTGCCCAGGTGCTTGTCGGGCGCCCAGAGGATCTTGTGCCCCTTGTCCTTGAGGGCGCTCACGATCTCCAGCGCGCAGCTGGAGGTCACCAGCCAGTCGGCGCGCGCCTTCACGGCGGCGCTGGTGTTGGCATAGACCACCACCATGCGGTCCGGGTGGGCATCGCAGAACGCACTGAAGGCGCCGACGGGACAACCCAGATCGAGCGAGCAGTTGGCGTCCAGATCGGGCATGAGGACGGTCTTTTCGGGCGAGAGGATCTTGGCCGTCTCCCCCATGAAGCGCACGCCCGAGACCACCAGCGTGGTCGCGGGGTGGTCGCGTCCGAAGCGGGCCATCTCCAGCGAATCGCTGACGATGCCGCCCGTCTCCAGTGCCAGGTCCTGCAGGTCGGGGTGCACGTAGTAGTGCGAGACCATCACCGCGTTGCGCTCTTTCAGCAGGCGCCGCACGCGCGCCTTGAGCTCGGCACGCTGCTCCTGTGTCGGTTCGACCGGCACCCTCGCCCACGCATGCCGGGTCGGGCAGGCTGGCTGTTCATACTCGACATCGATGACGAGCTCGTCGTTGACTGTGGCGGTATTCATGGCGGGTCCGGTCAAAGCACTGCAAATCGCATGGAAATAACCACGGCCTTGACCCCCCTGGCCAGGCCCCTGACGCATATGCGGCCAATACCGGCTGGCGCAAGGGCACGCACGGCCAGATTGGCATCGTCAAGATCGTGCAGCTGTTTCATGGGCCCCGAGCATAACGCCTGCGCCTTACCCACATGGTCTATAGTGCGCCCCATTCCGGAATTTCTGTGCAGACGATCCCGGCACGATTGCCAATGAACACCACTTCACAACCTTCCTCCCAGGTCACGCCCTACGGCACGCTGCCCTCGGCCTCACCGCTGCCTCCGCGCAAACCCGTCAGCCTGCCGCGCCTGGCCGAGATGCGCGCCCGCGGCGAGAAGATCACCATGCTCACCGCCTACGACGCCACCTTCGCCGCCGTGGCCGATGCCGCCGGCGTGGAGTGCATCCTAGTCGGCGATTCCCTGGGCATGGTTTGCCAGGGCCTGCCCAGCACCACCGGCGTCACGATGGAAGCCATGTGCTACCACGTCGAAAGCGTGGTGCGCGGCCTGCAGCGCGCGCAAGGCACAGCCTGGGTGATCGGCGACCTGCCTTTCGGCAGCTACCACGAATCCAGGGAACAGGCCCTGCGCAGCGCCACCGCGCTGCTGCGCGCCGGCGCCCACATGGTCAAGCTCGAAGGCGGCGGCTGGACAGCCGAAACCGTGCGTTTCCTGGTCGATCGCGGCATCCCGGTCTGTGCCCACCTGGGCCTGACCCCGCAGACCGTTCATTCGCTGGGCGGGTATCGCGTCCAGGGTCGCGACGAGACCGCAGCGCTGCAACTGCGCCGCCACGCGCTGGAGCTGCAGGAAGCCGGCGCTGCCATGCTGGTGCTGGAGATGGTGCCGGCCGTCCTGTCCGCCGAAATCACGCAGGAACTCAAGACCTGCCACACCATCGGCATCGGTGCCGGCAAGGGCACGGCCGGGCAGGTGCTGGTGATGCACGACATGCTGGGCATCAATCTGGGCAAGAATCCCAAATTCGTGCGCAACTTCATGGAAGGCGCCGGCAGCGTGCGCGAGGCCATGGAAGCCTACGTCCAGGCCGTCAAGCATGGCACCTTCCCCGACGACAGCCTGCACGCCTGGTGATCGCAGCCTGGCCACCCGCACCCTACCCATTCCGAATTCCCATGAAACTCGTCCACACGATCGATGACCTTCGCGCCGCGCTGGCGTCCCACGCCTCGCCCGCCTTCGTGCCCACCATGGGCAACCTGCACGATGGCCACATCGGCCTGGTGCGCACCGCCCGATCGCTGGGCGACGTGACCGTGGCCAGCATCTTCGTCAATCGTCTGCAGTTCGCGCCCAACGAGGACTTCGACACCTACCCTCGCACCCTGGAAGCCGACTGCGCCAAGCTGGCCGAGGTCGGCTGCGACATCGTCTTCGCCCCCTCCGAAAACGACCTCTACCCCGAGCCCCAGGTCTTCAAGGTGCAGCCGCCGGCCGAGCTGGCCGACATCCTCGAAGGGCACTTCCGGCCCGGCTTCTTCACCGGTGTGTGCACCGTGGTCATGAAGCTGTTCCAGTGCGTCTTCGCCCGCAGCACGGCGCAGGGTCACGCCGTTTTCGGGAAGAAGGACTACCAGCAGCAGATGATCATCCGCCGCATGGTGGAGCAGTTCGCCATGCCCGTCACCATCGTGGGCGAGGAAACCCGGCGCGCCGCCGACGGCCTGGCGCTGAGCTCGCGCAACGGCTACCTGAGCGAATCCGAGCGTGCCGAGGCGGTGCAGCTGTCGCTGACGCTGCGCGACCTGGCGCGCGACGCGCTGGCCGCAGGCAGTGCCCTGCCCGGGCAACGGGCCGGGCTGGAACAGCGCGCGATGGAGGCGCTGGCCGCGCGCGGCTGGGCACCCGACTACATGACGGTGCGCCGCCGCCAGGATTTGCAGCCGCCAACGGCTGCCGACGCCGTGGCGCCGCAGTCGCTGGTGGTGCTGGGCGCCGCGCGTCTGGGCAAGACGCGCCTGATCGACAACTTCGAGATCTGAAGCCGGCGGCTCAGAAGCCGCCTTCCTGCTTGGGATCGCGCTCCATCAGGGCACTCACGGCTTCCTCAGGGCGCAGCCGTCCCTCCAGCAGTGCCACCACGCCTTCGCTGATGGGCATCTCCACCCCCAGCGCACGGGCGCGCTGCACGACCGTGCGGGCACTGTAGACGCCCTCGGCCACATGCCCCAGCGAATCGACCGCCTGCTGCAACGACAGGCCCTGCGCCAGCAGTTGGCCGACGCGCCGGTTGCGCGAGAGGTCGCCGGTGGCTGTCAGCACCAGATCCCCCAGCCCCGACAGGCCCATGAAGGTGTCAGGCCGCGCCCCCAGCGCGATGCCCAGCCGTGTCATTTCCGCCAGGCCGCGGGTGACCAGGGCTGCCCGGGCGTTGAGACCGAGCTCCAGCCCGTCGCACAGGCCGGTCGCGATGGCCAGCACGTTCTTGACCGCGCCGCCGACCTCGACCCCGACAATGTCCTCGTTGGCATAGACCCTCAGGCTGCTGCTGTGGAAGGCGGCCACCAGGGCCTCCCTCACCGCCTCGTGGTGGCTCGCCGCCACCAGCGCGGTCGGCTGACCTCTGCCCACCTCCTGCGCGAAGCTGGGGCCGCTGAGCACACCCGCCAGCAGGCCCGGCGCCGCATCGGCCTGCACCTCGTGGGCCATCAGACCCCATCCGGGGCCCTCTGCCTGGGGCAGCTCGAAGCCCTTGCACAGCCAGGCCACCGGCACCGCCTGATCGCGCAGGCGCACCAGCATGCCCCGCAAGGCGGCCATGGGCGAGCCGATGACGATCAGATCGGCACCGGCCACCGCCGCGTCGAACGCGGCCTCGCCACCGGTCATGGCCAGTGACGGCGGAAAAGGGATACCGGGCAGGTAGCGTGCGTTCTCGCGCTGCTCCTGCATGGCCTGCGCCTGGGCCGCGTCGCGGGCCCAGAGGGTCACCTCATGCCCGGCGTGCCGGGCGGCGCTGATGGCCACGGCCGTGCCCCAGGCGCCCGCGCCAAGAACCACGATCCGCATGAGCCGTCGCGCTTACTGGGCGGCGTTCGAACCGTTCGCGGCGGCCTGCTGGGCCTGCTGCTGCTCGTACATCGCCTGGAAGTTGATTTCGGCCAGGTGCACGGGCGGGAAGCCGGCGCGCTGGATCATGTCGGCCACGTTGCCGCGCAGGTAGGGATAGACGATCTGCGGGCAGGCGATGCCCATGATCGGGCCCAGCTGGTCCTGGGGCAGGTTGCGGATTTCGAAGATGCCCGCCTGCTTGACCTCGACCAGGAACACGGTCTTTTCCTTGATCTTGGTCTGGACCGTGGCGGTCACGGCGATCTCGTAGACGCCTTCAGCCGCCTGCTGCGCTTCCACGCCCAACTGGATGTCCACCGTCGGCTGCTCCTGCTCGAGCAGGATCGCGGGCGAATTGGGCTGCTCCAGCGAGGCCTCCTTCATGTAGACACGCTGGATCTGGAAAACGGGATCTTGATCGGCCATGGATGACTTTCGGTGGATGTCGAATGAAAAGACCGCCGGGCAACCGGTGCCGCGGCGGGTACCACCGGGCATTATCTCAGCAAGCGCAAGGGATCCCGGGAGGCGCCGGCTCAGCCGGCCAGCAGCGGCACCAGCTCGCCGCGGGCGTCCAGCGCGTGCAGGTCGTCGCATCCGCCCACGTGCCGCTCGCCGATGAAGATCTGGGGCACACTGGTGCGGCCCGTGATCTCGGTCATGACGGCACGCACGTCGGGGCGGCCATCGACCACGATTTCCTCGTAGTCGGTGACCCCGCGCGCCTGCAACAGGGCCTTGGCGCGCATGCAATAGGGGCAGTAATCGCTGGAGTAGATCTTGACCTGGGCAGCCATGGAATTCCTTTCAGGCCTCCATGATCAGGCTTTTTCGACCGGCAGGCTGGCCGAGCGCCAGGCACCCATGCCGCCGCTCAGGGATTGCGCCTTCTCGTAGCCGAGCTTGCGCGCCACGGCCACCGCGCGGCCCGAGCGCTTGCCCGAGGCGCAGACCAGAATCAGCGGCACCGCCTTGTTCTTGACCACGGTGGGCAGGCGCGACTCCAGCTCTTCCAGCGGCACGTGCTTGGCGCCCTTGATGTGGCCGGCCGCGAATTCGTCCGCGGTGCACACGTCGACCACCACCGCCTTTTCGCGGTTCATCAGCTGCACGGCATCCGTCGGGGTCAGGCCGCCGAGGGCACCGCCCTTGGCCGCCGGCCACAGCAGCATGGCGCCAGATGCGATGGCCACGGCAAACAAAGTCCAGTTTTCGAGAAAGAAGCTCACAGGGTCACCTTGGTTGTGGAGCGGGGATTTTAGAATGACGGCTTGTGCCGTGGGCAGGCCGCCCGCGACATCCCCTCGCCCCGGGTCCCGATACCCGGCATCAACGACCGGATACCTCCCATGTACAAGCTCGTCCTGATTCGCCACGGCGAATCCATCTGGAATCTCGAAAACCGCTTCACCGGCTGGACCGACGTCGACCTGACCCCGACCGGCGTGTCGCAGGCCATCTCGGCCGGCCAGCTGCTCAAGGCCGAGGGCTACGACTTCGACGTGGCCTACACCAGCGTGCTCAAGCGGGCCATCCACACCCTGTGGCACGTGCTCGACGCCATGGACCGCACCTGGCTGCCCGTGGTCAAGAGCTGGCGCCTCAACGAGCGCCACTACGGCGCCCTGCAGGGCCTGAACAAGGCCGACATGGCCAAGCAGTACGGTGACGATCAGGTGCTGGTCTGGCGCCGCAGCTACGACACCCCGCCGCCGGCCCTGGAGCCCACCGATCCGCGCAGCGAGCGCGCCGACCGTCGCTACGAGAAGCTGGATCCGGCCGACGTGCCCCTGACCGAGTGCCTCAAGGACACCGTCGCCCGCGTCATCCCGTTCTGGAACGAGGCCCTCGCCCCGGCCATCCGCAGCGGCCGCCGTGTGGTCGTGGCTGCCCACGGCAACTCCATCCGTGCCCTGGTCAAGTACCTGGACAACATCTCGGACAGCGACATCGTGGGCCTGAACATCCCCAACGGCATCCCGCTGGTCTACGAGCTGGACGCCGAGCTCAAGCCCATCCGCCACTACTACCTGGGCGACGCCGAGGCTGCCGCCCGTGCCGCCGCTGCCGTGGCCGCCCAGGGCAGCAAGCAGGGCTGAACCCGCACGGGTGCCACCCCGGGATGCGGAACCGAATCCCGGGCTTGGCATCCAAGGTGTATATTGCCTTGCCGGCACGCGATGCCGGCAAGGGCGGCTCTAGTTTGATGGGATCCACGGATGGGTAAGCAAGTCAGTCACAAACTCCGCATCGCGGGCTGGATCGCCATTGGTGCGGTCACCGGCGCGCTCACCACGGTGCAGCTGCAGGCTGTGGCGAGGGGCTCGCTATCGCCCTTGCCGCTTGAGGAGTTGCAGCAGCTGGCCCAGGTGTTCGGGATGATCAAGACCGACTATGTCGAGCCGGTGGACGAGAAAAAGCTGATCTCCGACGCCATCTCGGGCATGGTCGCCAGCCTGGACCCCCATTCGCAGTACTTCGACAAGAAGGCCTTCAAGGAATTCCGCGAGAGCACCAGCGGCCGGTTTGTCGGAGTCGGCATCGAGATCACGATGGAGGATGGCCTGGTCAAGGTGGTCTCGCCGATCGAGGACTCTCCCGCCTACCGCACCGGCCTCATGCCCGGCGACCTGATCACCAAGATCGACGACACGATGGTCAAGGGCATGACCATCAACGACGCGGTCAAGCGCATGCGCGGCGAGCCCCGCACGAAGGTCGTGCTGACCATCTTCCGCAAGGACGAGAACCGCACCTTCCCCGTGACCATCATCCGCGAGGAAATCAAGACACAGAGCGTCAAGGCCCGCGTCGTCGAGCCCGGCTACGCCTGGGTGCGCCTGTCGCAGTTCCAGGAACGCACGGTCGAGGATTTCGCGCGCAAGGTCGAGGAAATCTACAAGTCGAACCCGGACGTCAAGGGCATGGTGCTGGATCTGCGCAACGATCCGGGCGGCCTGCTGGATGCGGCGGTGGCCATCTCGGCCGCCTTCCTGCCCGAGAACGTCACCGTGGTCTCGACCAACGGCCAGCTGCAGGAAAGCCAGGCCGTCTACAAGACCGTGCCGCAGCACTACCTGCGCCGTGGCGGCTCCGACCCGATCCAGCGCCTGACGCACGCCACCGGCGGCGCCCTCAAGCGCATTCCCCTGGTGGTGCTGGTCAATGAAGGCTCCGCCTCGGCCAGCGAGATCGTGGCCGGCGCGCTGCAGGACCACAAGCGCGCCACGCTCATCGGCAGCCAGACCTTCGGCAAGGGCTCGGTGCAGACCGTGCGCCCGCTCGGCCCCGACACCGGCATCAAGCTCACCACGGCGCGCTACTACACGCCCAGCGGCACCTCGATCCAGGCGCGCGGCATCGTGCCCGACATCATGGTCGACGAAACGGCCGAGGGCAACGTGTTCGCCGCCCTGCGCACCCGCGAGGCGGACCTGCAGAAGCACCTGGGCAACGGCAACTCGAACGGCAGCCTGACCGAAGCCGAACGGGAAGCCGAGAAGCAGCGCGAGCAGGAACGTGAGGAAGCCCGCAAGAAGCTTGAGGAAGAGCTGCGCAAGAACCCCAACCAGCGCCTGGTGCCCGAGCTCGGCAGCGACAAGGACTTCCAGCTCCAGCAGGCCCTGAACCACCTCAAGGGCCTGCCCGTGGTGGCCAGCAAGACGCTGACCACACGCCCCGAAAAGTCCGAGGATACCGAGCAGGAGTGACGCTTGCCGGGCATGCCGCTGGCGTGCCCGGATTTCGCCCATGGACGACGCCCAGCTGCTGCGCTATTCGCGCCACATCCTGCTCGATGAACTGGGGGTCGAAGGCCAGGAGAGGCTGCTGGCCTCGCACGCCCTGATCATCGGTGCCGGCGGTCTGGGTTCGCCGGTCGCCCTGTATCTGGGCAGCGCCGGCGTCGGACGCATCACGGTGGTCGATCACGATACGGTCGATGCCACCAACCTGCAGCGCCAGATCGCCCACAACCTTGCCCGCATCGGCCAGCCCAAGGCCTCTTCCGTGCGCGAGGCCATCGCCGCCATCAACCCCGATCCTCAAGTGGATGTGGTGCAGATGCGCGCCGACGACGCCCTGCTCGACCGGCTGGTGCCCTCCGCCGACGTGGTGCTGGACTGCACCGACAACTTCGCTACCCGCCAGCTCATCAACCGCGCCTGCGTGCGTCACGCGCGGCCTCTGGTGTCGGGTGCCGCCATCCGCATGGACGGGCAGCTGGCCGTGTTCGACACGCGCCAGAGCGGCTCGCCCTGCTACGCCTGCGTCTTTCCGCCCGGCTCGCCCGTGGAAGAAGCGCTGTGCGCCACCATGGGTGTATTCGCCCCGCTGGTGGGCATCGTCGGAACGCTGCAGGCTGCCGAGGCACTCAAGCTGCTGGCCGGCCTGGGCTCACGCCAGACCGGCCGCCTCACCATGATCGACGCCCGTGACCTGGCCTTCCACACCGTCGCGCTGCAACGTCAGCCCCTTTGCCCCGTCTGCAGCAGTCGGCACGAATCCGCTCAGACCGCGGTGTAGCGGCCCGGCCGGTGGTTGACGGCCAGGATCAGGTTCAGCACCACGGCGCCGACCACCGACCAGAGCACCTGCTCGCCACCCATCGTCGCGAGCGCGATCAGCACGATCGCGCAGTCCATCCCCATCTGAATGTGACCGGCACGCCAGCCGAAGCGCTCCTGCAGCCACAGCACCAGCACGTTGAAGCCCCCCAGGCTGGCTTTGTGACGGAACAGCATCAGCATCCCGGCGCCGATCAGCAGGCCGCCGGCAACGGACGCAAACCCGGTATCCAGGCGGCCGATGTCGATCCAGCGCGGCACGACCTCGGAAAACACCGACAGCAGCGCCACGGCTGAAAACGTCTTGACCGTGAAAGCCACGCCCAGCCGCCGCCATGCCAGCCAGTAGAACGGCAGGTTGACCAGGAAGAACATCAGGCCAAAACTCCAGCCCGTCGTGTAGTGCAGCAGGAATGCCAGGCCCGCCGTTCCACCCGCGAACAGGCCTGCCTGACGGAACAACACCACGCCCAGCGCCACGAAAAGGCAGCCCGTGAGCAGGGCCTGCACGTCCTCGTGCGGGCGATGCCGTGGGCAGCGCGTATCCACGTGCTTGGATGCTCGGGTGTGGCTCAGCATGATGAGGCGGAACTATGGATGGACAAAGGCGGTTGCGCCTTGATCATCCAGTATGCCCCGGCCCGCATCAAGGCGCCTTGACGCAGGTCAGGGTTTGCGTGCCGCTGTCAGCGCGGCACGCGTGGGCCGGCGCCCGTCAGGCCCGGCCGATGATGCTCGCAGTGGCCATCAACTCTTCGAGCAGGGCCAGCGACATCTGGCCAGAGACGCTGTAAGGATCGAACTCGGGCCGCTCGGAGTACTTGAGCACGATCGAGGTGTTGAGCTTGGCCAGGTTGACCTGCCCCATCGTCCAGCCACCGAAGCGGCGCTCGGAGATTTCCTCGTAGTGCAGCAGCACCACGTCGGTGTGGCGCTCGTCGGTGACGATATGGTTGTACAGGCTGTTGACCGCGTTGCGCCCGCCCTCGATGGCCTGCAGGAAAATGCCGCCACCGTAGCACAGCACACCCGTGATGCCGTTGTGCAGGTTGTGCGCCCGGGAGGCCTCGAGGATGGACTCGATGGCTGCCTTGTTGCAGTCCTTATCCACCGCGCGACTGACGTAGAGCAAACGGACCAGCATGGCGAAGCGTTCCAATCAGGGTTGACGGGGAATGAGCGAGAGGAATTCGCGGCGCAGCGTCGAGTCCTTGAGGAACACGCCTCGCATGACCGAGTTGATCATCTTGCTGTCCATGTCCTTCACACCGCGCCAGGCCATGCAGTAGTGGCTGGCCTCCATGACGATGGCCAGGCCGTCGGGCTGGGTCTTTTCCTGGATCAGGTCGGCCAGCTGGATGACGGCCTCCTCCTGGATCTGGGGCCGGCCCATGATCCATTCGGCCAGACGCGCATACTTGGACAGGCCGATGACGTTGGTGTGCTCGTTGGGCATGACACCGATCCACAGCTTGCCGATGACCGGGCAGAAATGGTGCGAGCAGGCGCTGCGCACGGTGATCGGCCCGACGATCATGAGCTCGTTCAGATGCTCGGCGTTGGGGAACTCGGTGACGGCCGGCCCCTTGACGTAACGGCCGGCGAATACCTCCTTGAGGTACATCTTGGCCACGCGCCGGGCCGTGTTCTCGGTGTTGTGGTCGCTGTGCGTGTCGATGACCATGCTGTCGAGCACGCCCTGCATCTTCTCCGTGACCTCGTCGAGCAGCAGCTCCAGCTCGCCCGGTTCGATGAAGTCAGCGATGTTGTCATTGGAGTGGAAACGGTGGCGTGCGGCCTTGAGGCGCTCGCGGATCTTCACGGAAACGGGCACGCCTTCATCCGCAGCGGCTGGGTCGGCTTGGGTCATGTCGGTGTCGGATTTCATGAGCATGGGGCATGCTAACACCACGGACGCCACGTCGGGAGCCATACGGGATTGCGCAGTGCAGTGCGTGGTGGCGTTTCAGTAGCGATGGCCGGTGACAAACAGCACCGTGCGCATGATGCCGAACGCCAGCCGGTCCAGCACACGCTGGCGCCAGGGACGCGCCGCCAGGCTGACGGCGTCGATCGGGCGGCCGGCTTCACGCAGGATCTGGTCTAGGCACTCGTGCAGCCGCTCGGCAAAGCGCCGGTCGGTCGTCATCACGTTGGCTTCACGAGCCAGCAGCAGCGACAGCGGATCGAGGTTGGTCGAACCTACCGTGGCCCAGCGCCGGTCGATCACGGCCACCTTGGCATGGAGCGCACTGGGAGCGTACTCCAGGATTTCGACGCCCGCCCGCACCAGCCGCGCGAACACCGGCCGCGCCGCGTGGTACTGCAGGAAATGCTCGTACTTGCCTTGCAGCAGCAGCCGCACGCGCACACCGCGAGCCGCCGCCAGGAGCAGGGCACGCCTCAGGCGGCGGCCGGGAATGAAATAGGCGTTGGCGATGATCACTTCATGACGGGCCTCACCGATGGCCTTGAGGTAGGCGCGCTCGATGTCGCCGCGGTGGCTGATGTTGTCGCGCAGCAGCAGGGCCGCGGCAGCGCCGTCCACCGCGACCGGCAGCCCGGCGTCGTCATCCGCCCCCTTCAGGCGCGAGAAGTCGCCCACCGGCAGGGTGGCTCGCAAGGCCTCCCACGCGGCGGTGAACTCGCGCTGGCGCGCCTTGCGCACCGCCTGCAGGCGCCACCACAGCTGCTCCATGGTGGCCGTCATCTCGCGCACGATCGGCCCATGGACCTGCAGCGAGAAATCCAGCCTCGGCACAGTCAGCCGCCCCAGCAGCACGTCCTCAAGGTCATCGATGATGTTGATGCCACCGCAAAAACCCAGCACACCGTCAACCACGCACAGCTTGCGGTGCAGCCGGCGCCATCGGCTCGGGATCAGCAGACCCAGCTTTCCCAGCGGCGCATAGTGGCGCCAGCGCACGCCCGCCGCAGCGAAACGGCGCTGCCACTCGAGGGGCATCCGCGGGGAGCCGACGCCATCGATCACCAGCCGCACCAGCACGCCGCGCCGGGCCGCGCGCTCCAGCGCCTCCGCCACCGACAGCGCCGCCCCCGAGAACTCGAAGATGTAGGTCTCCAGGTGGATGAACTGGCGCGCCGCGTCCATCGCGCGGACCAGCGCGGGAAAAAAGGCCTGACCGCTTTGCAGCAGCACCAGCCCGTGCCCCGGGCGCAACCTCCCCGGGCGCTCGGGGATCCCGGGCGCATGGTGTGCCGTGGTCACAGGCCGAATTCCCCGATCAGCGGAAGGTGGTCCGACATGCGTGTCCAGACACGTCCGTGCGGCACATGCGCCCCGAGCGGTGTCAGGCCGCGCACGAAGATGCGGTCCAGGTGCA
>JAEZLX010000012.1 GCA_023415035.1 Pseudomonadota bacterium | reverse complement strand
GCGCCGCATGGGCGCGCGGGGGAGAGATCAACCTGCGAAAGAGGTTGATGCTCTCCTCCTACAATCACGCCCCATGGAAATCGCCGAATTTGTTTCCCTCCAGCAATCTGTTCTCTGGGCCGCCTTCGCGGTCGCGGTGGTGTTCGGGTTCATCGCGCAACGCACGCACTTTTGCACGATGGGTGCCATCAGCGACATCGTGAACATGGGCTCCTGGGTGCGCATGCGCATGTGGGGGATGGCAGTCGGTGTGGCCATGGTCGGCTTCCACCTCATGGCGTGGGCAGGCTGGATCGATCCTTCGATGACGATCTACTCTTCCGGACGCATCATCTGGCTTTCGGCGATCTCAGGAGGAGCGCTGTTCGGCTTCGGCATGGTGCTGGCGTCAGGCTGCGGCAGCAAGACGCTGGTCCGCATCGGTGGTGGCAGCCTCAAGTCGCTGGTGGTCTTTTTCGTCATGGGCCTGGCTGCGTTTGCCACCCTGCGCGGGTTCACGGCAGTGGCGCGAGTTGCCACGGTTGACAAGTTCGCCTTCGACATCGAAACGGGCTCCTCGATTCCCCTGGCGCTCGCGGCATCCGCGGGTCTCGATCCGCAGACCACGTCGCTGGCCATCGCCCTGATCGTGGGCGTGGGCCTTGTCGTCTGGGCGCTGTGGAGTCCCGATTTCCGCACCGGCAACGGCATCCTTGCGGGACTCGGGATCGGTGCCACGATCGCGGCCATGTGGTGGGTCAGCGGCCGGCTGGGCTTCGTGGCGGAGCATCCGGAGACGCTTGAGCCGGTGTACCTGGCCACCAGTTCGGGACGCATGGAAGCGCTGACCTTCACCGCGCCGATGGCCTATACCCTGGACTGGCTGATTTATTTCAGCGACACCTCCAAGCGCCTGACGCTGGGTGTGGTGACGGTCTTCGGCGTGGTGGCGGGCGCCTGGCTGCAGGCCCTGCTGGCACGCGAGTTCCGCTGGGAAGGTTTTCACGGCACGCAGGACACCGCACTGCACCTCATCGGCGCGGCCTTCATGGGTGTGGGTGGCGTCACGGCCATGGGTTGCACGGTGGGGCAGGGGCTGTCGGGCCTGTCGACCCTCGGTCTGACCAGCGTCATCGCCGTTGCAGGCATCGTGCTCGGGGCGCTCGGTGGTTTCCGTTTCCAGATGTGGCTGCTTGAGCGCGAATGACATGAACGAATCCAGTGTTGCCGACCTGGAACGCAGGTTCGGCGGCCTCAGGCGCCTCTACGGTGCCGACCCGGCACAGCGCCTGTTCGATGCCCACGTGGTGGTGGTCGGTATCGGGGGCGTCGGCTCCTGGACGGTGGAGGCCCTGGCTCGCAGCGGGGTGGGGTGCCTGACGCTGATCGACATGGATCATGTGGCCGAGTCGAACATCAACCGGCAGATTCATGCACTGGACGGCACGCTTGGCATGGCCAAGGCGCAAGCCATGTGCGAGCGCATCGCTCAGATCAACCCGGCGTGCTCGGTGTCCGTGGTGGACGATTTCGTCACGCCGGAAAACTGGCCTGTCATCATGGGAGACGGGGCCTTACCTTCGGCCGTCGTCGATGCCTGTGACCAGGTCAAGGCCAAGACGGCCATGGCCCATTGGGCGATGCGTACCCGCGTACCGTTCATCACCGTGGGGGCCGCAGGCGGCAAACGCCAGGCTCATGCGGTGGAGGTGGCCGATCTGGCCGACGTGACGCACGATCCGCTGCTGGCGCAGTTGCGCTACCGTCTGCGCCGGCAACATGGCGCAGCGCGCAACGGCCGTATCGGCGTGCATTGCGTGTTCAGCCGTGAAGCGGTGATGCCGGCCGATGCGTCATGTGCTGTCGAGGGCGGCGGGGACAATAGCCTCAATTGCCACGGCTACGGATCGGCGGTCACAGTGACCGCCACCTTTGGCCTGTGCGCAGCGGGCTGGGTCATGAATCGGCTGGCGCAAGCCACTCGCTCGCCTATCACCCCCCGGACAGCTTGAGGCGCATGCGCTCGTAGTCCCGGCGGTATCGCTGCCAGTCGCTGTTTCTCGGCGTCTGACAGGATCTTGCCGGACACCTGGAAGAACTTCTTCTCTTCTTCCCGAAGGTGGTGATGAACCTCCTCGGAGAGCTTGCGAGCATGTTCGAGCCATGCATCGCCATCGGTGTCCAGTGATGACATCGCCTCGACGCATTCGTCGATGTCGTGGTGTTCCGCCAGCGCATGGCGAGAGGGCGCCAGGCCCATGTCATCCATGAGGATTGGCGCATAGAGATAGCGCTCCTCCGCGGCTGCGTGTGCGGCAAGTTCCGTGCGCAACTCATCGAACAGAGCCTCGCGTCTGCCTTCTCCCGGGCGGGCACGCAGCAGCTTCCGGCACAGGGAACGCTGCAGCTCGTGGCTTTCACGAAGTGCTTCGTAGATGTTGTCTGGCATCAATGGTCTCCTTGAGTTGCCGTTGGCGAGTACCGGAATTCGGATTCATTCTTGGGTGGATACCGCACGAGGGAAATCAGCGAATGCTGGTCTGGCTTGTAGGACAAGTCTGATAGCGGCTTGCGCTCTGTTCACTGACGATGAACCTCAGTGC
>JAEZLX010000159.1 GCA_023415035.1 Pseudomonadota bacterium | reverse complement strand
TGGGCCTGGGCCACCAGAGCATCGGCGCGGCCTGCGGCGCGCGCATCGTGCGCGCCGGCCGCCAGATGCACGGCAAGACCAGCGTCATCGCCACCGACCGCCAGGGCGTGTTTGCGAACCTGCCCGAGCGCTTCACGGTCAACCGCTACCACTCGCTGGTGATCGAACGCGACTCGCTGCCCGACTGCCTGGAGGTCACGGCCACCAGTGAAGACGACGGCGAGATCCAGGGCGTGCGCCACAAGACCCTGCCCATCGAGGGCGTGCAGTTCCACCCCGAAAGCATCCTGACCGAGCACGGCCATGCGATGCTCAAGAACTTCCTGGACCAGGCATGACGAAGACCAAGACCATCGACCTGCGCAGCGACACCGTCACGCAGCCCACCCCGGCGATGCGCGAGGCCATGATGGCCGCGCCGCTGGGTGACGACGTGTTCAGTGACGACCCCACGGTCAACGCGCTGCAGGAGCGCATCGCCGGGATCACAGGCAAGGAGGCCGCGCTGTTCATGCCCTCGGGCACGCAGAGCAACCTGTGCGGCATCCTGGCGCATTGCGGGCGTGGCGACGAGTACATCGTCGGGCAGCTGGCGCACACCTACCGCTACGAAGGTGGCGGCGCCGCGGTGTTCGGCAGCGTGCAGCCGCAACCTCTGGCGCAGGACGCGCAGGGCCGCATGGCGCTGGCCGACATTGCCTCGGCGATCAAGCCGGACGATCCGCACTTCGCGCGCACTCGCCTGCTGTGCCTGGAAAACACCTGGAACGGCCACGTCATGTCCGACGACTACCTGGGTGAAGCCACGGCGCTGGCACGACAGCACGGCCTGGAGACGCACCTGGACGGCGCGCGCGTGTTCAACGCGGCGGTGGCCAGCGCGCGGCCGGGGCAGGGTGTTCACGAGCGCGTACGCGAGATCGCCGACCACTTCGACAGCCTCTCGGTGTGCTTCAGCAAGGGTCTGGGCGCGCCCATCGGTTCGGCCCTGTGCGGCTCGCAGGAGCTGATCGCGCGCGCGCGGCGCATCCGCAAGATGGCCGGCGGCGGCCTGCGCCAGGCAGGGCTGCTCGCGGCCTGCGCGCTGCACGCGCTGGATCACCATGTCGATCGCCTGGCCGAGGACCACGCCAATGCGCGGCGCCTGGCCGACGGCCTGGCCGGCATCGGGGGCATCACGGTGCGCTCGGCCGAAACCAACATCGTCTTCGTCGACGTCGCGGATGGCCAGGGACCGGCGCTGCTGGACCACCTGGCCGCGCACGGCGTGCTGGCCACGGGCCTGATCGGCCTGCGCTTCGTCACCCACCTGGGCGTCGATGCTGCCGGCATCGACCACGCGATCGCGGCGGTTCGCGACTTCTTCGCGAAAGACCGGGGCGCAACGGCAGCCACACAGTCCCGCGCCGGGGTCTACTGAGACAAGCGACAGACCATGCCCGATCTGCACTCACTCCTTCTGTTTGTGGTGGCGGGCTGGCTGCTGAACCTCTCGCCCGGCCCGGATGTCCTGTGCATCGTGAGCCACAGCCTGCGTGGCGGCGCGCGCGCCGGGGCGGTGGCGGCGCTGGGCATTCTCGGCGGCTGCTTCGTGCACGTGGTCGCGGCCGCGGCCGGGCTCGGGGCGCTGCTGGCCACCTCGGCCACGGCCTTCTCGGTGGTCAAGTGGATCGGCGCGGCCTACCTGCTGTGGATGGGCGTGCGCCTGCTGCTGGCGCGTGGCGGTGACCGGCTGGCGCTGGACGCCGCCGGCAGCGTGCCCGACAGCCTGTGGGCGGTGGCACGCAGCGGGTTCCTGACCAACGTCCTCAACCCCAAGGTGGTCTTGTTCTTCCTGGCCTTCGTGCCCCAGTTCATCACGGCCGATGCCGCGAGCCCGGCCGTGAGCTTCCTGCTGCTGGGCCTGCTGTTCAGCCTGAACTCGCTGCCCGTCAACCTGGCCTACGCGTGGTTGGCCGCCTGGGCCGCGCGGCGCGTGCAGGTGCTGCGCAATGCCATGGGCTGGCTGGACCGCGCCGCTGGCGCGCTCTTTATCGGCTTCGGCCTGCGCCTGGCTTTCACCGATCATCACACCACGACCTGAGGAGGAGAGGACATGGTCCAACGCATCTACCACATCACGCCGCAGGAGGCGCTGCAGCGCACCATCGAGCACCGCGAGATCTTTCACGACGAGATGCTGCACCTCATGCGGCTCATCATGAGTGGCGAGATGTCGCCCGTGATGATGGCCGCGCTCATCACCGGCCTGCGCGTGAAGAAGGAAACCATCGGCGAGATCACCGCCGCCGCGCAGGTGATGCGCGAGTTCTCCACCAAGGTGCCGGTGGCCGATACGCGCCACCTCGTGGACATCGTGGGCACGGGCGGTGACGGTGCGCACACCTTCAACATTTCCACCTGCTCGATGTTCGTGGTGGCCGCCGCGGGCGGCAAGGTCAGCAAGCACGGCGGTCGCAGCGTTTCGAGCAAGAGCGGCAGCGCCGACGTGCTCGAGGCGCTGGGCGTCAACATCAACCTCACGCCAGAGCAGATCGCGCGCAGCATCGAGCGCGTCGGCGTGGGCTTCATGTTCGCGCCCAACCACCACCCCGCCATGAAGAACGTGGCGCCGGTGCGCAAGGAACTGGGCATCAAGACCATCTTCAACATCCTCGGCCCGCTGACGAACCCGGCCGGCGCGCCCAACATCCTGATGGGCGTGTTCCACCCCGATCTGGTCGGCATCCAGGTGCGCGCGCTGCAGCGCCTGGGCGCCGAGCATGCCGTGGTGGTCTACGGCCGCGACGGCCTCGACGAAGTCAGCCTGGGCTCGGCCACCATGGTCGGCGAGCTGCGCAACGGCGAGGTGGTCGAGTACGAAATCCATCCCGAGGACTTCGGGATGACCATGGCCAGCACCCGCGCGCTGCGCGTGAACACGCCCGAGGAATCGCGTGACATGCTCATGGGTGTGCTGGAAAACCGCGATGATCCGTCGCTCAAGGCCGCGCGCGAGATTGTCGTGCTCAACGCCGGCGTGGCGCTGTACGCGGCCAACGTCGCGCCCGACATGGCGCAGGGCATCGCGCTGGCGCGTCGCACGCTCGAATCCGGCGCGGCGCTCGCCAAGCTGCGCGAACTGGTGGCCTTCACCGGCCAGCCGGACTGAAACCAGCCCCATGCGCCAGACCCGAAAGAACCTACCATGAGTGACATCCTGCAGAAAATCGTCGCGGTCAAGCGCGAGGAAGTCGCCGCCGCACGCAAGAAAAAATCGCTGGAAGCCGTGCGCGAGGACGCCGAGAGCCGCCTGCTCACGCGCGATTTCGTCGGTGCGCTGCGCGCGAAGATCGCCGCCGGCCAGGCCGCGGTGATCGCCGAGATCAAGAAGGCCAGCCCGAGCAAGGGGCTGCTGCGCGAGGATTTCGTGCCGGCCGACATCGCCCAGAGCTACGCCATGGGCGATGGCCAGGTGAGCGCGGCCTGCCTGTCGGTGCTGACGGATCGCCAGTTCTTCCAGGGCGGCCCCGACTACCTCAAGCAGGCGCGCGCCAGCTGTGACCTGCCGGTGCTGCGCAAGGATTTCATGATCGATCCTTACCAGGTCTACGAGGCCCGCGCGATGGGGGCGGATTGCATCCTGCTGATTGCCGCCTGCCTGGACGACGCGCTGATGGCCGACCTCGAGGCCATCGCTCTGGGCCTGGACATGGCGGTGCTGGTCGAGGTGCATGACCGCGACGAACTGCAGCGTGCCCTCAGGCTCAGGACACCGCTGGTGGGCATCAACAACCGCAACCTGCGCACCTTCGAGGTCTCGCTGCAGACCACCCTCGCCATGCTGCCGGACGTGCCGGGCGACCGCCTGCTGGTGACCGAGTCGGGCATCCTCTCGCGACAGGACGTGCAGACCATGCGCGAGGCCGGGGTCAACGCTTTCCTCGTGGGCGAGGCCTTCATGCGCCAGCCCGAACCCGGCCTGGCACTGGCCGAGCTGTTCGGCTGAGGTCATGCAGGGCGCGTTGTTTCCCGTCGGGCCGGAGCCGGCCGCGCCGCGCACGCTTGCCGCTGCCGATCCGGCCGCCTGGCCTGCCCAGGGCGGCTGGCAGCCGCTGCTGGAGCGCTTCTGGGCCTCGCCGGCCGGCGCCGGCCTGCTGGCCTTCCTGGGGCGGCGCCTGGACGAGGGCGCGGTGATCTACCCGCCGCAGCCGCTGCGCGCGCTGGAGCTCACCACGCCGGAATCGGTGCGGGTGGTGATCCTGGGGCAGGATCCGTACCACGGCCCCGGACAGGCCGAAGGGCTGGCCTTCTCGGTGGCGCCGGGCGTCAGGAGTCCGCCCAGCCTGCGGAACATGTTCAAGGAGCTGCAGCGCGATCTGGGCGTGCCGCCGGCCGCGGACGGCTCGCTGGTGCGCTGGGCGCGTCAGGGGGTGCTGCTGCTCAACACGGCGCTCACGGTCGAGGACGGCGCGGCGGGCAGCCATGCCGGCCGGGGCTGGGAAGTGCTGACCGATGCCATCATCGCCAGCTGCAGCGACAGTGGCCCGAACAAGGTGTTCATGCTCTGGGGCGCGCACGCCCAGAAAAAGGCGCCCCTGATCGCCGCGCGCCATGCGGTGCTGCAGGCAAACCATCCCTCGCCGCTGTCTGCCAGCCGCGGCCCGGTGCCGTTTCTGGGCTGTGGCCACTTCGGTCAGGCCAACGCGTGGCTGGCCTCAAAAGGCCTGGCGACGATCGATTGGTGAACTTTTGTGGCGAGACTTCACTTTTTCGGATTTTTCATGGCATAATGCGTGGCTTCGCTACGGAGGGGTGCCCGAGTGGCTAAAGGGGGCAGACTGTAAATCTGTTGGCTTACGCCTACGCTGGTTCGAATCCAGCCCCCTCCACCAGCGATCTGTGTTCGAGAGAGCGATTGGAAAACAAGCGCTTCGGTTCTTGGCGGTGACGGTTGTCCTGCCGGGTCGGGCGGGAGTAGTTCAATGGTAGAACCCCAGCCTTCCAAGCTGATGACGCGGGTTCGATTCCCGTCTCCCGCTCCATGAACGGCAGGTGGCTGGTCCGTGTGACAGCGGTGGCTTGAAAGTTTTCCGGGTAGCCGGCTTTTTGCCGGATGCTCAGGCCCATGTGGCTCAGTGGTAGAGCACTCCCTTGGTAAGGGAGAGGTCGCGGGTCCGATTCCCGCCATGGGCACCACACTTTTCCGGCATTGTTCTGGTGTTTCGGCAATTTACGTTTTGGAGCTGAAAAATGGCAAAGGAAAAATTTGAGCGGACGAAGCCGCACGTGAACGTTGGCACGATTGGTCACGTGGACCACGGCAAGACGACGCTGACGGCTGCCATCACGACGGTGCTGTCCA
>JAEZLX010000022.1 GCA_023415035.1 Pseudomonadota bacterium | reverse complement strand
GTTGCAGCGTTGCCGGAGCTCTTCGATCCGGTCTGCGTCCAGCGGGGCGGGGCGCGGTGTGGACATCAGCCACAGGCGTGCAGTTTCCTCCAGTTCTTCCAGCAGAGCCATCGCGTGGGCCGGACTGTCGTGCCAGACCACGGGACCGAGCCGCTCCAGCAGCACGGCCAGCAGCGCGGGATTCCGGCGCAGGCGCTCATCCACCGCATCGGCGACGGCGGCATCCCCGGGGGCGGCATAGGGAATGAGGGGGACATGCCCCACCTTCATGACCTGGTAGGGCGTGAGCGGGGGCAGGATGTCGTCGTGGTTCCACACCCCTTGCAAGGTGAGCGCCACCAGGTGCGTGCTGTGCGTGTGCAGCACACAGCGCGGCGACTGCCTGATGTGCGGGCTGGCGTAGATGCGGCGATGCAGGGCCAGTGTCTTGCTGGCGCGCTCGCCTGACTGTTGGTGGCCGTCTTCGTTCACCCAGGCCAGTGTCTGCGGGTTCAGCGCGCCAAGGCAGGCATCGGTGGGTGTGATCAGGAAGCCTCCGCCTTCGTCGGCAGTCAGTCGAACGCTGATGTTGCCGGCGGTCGAATGCACGTAGCCGCGCGAAAACAGCGAGGCGCCCACGCGCACGATCTCGTGGCGAACGATGTCCTGGGCGGCGGGCCAGCCGGTGCTCATGCCGCGCCCCCGTCCAGGGCCAGTGCTTCCTGAAAGAAGGCCGTGCCGCCGAAATTGCCCGATTTGAGTGCCAGATGCATGACGGTGCCGTCGCCCGGCAGCCGGGCCTCGGTCCAGGGTACGCCAGGGCAGATGGACGGGCCGATGCGCAGCTGGCGGATGCCCAGGGCCTGCACCACCGCGCCCGAGGTTTCGCCGCCAGCCACCACCAGGCGTCGCACGCCGGCGTCCACCAGACCACGCGCGATCCGGGCCAGGGCCGCTTCGGTGAGGGCACTGGCACCCTCCACGCCCAGGGCCTGCTGCACCTCAGCCACGCGCTCCGGCGCGGCCGTGGCGTACACCAGCACCGGCCCATTCGCCAGTGCCGCTCGGGCCTGGCCCAGCAAGGTATCGGCATCTTGTCGCCCCGTGTGCAGGGCCAGCGGGTCGAGCTGCATGGCCTGGCCACCGCTGTCGATCCAGTGTTGCACCTGGGCGTTGCTCGCCACCGAGCACGAACCGGACACCACCGCCGCGCCGCCGCTTGCCGGCGCGAGCGAGGCGGCTGCCGCATCGGGCCGAAGCCAGCCCCTGCGGGCGTACGCGGGCGGCAGTCCCAGCGCCACACCCGAACCGGCCGTGACCAGCGGAAGGTCGGCACAGGCCTCGCCCAGGGTGAGCAGGTCTTCGTTGTCCAGCGCATCGGCAATGGCGATCTGCCTGCCTTGCTTGCGCAGTGCTTGTATGGCTTCGCGCACCGCTTCCGCGCCGCGGTGCACCACCGGCCAGGGCAGCAGACCTACGGACTGGCGTGTCTGCGCCTGCAGCACGCGCACCAGGTTGGCATCGGTCATCGGGGTCAACGGATGTTGGCGCATGCCCGATTCGCTCAGCAGCAGTTGGCCCACGAACAGGTGGCCCTGGTAGATGGTGCGGCCGTTTTCCGGGAAGGCGGGACAGGCGACCGTGAAATTGCAGTCCAGCGCCTGCATGAGTGCGTCCGTCACCGGACCGATGTTGCCCTGCGCCGTAGAGTCGAAGGTCGAGCAGTACTTGAAATAGATCTGTCGTGCGCCCGCGTGGCGCAGGGCCTCGAGGGAGCGCCGGCTGAGCGCGACGGCCTCCTGCGGCGCAATGGTGCGGGACTTAAGCGCCACCACCACCGCATCGGCCTGCGGCAGCTCACCCTCTGGAACGCCGATCACCTGCACCGTGCGCATACCGGCGCGCACCAGCATGCTGGCCACGTCGGTCGCGCCGGTGAAGTCGTCGGCGATCACACCCAGGATCATGCGGCCTCCTGCGGGCGTGCCGGCAGTTCGATGCCGGCCAGTCTGGCGTAGAACTTCACCACCGCGGCGTCGTCCTCGCCGCCCAGGCCCATGGCAGAGGTGGCCAGGTACAGCTGGTGCGCGGCAGCCGCCAGCGGCAGCGGAAACTTCAGGCCGTGGGCGGCATCAAGCACGATGCCTAGGTCCTTGACGAAGATGTCCACCGCCGACAGCGGCGTGTAGTCGCCCTCAAGGATGTGGGGCACCCGGTTCTCGAACATCCAGCTCATGCCGGCGCTGTGGCAGATCACCTCGTAAAGTTGGCGCGGATCGGCCCCGGATTTCATGCCCAGGGCCATGGCCTCGCAGGCGGCGGCGATGTGCACGCCCGCCAGGTGCTGGTTGACCATCTTCACCGTCGAGCCGATGCCAGCCCGGTCACCCAGCCGGTAAACCTTGCCCGCGATGGCGTCCAGCGTCTTGTCCGCCGCTGCCAGGGCTTCCGGTCGGCCCGAGGCCATCACGGTCATTTCACCGGCGGCGGCCTTGCGTGCACCGCCCGAGACCGGTGCGTCCACGAACAGGACATCATGTTCGGCCAGTCGCGCTTCCCATAGCGGTGGCAGGGCCGGATCCACGGTGGCGGAGGCGATCACCACCGCGCCGGGTCGCAACCGGGATGCCAGACCCTGATCGCCGAACAGGATTTCCTCGGTCTGCTGCGCGTTGACCACCAGCAACAACACGGTATCGCAATCGGACAGTTCGCCCGTGCCGGACACGGCCCTGCCGCCGGCCTGTTCGAAGGCTGCGCGTGCCTCGGCTCGCGTATCGCAGCCCACAGTCCGCATGCCGCGACGCAGTGCGGTGACGGCGGCGCCAAGGCCCATCGAGCCGAGGCCGACGACGCCGAGCAGGGGGGCGGTGGTGCTTGCGGGGGATGCGGTGTTCATGTCGGGGTGGGTGAAGGTGCGCCCAGCAGAGCGTCAAGCGCGCGCCGGATGGGCGGGGAAGCGTGTTCGAGGCGGTCTGCCGCGTTGACCATGTGCCGCATGGCCGCCTCGCGGGCACGCGTGGCGTCGCCCCGGATCACCGCGTCGGCAATGGCGTGGTGCTCCAGCCGCACCTGCGCCAGATATTCGCTGTCCAGCGCCTCGTTGGTGCGGGTGATGCGCATGGCATCGCGCTGGTATTGCTCCAGGAAACCCAGCAGACGCTCGTAATGGGGGTTGTCGGTCGCGCGGGCGATGCAGCGATGGAACTGCAAGTCGGCCTCCACCCCCTCTGGGCCATTGGGCTGGCAGGACTCCAGATGCGCCAGCGCCTCGCCGATGGCGCGCGCCTTGTCCGGCGTGATGCGCCTGGCGGCCAGGGCCGCAACGTCGGCTTCAAGTCCGCGGCGCACCTCGACCACCTGCAGCACGGATTCCATGGAAGTCAGCACGCTGGGATCGAAGGCGAGCGCACGTGCCTGGTGGCGCGGTGCAACGA
>JAEZLX010000201.1 GCA_023415035.1 Pseudomonadota bacterium | reverse complement strand
TCAAGCCGCTGGTCCGCCGCAGCTTCCGGCCCGAGGTGATGGGCGGGCTGGGCGGCTTCGGCGCGCTGTTCGACCTGTCGGGCAAGTACCGCGAGCCGGTGCTGGTCTCCGGCACCGCCGGGGTGGGCACCAAGCTCAAGCTCGCCCAGCAGCTCGGCCGACACGACACGATCGGCATCGACCTGGTCGGCATGTGCGTGACCGACGTGCTGGTCCAGGGCGCCGAGCCGCTGTTCTTCCTGGATTACTTCGCCTGCGGCAAGCTGGACGTGGACACGGCCGCCGCCGTGGTCGGCGGCATCGCCAAGGGCTGCGAGCTGTCCGGCTGTGCCCTGATCGGCGGCGAAACCGCCGAGATGCCCGGCATGTACCCCCCCGGCGAGTACGACCTGGCGGGCTTCTGTGTCGGCGCGGTCGAAAAGAGCAAGATCCTCACCGGCCAGGATGTGAAGCCGGGCGACGTGGTGCTGGGCCTGGCCTCGCACGGCGTGCACTCCAACGGCTTCTCGCTGGTGCGCAAGTGCATCGAGCGCGCCGCCGGCAACCTGCCCGCCACGCTCGACGGCAAGCCCTTCCGCGAGGCCATCATGGCCCCCACGCGCCTGTACGTGAAGAACGTGCTCGCCACGCTGGCCCGGCATCCGGTCAAGGCCCTGGCCCACATCACCGGCGGCGGCCTGCTGGAAAACATCCCGCGCGTTCTGCCCGACGGCACGGCCGCCCACCTGAAGAAGGGCAGCTGGCCGCAGACCGAGCTGTTCGCCTGGCTGCAGAAGACCGCCGGCATCGACGACATCGAGATGAACCGCACCTTCAACAACGGCATCGGCATGGTGGTGGTGATCGCCGCCGAGGAAGCCGCCGCCTGCGCCGCCACCCTGCGCGAGCTGGGCGAGACGGTGTACGAGATCGGCGCCATCGCCCCCCGGGGCGAGGGTGCCGCGGTCGTGGTCGCCTGAGGCCGCCCCCGCCTTCTGTCCGAAAATGATCGAAGCCTGTCCGCCTGCGGCGATGACAGGCTCCCCCTGACAGGGAACAATGCGGCCATTCCCACCCCGGAGCAGCGCCCATGAAAACCTGTCTGATCGTGATCGATGTCCAGGAATCCTTCCGGCATCGCCCCTTCTTCACCGAAACCGATCTGCCCGCCTACCTGGCCGCGCAGAACGCCCTGATCGAGGGCTGCGTGGCGCAAGGCGTGCCGGTCGTGCGCGTCCTGCACAGCGACGGCCCCGAGACGGCGTCCAACCCCTTCTCGCTGGTGTCGGGCCATGTGCGCCCGCTGCAGGGGCTGGCCGGATTCGACGCCGCCGCCAGCTTCACCAAACACCGCCACAGCGCGCTCGTGGGCACTGGTCTGGACGTCTGGCTGATCAGCCAGGGCATCCAGCGCCTGATCATCAGCGGCATCCGCACCGAGCAATGCTGCGAGACCACCACGCGCCACGCGTCCGACCTCGGTTTCACGGTGGACTACGTCCTCGATGCCACGATGACCTGGGACATGACCCAGCCCGACGGCAAGCCGCTGTCCGCCGCCGACATCAAGGCCCGCACCGCCACCGTGCTGCAGGGGCGCTTCTGCACCCTGTGCACCGTTGACGAGGCACTGTCCCGGGCGCGGCAGGCAGGATGAGCACACCCACCGTCGATGTGCATTTCGTGCTGATTGACGGCAGCCTGATCCTCGACTGGGCCGGCCCGGCCGAGGCGCTGCGCATCGCAAACCAGCTGTGGCAGGGACGCGGAAATCCTCCGGCCTTCGAGCTGCATTTCGTCGGGCCCAGTCCGCGCACGGTGAGTTCGGTCGGCGCGGCCATCGCCGATCTGGCTCCGCTGCCCGAGCTACCTTCCGCCCGTTCTCCGTCCCGCCCCCAATGGGTGGTGCTGGTCGGCCAGCCTGGCAACCGGGTGGACCTGGGCAGCGAACCGGCCCGCGCCCTGTTGCACTGGCTGCGCGGCCTGCGCCTGGCGCCCGAGCAGGTGGAGCTGATGTGCATCTGCGCCGGCACCATCATTGCCGCGCACGCCGGACTGCTGGCCCGCCACAAGGCCACCACGCACCACCACCACCTCGACGAACTGCGCGAGGCCGCCTCGGGCTGCGAGGTACAGGCCAACCGCGTGTTCGTGATCGACCCGCCGGTGTGCAGCAGCGCCGGCGTCACCACCGGCATCGACCTGACCCTGCACCGCATCGCCCAGCGCCTGGGGCATGCACTGGCCGCCCAGGTGGCGCAAACCATGGTGGTGGCCATGCGGCGCGGCCCGAACGACCCGGAGCTCTCGCCCTTCCTGAGCCATCGCAACCACCTGCATCCGGTCGTGCACCGCGTGCAGGACGCCGTGAGCCAGCAACCGCAGGACGACTGGACCGTGCCGCGCATGGCGGATGTGGGCCACACCTCGCCGCGCCATCTGGCGCGCCTGTTCGAGGAACACGCCGGCATATCGCCGCTGGCCTGGCTGCAACGCATCCGCCTGTCGGTGGCGCAGGCAGCGCTGGCACGTGGCATGGGGGTGACTCAGGCCGCCCACCTGGCCGGGTTCAGCTCCGACACGCAGCTGCGCCGCGCCTGGCATCGCCATGGCCTGCACGGCCGCCCGGGCGATGCGGCAGCCGCAGCCTGACGCGCAACCGGTTCGGCTCAGTTCAGCGCACGCCGCAACTCGGACAGGCGCTCGCTCATGGCCTCCCGGTCCATCACGTCGTCGGTGTGGGAGACGTACACCTCCAGATCGGCCACCGCCAGGCGCGCATCCCCCATCTCCGCCCAGGCCAGGCCCCGGTCGCGGTATTAGCTCCAGGCATCGGGCAGCAGGATGAGCAGGCGATACATCACCGCGATCTGGCGCAACCAGTCCTGGTGCGAGCGATGGACCTCCTTGAGGTTGCGCAGCATCCGCGCCAGGATGTCGCGCGCCGGCGCCGGCTGCAGGTACAGGCCCACCGGCACGTCGAAATCGTCCACCAGCCCGTTGCGCCGCTTGTAGGGCTCCAGCCGCTCGGACAGGTCTTCGCGGCTGAGCGACTGGCCGCTGAACGGGTCGATCACCACCTGCCCGTTGGGCAGGTTGACCTTGACCATGAAGTGCCCGGGAAAATTCACCCCGCGCGCCTTCAGGCCGATGCCCTGTGCCAGCTCCAGCCACAGGATGGCCAGCGAGATGGGAATGCCGCGCCGCGTGCGCAACACCGCGTTCAGGTAGCTGTTGTCCGGGTCGTAGTAGTTGTTGACGTTGCCGCCAAAGCCCAGGTCGCGGAAGAAGAACTGGTTGAGCGCGCGCAGCTTGTCGAGGTTGCCGCTCATGTTCACCGTGCGCCGGCGCAGGCGCGCCAGCAGCTGGTCCACGTCGCCCAGCACCTGCTGGACGTCCAGCTCGGGATATTCGTCCTGCGCAATGGACGCGGCCGCCTCCAGCAGCGGGATGTTGTCCTCGTCGGCCACCAGGCTCGCGAAGTAGCCCAGCGGCGTCACTGACAGGTGGTCAAGAAAAGCGGGCATGGCGCTCCCCAGGAATCGGATTCATTTTCGGACGAATTGGCGCAGATTCAAACCCGCCAGGGCCAGCGCGCCGAAATAGATGAGCACCGACCCCAGCACGCAGCCGGCCAGCGTCACCACGCGCAGCGGGCGCTGCCCCTCGAAGCCGGTCCAGTCCAGCGAGACCGAGGCCCAGCTCAGAAACACGGCCAGCAGCACGCTCGCGGCCACCACCTGCAGCGCAAAGCGCGCCCAACCCGGTGCCGGCCGGTAAGCCCCGCGCCGGATCAGCCCCGTCAGCAGCCAGCCCGCGTTGACCATGGCACCCAAGCCGATGGCCAGCGCCAGGCCCGCGTGCGCCAGCCAGGGCACGAACACCAGGTTCATCAGCTGCGTGAGCACCAGCACCACGACGGCGATCTTCACCGGCGAGCGGATGTCCTGCCGGGCGTAGAAGCCCGGCGCCAGCACCTTGATCGCCACCAGCCCGAGCAGGCCGACCCCATACCCGGCCAGCGCCAGCGAGGTCTGCCGCACGTCGGCCGGCGTGAACGCGCCGTAGTGGTAGAGCACCGCCACCAGCGGCCGGGAAAAGGTCAGCAGCGCCACCGCGCAGGGCACGGCCAGCAGCACCACCAGGCGCAACCCCCAGTCCAGCAGGCCGCTGTAGCGGGCATCGTCACCCGCCGTGCGCGCCGCCGCCAGCTGCGGCAGCAGCACCACCCCCAGCGCCACGCCCAGCATCGCGGTCGGAAACTCCATCAGGCGGTCGGCATAGGTCAGCCAGCTCACGCTGCCCGACGTCAGATGCGAGGCGATCTGCGTGTTGATCAGCAGGGAAATCTGCGCCACGCTCACGCCCAGCAGGGCCGGCACCATCAGCGTTGTCACGCGCCGCGTGCCCGGGTGGTTCCAGGCGGCCCGGATACCGCCCCAGCCCAGCCGCACGCGCGGCAGCATGCCCAGGCGCCGCAGCACCGGGATCTGGACACCCAACTGCAGCATGCCGCCCAGCATCACGCCGCCGGCCATGGCGAAAATCGGCTCCAGCCCGCGGCTGGCGAACCAGGGCGCCCCCAGCCAGGCGGCCAGGATCATTGCCACGTTGAGCAGCACCGGCGTGGCCGCCGGCACCGCGAATTTCTTCCACGTATTGAGGATGCCCGCCGACAGAGCCACCAGCGACATGAAGCCGATGTATGGGAACATCCAGCGCGTGAGCACCACGGCCGCGTCAAATCCCTGCGGGTCCTGCTGAAGGCCCGCTGCCATGACCCAGACGAGCAGAGGCGCCGCCACCACGCCGATCACGCAGGTCACCAGCAGCGCCGCCACCAGCACGGTAGCAATCTGGTCCACCATCTGCCGTGTGGCCGCATCGCCCTCCTTTTCGCGCACACTGGCCAGCACCGGCACAAAGGCTTGGCTGAAGGCGCCCTCGGCAAACAGGCGGCGCAGCAGGTTCGGTATGCGGAATGCGACGTTGAAGGCATCCGTCAGCGCGCTCGCGCCGAAAGTGGAAGCCATGAGCAGCTCACGCACCAGCCCGGTGATGCGCGAGGCCAGCGTCAGCAGCGAAACGATGGAGGCGGATTTGAAGAGGGACACCGCCGGAGTGTATGACACCCCCTCTGCCGCCTGTCCCGCGCCGGTGCCGGAGCCTCCTGCCAGGAATGACACGCCCTGATTTCACGTGGTAGAATGCTCGGCTTTGCTGGCATCATCACAAGCACGTAAAGGATCACTCACATGGCAACCAAGCCGAAGAAAAAGAACCCCCGCCTGGCGTCTGGCCGCAAGCGCGCACGCCAGAACGTCAAGCTGAACGCCGCCAACAGCTCGCTGCGTTCGAAGTACCGCACGGCCGTCAAGAACGTCGAGAAGGCTGTCGTGGCCGGCGACAAGGCCAAGGCCACCGAACTGTTCGCCAAGGCACAGGCCGTCATCGACACGATCGCCGACAAGGGCATCTTCCACAAGAACAAGGCTGCTCGGGACAAGAGCCGCCTGTCCGCCAAGGTCAAGGCCCTGGCCGCCGCCTGAAACAGCGGCACCCGGCCTGCCCCGGCAGGCCAACAGCCCGGACCCGGGAGCGCCACTTCCAGGTCTGCCGTTTGAAACGGTGCGCTGCCAGCAAAAAATCCGTGAAAACCGCCGCGTCGCAAGACCGGCGGTTTTTTCATGGCCGAAGGCATCGCACTCCTGACCGCGACGGGAGCCTGCACGCCCCAAAGCCAGCCCCCCCCGCGCATGGCACATGCGTCCGCCTCCCCTGTTCTCTCCCCTCATCCCCCGGCCATGCGCGTCATGGAACACCACAAGACGCGCATTACCTAGGGAAAGTCCGGATGACTTCATTCAATTTCAAATTTCAATTTGAAATTGAATTTTGAATTTTGAATTTTGAATTTTGAATTTTGAATTTTGAATTTTGAATTTTGAATTTTGAATTTCATCACCAAGACTTCCTGTGAGCACTCCACCGCCAGAGCGGCCCGCCAACGGGCGCGAATCCACGAGAGACAAAATCGTCTCGGCCGCGCTGCGCGTGTTCGCGACCAAAGGGTTCGAGGCTGCCACACTCAAGGAAATCACCACCCTCAGCCAGACCAACGTCGCGGCCATCCACTACCACTTCGGGTCCAAGGAGGCCCTGATCCAAGCCGTGCTGGGCTCGGTCGCCGATCCGATCAACCAGCTCCGGATGCAACTGCTGGAATCGGTGCCGGCACAGGAACGAACGCTCCGGCACGTGGTGCACGCGCTGGTCGCCCCCCCGATCCGGCTGAGCTTCGACGCGACCGGCGACGCCCGGCTGCTGACACGACTGCTCCTGCAAGCACGTGTCCTTCCGAGCGAATTCACCTCCTCCACGATCTTTGCCCACTACGACGCCACAGCCATGCGGTTCGTCAAGGCGCTGATGGACGCCACGCCTAGCCTCACACCAAAGGATGCGTACTGGCGCTACGCCTTCGCCATCGGTGCCATGCACTACATCGTCACCGAGTCGGACGCAGGTCATCACCGGCTGAAGCGCCTCTCCGGCGGGCAATGCGACACCGACGATCCCGACGCGATCATCGACCAGCTGATTGCGTTTGTCGTCGCCGGCTTCCAGGCCCCGGCTCACCGCTGAAGCCGCCCGTTCCCAAAATCCCGAATCACCTCTTTCCCATGCCGCAACGTCTCATTGACCTGTCTGTGACCCTGGAAGACAAACCCACGTCTCCGTCCCACCACCGTCCGACGATTGAATACACGGACCATGAGGCATCGTGGCCGCTGTTCAGCAAGCTTTTCCCGGGCATCGGCCCCGATAGCCTGCCGGACGGGAAGGCCTGGGCGGTGGAGCGCGTTTCCCTGTCCACGCACGCCGGCACGCACATGGACGCGCCCTGGCACTATCACCCGACGTCCGACCACGCCCTCCAGGCCGGCGGGCGTCCCAGTCCCGGCATCGACGAAGTACCACTGGACTGGTGCCTGCGCCCCGGCGTGAAGCTGGATTTCCGGCACTTCGACGCCGGCTACGTGGTGACACCTGCGGATATCGAAGCCGAACTGAAGCGGATCGGGCATGAGCTGCAACCGCTGGACATTGTGGTGGCCAATACCCGGGCCGGTGATCGCCATGGACAGGAAGACTACTGGGAGTCCGCCTGCGGCTTTGGCCGGGAGGCCACGCTATACCTGCTGGAGCGCGGCGTCCGGGTGGTGGGCACCGATTCCTACAGCTGGGATCCTGCCTTCAAGTTCGTGGTCGAACGCTACAAGCGCGACCGTGACCCCTCGATCATCTGGGAAGGACACAAGGCTGGACGCGACATTGGCTACTACCAGATGGAAAAGCTCATCAACCTGGACAAGCTGCCGTCCCACGGTTTCACCATCAGCTGCTTCCCGATCAAGATCCGGCACGGTTCCGCCGGCTGGGTACGGGCTGTGGCCATCCTCAACGACTGACCAGACGACACGCGCTGCCCAGCAGCCGCGCCAGAGGGGCGCGGCCCGCTGGTAGCCGCTTTCCCTCCAATTCACCACATCACAGGAGACATCAAGAATGAAACACCCGAACCGGCATGCCCGCCGCACCTTCCTGCGCAAGGCGGCAGCCGCCGCTGCCGCGTCCCTGACGCTGGGGATGCCGGCCCTCTCCAACGCCCAGAGCTACCCGGCTCAGCCCGTCCAGATCGTGGTGCCGTTCCCGGCGGGTGGCATCGTCGACAACGTCACCCGGAAACTGGGCACGCAACTGACAGCCACGCTAGGACAACCGATCGTGGTGGAAAACAAGGCCGGTGCAGGAGGCTCCATTGGCGCCGCCCAGGTAGCGCGCGCCAAACCGGACGGGTACACCCTGCTGTCGGCATTCGACACTCACGCCGTCAATCCCCTGCTGTACAAGCTCCCGTTTGACAACGACGACCTCCAGCCGGTGGCTCTCGTGGCAACATCTCCGCTGGTGCTGGTCATACATCCATCGGTACCGGTGCAGTCGGTTGAAGAGCTCGTCGCGCTGGCCAAGGCCAAACCCGAAGCGCTGAACTATGCGTCCACCGGCTCGGGCAGCTCCAACCACCTGACGGCCGAACTGTTCAAGACCATGTCGGGCGCCTCGATGCAGCACATCGCCTACAAAGGCGGCGCGCCGGCCATCACCGACATCGTCGGTGGGCAGGTTCAGGTGATGTTCGTCAGCGTCACCTCGGTGCTCAGCCATATCCGCTCTGGCAAGCTGCGCCCGCTGGCGGTCACGTCCAGGGAAAAAATCGCTGCGCTCCCGGAAGTCCCCCCCATTGGAAACACCTATCCGGGATTCGAGGTCTACTCCTGGGTCGGCCTGCTGGCTCCCGCCAAGGTGCCGACCGGGCTCATCACGCAGCTCAACACGCAGGTGAATGCCGCCCTGAAGACACCGGAGATTCGGAAATTCCTGGAAGACCAGTCGCTGTACCCGGCGGGTGGAACACCGGAGCAGTTCGGTACGTTCATGAAGGCTGAAACGCAGAAGTGGGGCAACATCATCCGGCAGCAGAACATCAAGGTGGAGTGACCGGCGCCCCGCTGTCCCGCAAACCCGTGCCGCGTCGCCGTGCAACGGGCGCGTGGCCTCCACGTTGGCCAGTGTCCACCAGGGCACTGGCTATTTCTTTGCAAGTCATCCGGCCAAACCAGCGCCCGGAAACTGCCGGATGGCCCTGTGCAAAAATCTCCCCTGTCGTCAAAACACCAACCGGACAGGAAAGTGGCGCGCCATCACCGTGACGCTCGCCACGTTGGGGCATCCACGGCGGAGACCAGGGCAAGGGCGCGAGCGGATTGCCGTCACACCGCGGTGGCCCCGGGCTCCAAGCGCAGGAATCACCTTGAAACCAACGCCAGACAGGGAAACGCCTGAAGAAACACAGCGTGCCGCGCTGACCGCGCACACGCCCATGATGCAGCAGTATCTGGCCCTGAAGGCGGCCTACCCGGACACGCTGCTGTTCTACCGCATGGGCGACTTCTACGAGCTGTTCTACGAGGACGCCGAGAAGGCGGCCCGTCTGCTCGACATCACCCTCACCCAGCGCGGCCAGTCGGCAGGTCACCCCGTCGTCATGGCTGGCGTGCCGTTCCACTCGGTCGAAAGCTACCTCGCCCGCCTGATCAGGCTTGGCGAATCCGTGGCCATCTGCGAGCAGGTCGGCGATCCGGCACAGAGCAAGGGGCCGGTCGAGCGCAAGGTGGTGCGCGTGGTCACCCCCGGCACCCTCACCGACGCGGAGCTGTTGTCCGACAAGAGCGAGGCCCTGCTGCTGGCGGTGCACCCCGGCGCCCGCACCGGCCTGGGCCTGGCGTGGATGTCGCTCACGCAAGGGATCATCCACCTGTCGCAGTGCGACGGCGACGAGCTGCCCGACTGGATCGCGCGCATCGCGCCCGGCGAGATTCTCTACAGTGGTGAAGTCACGCCCGCGTTTGAAAAGCGCCTGCTGGCCCTGACCACGCAACCCCTGCCCAGTGGGCAGCGCATGGTGGCCGTAGTGCGGCCCGCGTGGGCCTTCGATGCCGGCCTGGGCGAGCGCAAGCTGCTGGAGCAGCTGCAGGCCGCGAGCCTGGCCGCCTGGGACGCGCAGGATCTGCGCGACGCCCACGCCGCCGCCGCCGCGCTGCTGGCCTATGCCGAGCACACGCAGGGGCAGGCGCTGACGCACGTGCGCAGCCTCCGCGTGGCCCGCAGCGGCGAGCTGATCGACCTGCCCGTCAACACCCGACGCAATCTGGAGCTGACCCACACCCTGCGCGGCGAGACTTCGCCCACGCTGTTCTCGCTGCTGGACGTGTGCCACACCGGCATGGGAAGCCGCACCCTGCGCACCTGGCTGCTGGAACCCCGGCGCGACCGCACACAGGCGCGCGAACGCCTGGCCGCCATCGGTCACCTGCGCAGCGGCAACCCCGTGGGCCACTGGCAAACCCTGCGCAACATCCTCAAGGGCTCCAGCGACGTGGAGCGCGTCACCGCCCGCACCGCGTTGCGCCAGGTGCGCCCCCGCGAGCTGGTCGGCCTCACGCAGACCCTGGCGCGCGCTGCCCAGCTGTCCGATGCGCTGCACGCGGGCATGAACGGCCGTGAAACGCCCGAGCTGCTGGCGCGCATCGCCACCGACCTGCTTCCGCCGGCCGGCTGCGCCGAGCTGCTGGCCCGCGCGATCCAGCCCGAGCCGGCCGCCCTGGTGCGCGACGGCAGCGTGATCGCCGACGGCTTCGACGCCGAACTGGACGAACTGCGCGGCATCCAGAACAACTGCGACAGCTTCCTCATCGACCTGGAAACCCGCGAACGCGCCCGCACGGGCATCGCCAACCTGCGCGTGCAGTACAACAAGGTGCACGGCTTCTACATCGAGGTCACGCAGGGGCAGATCGACAAGGTGCCCGACGACTACCGGCGCCGCCAGACCCTCAAGAACGCCGAGCGCTTCATCACGCCCGAGCTCAAGGCCTTCGAGGACAAGGCCCTCTCCGCCCAGGAACGCGCGCTGGCGCGCGAGAAGTGGCTGTACGAACGTCTGCTCGACGAACTGCAGGCCTTCATCGACCCGCTCACCCGGCTCGCGCGCGCCATGGCCGCGCTGGATGTGCTGTGCGCGCTGGCCGAGCGATCGCTCACGCTGAGCTGGAACGAGCCCCAGTTCGTGCCGGAGCCCTGCATCGAGATCCGTGGCGGCCGCCATCCGGTGGTCGAGGCGCGCCTGCAGGAAACCACCGGCGGCAGTTTCATCGCGAACGACACCGTGCTCGGCCCCAAGGCACGCATGCAGGTCATCACCGGCCCGAACATGGGCGGCAAGAGCACCTACATGCGCCAGGTCGCGGTCATCGTGCTGCTGGCCAGCATTGGCAGCTACGTGCCAGCTCAAAGCTGCCGCCTCGGCCCCATCGACGCCATCCACACGCGCATCGGCGCCGCCGACGACCTGGCCAACGCGCAATCGACCTTCATGGTCGAGATGACCGAGGCCGCCCAGATCCTGCACGTGGCCACGCCGCAGAGCCTGGTGCTCATGGACGAGATCGGCCGCGGCACCTCCACCTTCGACGGCCTGGCACTGGCCAGCGGCATCGCCGCGCACCTGCACGACAAGGCCCGCTGCTTCACGCTGTTCGCCACCCACTACTTCGAGCTGACCGAGTTCCCGGCCAGCCACCACCAGGCCGTTAACGTGCACGTGAGCGCGGTCGAGGGCAGCGGCAAGGGCAACATCGTGTTCCTGCACCAGATCGAGCCCGGGCCGGCCAGCCGCAGCTACGGCATCCAGGTGGCACGCCTAGCCGGTGTGCCGGCCGCCGTGGTGCAGCACGCCAGACATGCGCTGGCCGCGCTGGAGGCCAACAGCGAGCGCCACCGCGAGCAGGTCGATCTGTTCGCGCCGCCCCCGGCCGCCGCCGAAGCCGAGCCGCCGCCGGTCGTTTCGGCACTGGCCGCCATCGACCCCGACGCGCTCTCGCCGCGCGAAGCGCTCGAGCAGCTCTACACCCTCAAGAAACTTGCCCTGCAGACATCATGACCTACTGCGTCGCCGTCAAGCTCAATGCCGGCCTGGTTTTCCTGTCGGACTCGCGCACCAACGCGGGCCTGGACCAGATCAGCACCTTCCGCAAGATGATCGTCTACGAGAAACCCGGCGATCGCTTCATGTGCCTGCTTTCCGCCGGCAACCTGTCGATCACGCAGTCGGTGCGCGAGATCCTGCAGATCGAGCGCCTCAACGACCATGATGGCGACGAGCCGCTGACCATCTGGAACGCCAAGAGCATGTTCGACGCGACGCGCGTGCTCGGCTCGGCCGTGCGCCACGTGTACGAGCGCGACGGCGAATCCCTCAAGCGCTCGGGCGTGGACTTCAACATCTCCATGATCTTCGGCGGCCAGATCAAGGGTGAGGCCATGCGCCTGTTCCAGGTGTATTCGGCCGGCAACTTCATCGAAGCCACGACCGAGACGCCCTTCTTCCAGATCGGCGAATCCAAGTACGGAAAGCCCGTTCTCGACCGCGTCATCAAGCCCGACACGCCGCTGGAGGAAGCCACCAAGTGCCTGCTGGTGTCCATGGACTCCACCCTCAAATCCAACCTCTCGGTCGGCCTCCCGCTGGACCTGGCGGTGTACGAGGCCGACCGGCTGGCCATCGACAAGATCACCTGCATCGACGAGCACAACCCGTATTTCGAGATGGTGCGCACCAGCTGGGGCCAGAAGCTGCGCGAGGCCTTCGACAGCATCGAGCAGCCGGCCTGGAGCAGCGAGGCCACCGGCACCCCGCTGATGTGCGGCAGCGCGCGCAGCGAGCCGCTCAGGAAGATCAGCAACCCCGGCGAAAGGCTGATCTGAATGTCGCTGATCGTCTTTTCGCACGCCAACAGCTTCCCTGCCAGCACCTACGCCGTGCTGTTCCGCAGCCTGCGGGCGCGCGGCTTCAACGTGCGCGCGGTGGAAAAATTCGGCCACGAGCCGGCCTACCCGGTCACCAGCAACTGGCCGCACCTGGTGCAGCAGCTGGCCGACTTCGCGGGGCCGGAGATCGAACGCCATGGCCAGCCGGCCTGGCTCGTCGGCCACTCGCTCGGGGGCTTTCTCAGCCTCATGTGCGCCGCGCGCCATCCCGCGCTCGGCGGGCATGGCGTCAAGGGCGTCCTGCTGCTCGACTCTCCCCTGCTGGGCGGCTGGCGCGCCCGCACCGTCGCGCTGGCCAAGCACACGCAGCTGGTGGGCTCCATCTCGCCGGGCAAGATCAGCCGCAAGCGCCGCAACACGTGGCCCAGCGCCGAGGCGGCGCTGGAGCACTTCCAACACAAGAAGGCCTTCGCCCGCTGGGAGCCGCAGGTGCTGCGCGACTACATCGAGCACGGCACGGTCGATGTGCAGACCCCCAACGGCATCCAGCGCATGCTGGCGTTCGACCGCGACGTGGAGACCGCCATCTACAACACCCTGCCCCACAACCTCGACCGCCTGCTGCGCCGCCACCCGCTGCGTTGCCCGGTGGCCTTCATCGGCGGCACACAGTCGCAGGAGATGAAACAGGTCGGCATGAGCATGACGCTCAAGGTGTTGGGCAAGAACCCGGGCGATCGCCTGCAGATGATCGAGGGCAGCCACCTGTTCCCGATGGAACATCCGCGGGACACCGCCGCTCTGATCGAAAAGGCGTTGCGCGCCATGGACCGCTGAGTCCCGCCGGCACCCCCAAGGTGCCCGGCTGGCGGACTAAGGAACATTGCGGATGGGAGGTCGCGGCAAAACCGTTATAACGGTCGTCTGCCAACAGCCCACCGCCGTGGAACACAACGAGACACCATCCGCCGTTTCCCAACATGCACCCGCCTCTCGCGGGCCCGCCAGGGGCCCTTTCTGGGAGCGGGTGCTCGACGCCTTTCCTTCCCGCCGCAGCCTCTGGCAGCGCCTGCTGCTGGCGGTGATCATCACCCTTCTGGCGGCCTGGCTGCGCATGGCACTGGCGCCGGCCGAATCCGGCGGGCGCTTCGTCACGCTGGCTCTGGCGGTGGTCGCCTCCACCGTGTTCGGTGGCACCGCCGCCGGCCTGCTCAGCACCGTGCTGGGCATGGTCATCGTCAACTTCTTCATGGTCGAGCCGTACTTCACGCTCGCCTTCGACAACCCGGCAGAAGCCCTCTGGCTCAACACCTGGCACCTGATCACGCAGCTGGTGATCATCGGAGCCATCGGCATCGTGCAGCGCAAGAACCAGCGCCTGCGCGACGCCGACGACACCGCGCGCAAGACGCACCGGCAGTACACGGCCACCTTCGAGCAGGCCGCCGCCGGCATCACGCACGTGGACTCGCAGGGTCACCTGCTGCGCATCAACCAGCAGTTCTGCGACATGGTCGGCTACACGCGCGACGAGCTGCGGCACATGCGCTTCCAGGACATCACGCACCCGGACGACATTGCCGAGGACGAACGCCTGATGGGCCTGACCGTCGCGGGCAAGATCTCGCAGTACACGCTGGAAAAGCGCTACATCCACCGCGCCGGCCACATCGTCTGGGCCAAGCTCACCGTCTCCCTGATCCGCGACGAGCGCGGTCGGCCCGATTTCCTCATCTCCATCGTGCAGGACATCACCGAGGTCAAGGCCATCAACGAGGCCCTGCGCACCAGCGAGCAGCTCATCCGCCAGTCCACCAAGCTCGCCGGACTGGCCTCCTGGGTGGTGGACATGCCCTCGCACCGCTTCCGCGCGCTGTTCGACTCGCACCGCATGCTGGGCCTGGACAAGGACGAGTTCTCGCAGGAGGAGATCGTCGCGATGTGCCATCCGGACGACCGGCAGCGCATGTCCGTGCTGTGGAACAAGAGCCTGGAGGATGGCACACCCTACATCCTCGAGCACCGCATGACCATCAACGGCCAGGAGCGCTGGATCCTCGCGCAGACCGAGTTCGAGCGCGACGCCACCGGCCAGGTCACGCGCGCGCTCGGTGTGACCTACGACATCACGCAGCGCAAGCGCTCCGAGCTGGAAGTCCAGCAGCTCAACGCCTCGCTGGAGGCGCGCATCCGCAAGCGGACTCAGCAGCTGCAAAGTGCCTACGCCGGGCTGGAGAGCTACTCCTACGCCGTGGCGCACGACCTGCGCTCGCCCCTGCGCATCATCAATGGCTTCGCCCAGGCCCTGAAGGAAGACCATCCCGAGCTGGACGACAGCGCCCATTCGCACCTGGGACGCATCATGGGCGCGAGCCGCCAGATGGGCCTGCTCATCGACGGCCTGCTGCAGCTGTCGCAGTACACGCGCGGCGAGCTCAGCCGCCAGCCCATCAGCATCAGCCACATGGCGCGGCAGCAGCTGGAAGACCTCACCGGCAGCGAACCGCAGCGGCAGGTGCAGTGGTCGGTCGAGACCGGGATGGTCGCCTACGCCGACCCATCCCTGGTCAGCGCCCTGCTGCAAAACCTGCTGGGCAACGCCTGGAAATACACATCCGCGCGGGAGGACGCCCGCATCGAGGTGTTCAGCTTCATCAGGGACGGCCAGCGCTACTTCTGCATCCGCGACAACGGCGCCGGCTTCGACATGGCCCGCGCCGGCAAGCTGTTCCAGCCCTTCCAGCGCATGCACCAGCCAGGCGAGTTCCAGGGCCTGGGCATCGGTCTGGCCACGGCGCGGCGCATCGTCGAGCGCCACGGTGGCGACATCTTCGCCGAATCCTTCCCCGGCGAGGGAGCCACCTTCGGTTTCAGCCTGCCATCGGTGCCTTCCGGAGCCGCCGCTGCCCGATGAGCCTCCCCGTCAGCGCTGCTGCACCGGCGTCAGCGTCACGCGCAGGCCCCCCGGCACAATCTGCGGCGTGCCCGGCTGGTACGACCAGCCGCCGAACTGCAGGTCTTCCTGCTTGAAGCGGTGGATCACCGCATCGCGCATCAGCACCTCCGTCACAGCACCGCCAAGCCTGCTCATGCGCTCGGCACGCTCGGGCAGACCCGGCACCTTGAAGCGGTCCACGCGCACATCGGCCAGCCGCACGGTCTGATCCGAAGGCTCGTAGCGCAACCCGTAACTCAGGCTCATCTCGCCCTCCACCCGGCGCGTGCCCGAAATCACCGTGCCCAGCGAATACCGCAGGTCCGTGCGGATGCGGTTTTCTTCGGGCAGCAGGCGCATGCGCGGTTGCGTGAGCGACACGTCCAGCAGCTCCATGTAGCGGTGATCGAGCGGGAAGCGCGTGGCCAGCATCCGCGCCAGGCGCGCCTCCGAAATCTCCAGCGTGCGTGGCCCCGGCGGCACGGCCGCACAACCTGCCAGCAGCATGGCTGAAGCCCCCAGCATCCACAGGCGTCTTGTTCCGTTCACTGCCCTGATCCTTCAAAATGCAAAAACCCGCAAACCCACCCGCAAGGGGCCGGTTCACGGGCGGGTGGAGACGCGCCGCCGCCGGTGCGGCAGCGGTCGTCAGTGGCGGTGATGGCGATGGCCGTTGCCGTGACCGCGCCGGTCAGGGCCCTTGCCATGCGGGGGCCTGTGCCAGTGACCGGGGGGCGGGCCGTAGTGGACCGGCGGCGGCGCGTACATCACTGGCGGATAGGCCCGCACCGAGCGCGACGGATAGACCACCACAGGCGGGGGCGGCGCATACACCACCGGGGGTGCCACGACCACCGGCGCCGGGTGATAGTAGCGCACCGGCGGCAGATTGGACACGCCGACCGACACGCCGGGCGAGTTCACGCCCACGGAAAAGTACACGTCGCGCGCGTGCGCGACGCCGCCCAGTGTCGACACCGCCCAGGCACCGGCCACCAGTGCCACGCCACGCAACGTCACAGACCAGGCTCGGGAGAGTTTTGACACAGTCATCATGGTTGACTCCGAGTTCATTCAGGGGATGTTCCCTGTGGCCTATTGGATGCAGGACATGTAAAGGACATTCCGCATGGCTCGTCAAAGTCGTTGCCAAGCGTAACAACGGCCCTGTGCCGCAGGCCAGCCTCAGCCCAGGGCCAGCCAGGTCAGCGCCGCGCCCAGCACCACGCCAACGACCAGCCCGGCCACGCCTGCCACCCTGGGCTGGAGGCCCTGCCCCTCGTCCGAATGCGGCAGCGACAGGTCCAGCGGCTCGCCCGCCGAGGCATCTTCGGGCATCTGCCGGGTGTCTGCCCAGCCGGCGGCCGCCGCATCGACGCGCGAAGTGGTGGTGGCACGCGCGCCCACACTGGTCGCCAGGCGCGTGGGCGCACCCGGCATGGCCCAGGAGGCCCAGAGCGAATGGGCCTCGGCCGGCACGATGGCGCCGTTGGCCACGGCCTCCTCGATGTCGGACCAGGCCAGCTGCACCCGAACATTCGGCAAAAACACGTCCTCCACCTGCGTGGTTTCCCACCGGGAGGCTTCCTGGATCATGATGGTGTCGGGGCTGTCCTGGCTCATGGCAGTGGCTGCAGAGGCACTTTGTAAGGTTTTTTTGCAACGATACCGGAAAACCACCGCCGCCGGGGTCCGATATGCCGCCCCCTGTCAGGCCGCCCGGCCGGCCTAGAATGCTGAAATGAGCGCCAATTCCCCTTCTTCCACCCACAAGAACAACACCGCCACCCCGGCCGCCGAGGGTGAACACAAGGTCAGCAACTTCCTGCGACAGGTCATCGAAAAAGACCTGGCCGCCGGCACCTACGCCTCGCGCCGCTGGGGTGGCGGCCCGGGCGACGCCGCCCACCACGAGGCCGGCATCCCCGACCCGGCCAAGATCCGCACGCGCTTTCCCCCCGAGCCCAACGGCTACCTGCACGTGGGCCACGCCAAGAGCATCTGCCTGAACTTCGGCCTGGCACGCGACTACGGCGGCGTGTGCCACATGCGCTTTGACGACACCAACCCCGAGAAAGAGGAAAAGGAATACGTCGAATCCATCCTCGACGCCGTGCAGTGGCTCGGCTTCAACTGGGACAGCCACTTCAACGGCAAGGACGAAAGCCACCTGTACTACGCGTCGGACTACTTCGACTTCATGTACCGCGCGGCCGAGTACCTCATCACCGCCGGCCACGCCTACGTGGACGAGCAGACACCCGAGGAAATGCGCATCAACCGCGGCGACTTCGGCAAGCCCGGCGTGGACAGCCCCTTCCGCAGCCGCACGCCCGAAGAAAACCTGGCGCGCTTCCGCGAAATGCGCGACGGCAAGCTGGCCGACGGCGCTGCCGTGCTGCGCGCCAAGATCGACATGGCCTCGCCCAACATCAACCTGCGCGACCCGGCCATCTACCGCATCCGCCGTGCCACGCACCACAACACGGGCGACAAGTGGTGCATCTACCCGATGTACACCTTCGCGCACCCCATCGAGGACGCGCTGGAGCAGATCACCCACTCCATCTGCACGCTGGAGTTCGAAGACCAGCGCCCCTTCTACGACTGGCTGCTGGAGCGCCTGTGCGAAGGCGGCTTGCTCAAGGCCCCGCCGCCGCGGCAGTACGAATTCGCCCGCCTGAACCTGACCTATGTGATCACCAGCAAGCGCAAGCTGGCGCAACTGGTGAACGAAGGCAAGGTCTGCGGCTGGGACGACCCGCGCATGCCCACCATCGTCGGCCTGCGCCGCCGCGGCTATACGCCCGAGGCCATCCAGCTCTTTGCCGAGCGCATCGGCGTGACCAAGGCCGACAGCTGGATCGACTACAGCACGCTCGAAGGCTGCCTGCGCGAAGACCTGGAAAACAAGGCCCACCGCGGCATGGCCGTGCTGGACCCGGTCAAGCTGGTGCTCACCAACTGGGCCGAGGTCTTCGGCGCTGACGACTACCTGGAAGACTGCACCCAGCCCGCCCTGCCCCACTCGGCCATTGCCGAAGGGCAGACGCCCCCGCCCGACCGCGTGTTCAAGATCGGCAAGGAGGTGTGGATCGAGCGCGAGGACTTTGAAGAAGTGCCGCCCAAGGGCTACAAGCGCCTGTTCCCCGGCAACATCGTGCGCCTCAAGGGTGGCTACGTCATCGAATGCACCGGCGTGGGCGCCAAAGACGCCGACGGCCAGGTGACCGAAGTGCACGCCAAGGTCATCCCCGACACCAAGAGCGGCACCCCCGGCGCCGACAGTGTCAAGGCCAAGGCCGCCATCACCTGGGTGGGCGCCGCCGACGGCGTGCGCGCCGAAGTGCGCCTGTACGACCGCCTCTTCACCGACCCGCAACCCGACGCGGGCGGCAAGAACTTCCTGGACGCGCTCAACCCGAACAGCCTCAAGGTGGTGACGGCCTACGTGGAGCCCTCACTGGCCGCCGCCAAGCCCGACCAAAAATTCCAGTTCGAACGCCACGGCTACTTCGTGGCCGACCGCAAGGACCACGGCGTGGACGGCAAGGTGGTGTTCAACCGGGTGACCGGGTTGAAGGATAGCTGGGGGAAGTAATAAGCCCCCACCCAACCAGAGGCCTGCAATCACTCAAATTGCAGGCCTTTTTTTCTCATAAGCTACTTCCCCCCACTCAAGCCCGTCAAATCCCGATCAACTACCGATTGACCAGAAATCCTCCTCTGATAGCGCAAAACCATTTTCGTTACATCAGGATCGCCAACCCGAGACTCTGCTCTCTTGAGCAGTTTCATTGCCTCATCAAATACCTCATGTGACCCCGTCAATTTAAAGGTCTCAATCCCAAGCTCACAGTAGGCACCGAGTACATACTTATTTGTCTCGTATCGCACAACAGCACCGCTTGCCAATTCCCGTGCCTGTTGCAGTATCACCATGCGATCCTCTTGAGCAAGGCCTGGCGTTTCAGTCGCACGAGCTATCATTAAGAGAATTCGGTACCGCGCCGTTGGAGCCTCCTTCCCGAAGTCCTTTTCAAAAATCCTAATCTCAGACTCAGCCTTCTCAAACTCCCCGAGATCGATTAAGTTCCTTATCAACCGATGTCGAGGCACACGCTCCCCCGGAGCTATAGACATCATTCTCCGCAGCAGCTGATTCTGGACAGATTTATCCGGTATCACCGACAAACCCGATTCAATATTACACAACTCACGAATGGTACGGATTTCAATATCAAACGTAGGTGATATATGATCTATCACACGCCCAAACAATTCGATCAACTTATCAAGATCGTAAAATTTATACTTTGCAACAATTCCCGCAATTACATTATGGCGAACTCGCCATCCATAAACACCCTCGCGAGGATTCACATCATATTCAGTAATGATATCCGCAAGGCCTGAGAGCAAAGCAGATATTGCATTAGCCTGCAATCCCAGTATTCGCATCACCAACTGACGATGCACACGAATGCCAGCATACTCCATTGCAGCAACATATCGATATATATCTTGACTATCGGCAGACAAGGTTCCATATTCCCGCAGAATGATGTCATCGTATTTTTCCGAAGCGAAGATATTCTTCATGCAAACAAACATATCCGCCTCACAGCGATCTATCAACCGTCGCCGCCTCTCATACCGAGAAAAGCCACCAAAACCTGATTCGACAAGTGAGCGCAACTCCGGAACAGTCTCCACCAGAGTTAGCAAGTTATCGATCTCCTTTGAATTTAGTTGTGAAATATAAAATTCACCCCCCATGGAGAACATGGTCGGCGTCTTAACTCGAGGACCCCAGTGACTGCGCGTCGATGTAAAAATCAACTTGAAGTTTGTGCACCCTTCAGAAGCCAAACGATCAACCAGCTCATTCACTTCGTACAAATGTGTGTGCGCATCATCTATTAACAGCGCGCCCATCTTAGACTGGATTTTCAGCCGCTTTGCAATCTCCACCCATGCCTTCTCATTTAGCGGGTGTTCTCCTTTATGCTCCCAACAATCGTATCCTCTCCCACGCAATTTCAAGAGAACCTGGCGGGCGGCCGTTGTCTTTCCGACTCCACTCGCACCTAAAAGTACGGCCACAAACTTATCTGAATCAGAAAAGTACTCAGCAATCTCACCGGCAACAACACGGTCAAACGTAAGACCGCCCGAGATATCGCTGTAGTTTGCAGGCCATCCATTAAAAACAGCACTTGCGTTAGCCTGCTCGGGCTTCAACTCGTCATCAATTGACTTAGTCCCAGGTCGCAGTACGACCTGCGAATCCAGAAGATCTCCGAACCGAGATTGAGCAGGAGCGTGGTCCTGAGCCTTCAAGGCTAACGCTGCAATGAAGTCATCAAGGCCACAGCGACTCGCACACCTCGACTCTCTAAGAGTTGCGCCCTGTTTTCATCTCGCTGGTACAACAGCAAACCAATCCTTCCTTGATTGTGCATTTTTTGGTTGATTGCAATACTTCGCTGTATAACATCTCTTAAATCCTGATCAGCCAAAGATTGACCAATTATCAAAACACGCACACCCGGCGATATATCCGCCTTCAAGCGATCATACAAGACCTCACGATACTCTTCGGTTAAATCGTAATCTCCATCAGTGATTATGATTCGAGAAAGACTACCATCCACAACATCCTTATCAATCGTTCCGTGAATCTTGAATAATTTTGCCGCATTTGGATCCGACTGAACTGTAAAATCAAAGTTCGAAGAAAACACCTTGATAGAACGTCCGGCGCGCCTATAGGCATCCTCTACTATCTCATCATAATTGGTCGTAAATATCGACTTCCATCCATACAGGGGCAGGTTCAATATTGACCCCTTAGCACGCAAGCCGGAAAAACGTTTACGCACAACAGAAATCACATCCTGCCGACCACGCTTTTGCTCAGCCAACCCCGAGATTTCTCGCAAGTTCAACCCGCCAGATTCAATTCTGAATTCCTGAGATATATCCTGCACCAAATCTGCAACCGATGGCGCACCTGAAGGAACCGAAGCACCTGCTCCGAAAACCAGGACAGTTTGCCTCGGATTGATATCGCCAATTAACTCCAAAAGACTGACCGGCATAGTTCCTCCAAGATTTGCAGTATAGAAATTATCTATTAGACATCGGGATCAAGGCTTGCGTTTTGCCTATACGCGCGCAGCGAACTTCCCGCCCCCACTCGCCCCAATCACCAACCGCTGCGTCGCCCGCGTAGCCCCCACATAGAACAGCCGCGCTTCCTCGCGCTCGTCTTCGCCCTCGGCGGGCATGCGCCCGGCGCCCACCAGCGCCACCACCGGGAACTCCAGCCCTTTACTGACGTGCAACGTCATCACCTTGATGCTGTCGTGCGCGGGGTCGAACACGCTGGATGAGTTGCGGCGCAGCTGGTGCGGCAGCTTGCGTTTGCGCAGGAATTCGGCGCACATGTCCATTTCGCTGTGGTGGCGGCAGAGGATGGCCATGTCGGCCCAGGCGTGGCCTTCGCGATGGGCGGTGGCCAGCAGTTCGGCCACTTTTGCCACCTCCTCGCGCAGGGTCGGCAGGCGAATGATGATGGGCTGCTCGCCATCGCGCCCGCAGCTCACGGGTTTGAGCAGGGGCACACCGTCGTCGTCCTTGTCTTCGGCGGTCAGCAGGTCAGCAGCGACGAGGCTGGCCGTTTGCAGAATCTGCCGCGTGTTGCGGTAGTTGATCTTCAGGATGGTGGTGCGCCCCTGCGCCTGGATGCCCACGCTCTTGAAGCTGAAGTTCCTTTTCCTGGCCCTCTCGTAGATGCTTTGCGCATCGTCGTACAGCACCAGCAAGCTGTTGGTGCTGGGGTCCACCATCTGCACCACCAGCTTGAGCCATGCAGGCGCAAAGTCGTGCCCTTCGTCGATCAGCACCGCCTGGTATTGCCCGCTGGGGATCTGGCGCCGTTCCACCCCGTTGATGACGCGCTGGACCATGTCGTCGAAAAAAGCGTCCCTGGGCAGTTTCTGCAGTGGCAGTTCCTGCCCGTAGGCCAGCAACTGGTCACGGCACCACTTGTGGAAATGCACGGCATGCACGCGGTCGGCAATGTCCTTGGCTTCCATCGTGCGGGCCAGTTGCCGGGCCAGTGGCTCGTTGTAGCAAAGGATGAGAATGGGTTTGCTGAACGGCGTCTGCGCCTTGGCCAGATGCTCGGCGCGGTAGCCCAGCAGCATGGTCTTGCCCGAACCGGCCACGCCGTGGATGACGCGGTGCCCGTCGCCCAGGCTGCGGGCCAGCTGTTCCTGCTGCAGGTCCATCACGCGCATGATGCTCGGCAACTGCGCGGTTTCATCGCTGTCGTCAAACAGCTCGTCGGTGGTTTGCACCCGCACTTCCGGGAACAGAATCCAGCGCACGCGCTGCAGTTGCGGCAGCGACATGACGCCGCCGATCATGTACGGGAACATGTCCCACAGCCGGCTTTGCAGCGCCTCGGGCTCCACCTGTTCGCCCATTTCGTCCTGGCAGATGACGCGGTGCGGTTCGATGGCACCGCCCAGTTCCGCACGCTCGAACTGGGCACGCGTGATGTTGGGCAGCACCACGCCGTAGCTCCACGGAAAGGCCAGCTTGCCCTTGTGCGGTCCATCCCCGTGCACCAGCTGCGCGTCGCGCTCCAGTGCCCGCACCACCTGATGCGCGTATTGCCGCGCCTGCTCCAGCGGGTTGGGAATGGTCTTGGGGCCCAGCTCGGTGTGGATGTCCCAGGTCTGCTTGTTGACCTGGATGAGCGTGGAGAGGCGGAAGTCCTTGACTTCCAGGATCAGGATGCCCCGGCGCGGGTGCATCACTATGAAATCGAAGTGCAGGTGGCGCGGCCCCACCGGCACGTCATACCAGAGCAAATAATCGGCGTCGAGTTTCTGTTCCAGCCGCTCGGCCACGCGACGCTCGCCGCTGGTCATGCGCGACACACAGCTGCCCAAGGCCGGTATCAGCACCGCCATGGTCCCCTGTCTCCCTTAATTGGCTTGCATTGGCGCTCAATGATGCCGAATTCACAGGGAAATACAAGGCTGCATCAGTTACATTTTGATGTATATATGACACAGCGCGCAGGATGAACCTGCGGCCACCGCCTGCAGACACGGGCTTGCAGGCGGTGAATGGAGCAAGGCGGAAGCGTCTTACGCTTTGACCGGTGTGCTGCCGTTGTAGCGCCGCACCAGCGCGCCCAGCGTGGTGGCCTGCACCAGCAGGCTGAAGATGACGACCACGTAGGTCACGCCGATGACCATGTCGCGGCCTTCAAACGCCGGCAGCGAGAGCGCCAGCGCGATGGAGATGCCGCCGCGCAGGCCGCCCCAGGTCATGATCTTGATGGCGTGCGGCGAGGATTCGCGGAACTTGCCCAGCGCCGACAGCGGGATGCCCACGCTGGCCAGGCGCGCCAGCAGCACCACCGGCACGGTAGCGATGCCAAGCCAGATGTCGCGCAGGTGGAAGGCCAGCGCGATCACCTCCAGGCCGATGAGGCCGAACAGCACCAGGTTGAGCAGCTCGTCCAGCAGGTGCCAGAAGTTGTACAGGTGCTCGCGCGTCTTCTCGCTCATGTGGCGCGCCGCGCCGTGGTTGCCCAGCACCAGCCCCATGATGACCACCGCCAGCGGCGCCGACACGTGCACCAGCTCGGCCAGGCTGTAGCCGGCCGTGGCCATGGCCAGGGTGATGAGGATCTCGATGGCGTAGCTGTTCAGGTCGCGCAGCAGCAGCGAGGCGCCAAAGCCCACGGCCAGCCCCACCAGCACGCCGCCGATGACCTCGCGCGCCAGCGCCGAGGCGATTGCGCCCGCCGACAGCTCCGACGTCCCGGCGGCCAAGCCCACCAGCGTGAGGAAGGCCACCACCGCCGTGCCGTCGTTGAACAGGGATTCGCCCGTGATCTTGGCTTCCACGGCGGGGGCGGCGCCCGCGCTCTTGAGCACGCTGAGCACGGCAATCGGGTCGGTGGGCGAAACCAGCGCACCGAAGGCCAGGCACCACAGCAGACTGATGTGGAAGCCGAACAGCTGCGCCACGTAGTAAAAGCCCACGCCCACCACCGCGGTAGAAATCAGCACCCCCACCGTGGCCAGCAGGAACACCGGCAGCCGGTGCTCGCGCAGCCTGGCCAGGTCCACGTGCAGCGCGCCGGCAAACAGCAGCAGGCTCAGCAGGCCGTGGAACACCACGTCGGTGAAATCGATCTGCGCGGCCAGCTCCTGCGCCTTGCGCGCCAGGTGCACCTCCGGAAACAGCGTGGCCACGCCCGCCACGATGACGGACACCAGCAGGCCGACGGCGGTGATGCCCAGCGTGTCGGGCAGGCGAACGAAACGGTGGTTGAGGTAGCCGAAGATGGCCACCAGGGTGAACAGGACTCCAACGCCTTGGAAGATGGTCATGATGGAACGGACAGGATGACAGGGGCCAGGGCATCGCCCTTGCGGTGCGACGCCCCGGATTCGATCGTCTTCACGTCAGGCACCGGCCACAACCCGACACCGGGCCTGGCCAGCGCGGCTCAGGTCACTCTTCGAGCAGCGAGCGCAGCATCCACGCGGCCTGCTCGTGCACCGTCAGGCGCTGGGTCAGCAGGTCGGAGGTGGGCTCGTCGTTGGCCTTGTCGGCCAGCGGGAACAGACCCCGCGCGGTGCGCGCCACGGCTTCGTTGCCCTTGACGAGGATGCGCACCATGTCCAGCGCGGAAGGCGGCACCGAGGGCGCGTCGTCCAGCGAGGTGAGCTTGCCGAAATCGGCATACGAGCCGGGCGCCGTGTGGCCCAGCGAGCGGATGCGCTCGGCGATCGGGTCCACCGCGTTCCACAGCTCGGTGTACTGATCCATGAACATGGTGTGCAGGCTGGTAAACATCGGCCCGGTCACGTTCCAGTGGAAGTTGTGCGTGGTCAGGTACAGGGTGTACGTATCGGCCAGCAGGCGGCTGAGGCCCTGTGCGATAGCCGCGCGGTCCTTGTCGCTGATGCCGATGTCGATCTTGGTCGTTGCCTTGGCTTGCTTCTTGGTGGCCATGTCCGTTCTCTCCTGTGGTGAAAAAGCTTTCTGTGTGACAAACCCGCTTCCGGTTCATTGTGCCACCCGCGGGGGGCGCCGTTACCCCTGCAGGGGATTGCCACACGATGGGATCAGCAGGGGCTGCTCAGAAGCCCCAGCCTTCCCCGGCGCCCAGCAGCGTGGCCACGCCCAGCAGCGCGAAGATGAGCGCCGCGATGCCGTGCACCAGCTTCATGGGGATGCGTCCGGCGAGCTTGTCGCCCAGCAGCACGGCGGGCACGTTGGCGATCATCATGCCCAGCGTGGTGCCCAGCACGACCAGCACGGCATCGCTGAAACGCGCGGCCATGGCCACCGTGGCGATCTGCGTCTTGTCGCCCATCTCGGCCAGAAAGAAGGCCACCAGCGTCGCCATGAACACGCCGCGCCCGCGCATGACCTCGGTGCCGTCCTCATCGACTTCGTCGGGCACGAGCATCCAGGCGGCCATGGCGATGAACGAAATGCCCAGCACCCAGCGCAGCGCTTCCTGGCCGATGAGCGAGGTGATCCACACCCCGAGCGCACCGGCCAGGCCGTGGTTGACCAGCGTGGCCACCAGGATGCCGAGGATGATGGGCAGGGGTTTCTTGAAACGGGCCGCGAGCAGGAAGGCCAACAGTTGCGTCTTGTCGCCGATCTCGGCCAGCGCGACGACGCCGGTGGAAACGAGCAGTGCTTCCATGTGGGGAGTGTTTTCTTGGTTGTTGTCGGCCGGAAGAACGCGATTGACCACGAGCCCCTCCGGCCTGTGCGGGGGCGACGTGGTCAATGGTCTTGCCAGGCGGGTGGCTGCTCGCGCCATGGCCTGCGGGCCAAGTGTGTTGACGCGAGCCTCTTCAGAAGTGAAGAGCGGCTACTCCCCAATGACGCGACAAGTTTAGCAGAACAGGGGGCCGGGCGCAGTCAGAACCTGGCCTGCGCTGGCTCTTCCGGCGGGACCTCGGGGCTGGACTGGGCCAGGCTCATCCACACCTGCAGCGGCAGGCGCTCCACGGCGCGGCGCGGGGCCTCGCGCATCACCGCAAAGCCACCGTCGGCTTCGGCCTGCAGCACGCCGCATTCGGCAGGTATCTCGTCGGGATCGGCAATGGGCCGCCCCTTGCCGTCGCGCCCCAGCACATACCAGCAGGCGCCGCCCATGGCCAGGTATGAGGCGCGCTTGGCCGGCTTGCGCAGGTCGCCCAGCAGGTCGGCGCGGCTGACCTTGATCTCGTGCACCACCGGCTCCAGGTAGGCTTCCACCGAGCTGCGGCGGATGGAGAACACGTCCGGGCAGGCCATCACCCACACGTGACCGGCCGGCGGTGGCGCGGGTTCCAGTCCGTCGGCCCACAGCGGCGCCGAGCCGCACTGCGCCGGTTCTTCGGCCCCGGCCCCGAACAGCGAAAGTGCCAGCGGCACCCGCAGCGCCAGTCCGCGCCATGCCAGACGCCCTGCCCGGTGCAGCATCTGCGCCACCTGCGACACCAGCGTTTCGTGCGGGCCGCGCACGGCGCGGTTGCCGGCAAAGGCCAGCGCCAGACGCTGCAGGCCCGCTTCGGTCAGATGCAGGGTCTCGCGCCCCATGGCGTCGCTGCGCCGCTCCAGCATGCCGGCCACCAGCAGTTCCACCTCCAGCGTGTCGTGGCAGGGCCAGCCGGCCGAGCGGTAGATGTCGCGCAGCCGGCGGTCATGCCGGCGGTTGAGCGCAATCACAGGTTCGGTCATAGGCTGAATATATCCCCAGTATCATGCCTCTGCCATGAGCACGCACACCCAACCCGAGCAGACCACGCTGGCCGACGCCGGGCAGCCGCCGGGCGCGGTGGCGGTGCGCGTGCTGTGCGACTTTGCGGCCCGCAGCGGCGACCTGGACCTGCGCTTCACCCCCTCGCCCACCGGCATCGACGGCATCGAGGGGCACGCCGCCGTCACCGGGCGGCGCGGCCCAGGCTACCAGCGCGAGGTGCCGCTGAGCGGCATCTGTCGGGGCCTGCGCATCCAGGGCCGCGCCGACGGCTGGGACCCGGATGCCCGCCGACTCGAAGAAATCAAGACCCACCGGGGCGACCCGTCGCTGATTCGCCCCAACCGGCAGGCCCTGCACTGGGCCCAGGCCAAAGTCTATGGCTGGATGCTGTGCGAGCAGTTGGGCTTTGATGGCCTGGACATCGCGCTCGTCTATTTCGACATCGACAGCGGCCGCGAGACGGTGCTGTGCGAGCACCACGCGGCGCCCGCCCTGCGCGAATTCGTGGACGGCCTTTGCGAGCGTTACGCCGGCTGGGCGATGCAGGAGCGTGGGCACCGCGCCGCCCGCGACGCGGCACTGCGCGAGCTGGCCTTTCCGCACCCGGCGTTCCGGCCCGGGCAGCGCGAGCTGGCGGCCTCGGTGTACCGCGCGCACCGCGACCGCCGGGCGTTGCTGGCCGAGGCCCCCACGGGCATCGGCAAGACCATTGCCACCCTCTTCGGGGCCCTGCGCGCCCTGCCCTTGCGCCCCACCGACCGGCTGTGTTACCTCACCGCGCGCACCACCGGCCGGGCGCTGGCACTAGGTGGCCTCCGGCAACTGGGTGCGGAGCAAGGGCTGCCGCTGCGCGTGGTGGAACACCGCGCGCGCGAGCAGGCCTGCGAGCACCCCGACAAGGCCTGCCACGGCGATTCATGCCCGCTGGCGCGGGGCTTTTACGACCGCCTGCCCGCCGCCCGGCAGGCCGCCGCGCAGGCGCGGTGGCTGGACCACGAAGCCCTGCGCCGCATCGCCGCTGACCACACCATCTGCCCCTACTACCTGGGCCAGGAAATGCTGAGCTGGAGCGACGTGGCCGTGGGCGACTACCACCACGTGTTCGACCCGGCTGCCGCGTGGCTCGCGCTGGCCGAGGAAGACGGCCGCAGCGTGGCGCTGCTGGTGGACGAGGCGCACCACCTCATCGGCCGCGCGCGCGACATGCACAGCGCCGAACTCGACCCGGCCGACTTTCAGGCCCTGCGCGCCATTGCTCCCGCCGCGATCCGCCCCGCGCTGGAGCGCCTGCACCGCCACTGGAACGCGCTGGCCAAAGCGCTGCAGAACGAACACACCGAGCTGGACGGCCTGCCCGACGACTGGCGACAGGCACTGCAACTGGCCTGCACCGCCATTGCCGACCACCAGGCCAGCCAGCCCGCGCAGGGCGATGCCATGGCGCAGGAGCAGTTGCTGCGCTGGTTCTTCGATGCCCTGCACTGGCTGCGCCTGGCCGAGCATTTCGATGACCATTCGGCCTGCGACCTCACCCCCTGCCGACGCCCGCTGCCGCGACTGCGCACGGCCCAGCCCGTGGTGGGCATCCGCAATCTGGTGCCCGCCCCGCTGCTGGCACCGCGCTGGCAGGGCCTGCACGGGGTGACGCTGTTCTCGGCCACGCTCTCGCCCATGGCGCACGCGGTGGAGATGCTGGGCCTGCCTGAAGACACCCTGCAGCTGCGCGTGCCCTCGCCCTTCGACCCCGCGCACCTCACGGTACGCATCGCCGCCGACGTGTCCACCCGCTGGGCCGACCGCGCCGCCTCGCTCGCGCCGCTGTGCGGCATCATGGCCACGCAGTTCCACGAGCGGCCCGGCAACTACCTGGCCTTTTTCAGCAGCTTCGACTACCTCGCGCAGGCGATGCAGGCCATGCAGCAGACACACCCCGACATCCCGCTGTGGACGCAGGCGCGCGGCATTGACGACGGGGCCCGGCAGGCCTTTCTCGACCGCTTCATGGAAGGTGGCCAGGGCATCGGCTTCGCGGTGCTGGGCGGCGTGTTCGGCGAAGGCATCGACCTGCCGGGCCGGCGCCTCATCGGCGCCTTCATCGCCACGCTGGGCCTGCCGCAGGTGGACAGCTTCAACGAGATGCTGCGGCGGCGCCTGCAGGTGCGCTTCGGCCACGGCTGGGAGCACGCCTACCTCTA
>JAEZLX010000103.1 GCA_023415035.1 Pseudomonadota bacterium | reverse complement strand
CCCCAGCACCCGGGCGCGCTCGAACCACTGGCGCGCCTGGATGGGATCTTGCGCCACGCCTGCGCCATGGAAGTGGATCAGGCCCAGCCACCAGGACGCCTCGGCCGCCGAGCGTCGGCGTTGCGTGCGCGCCCGCTGCGACGATGTGCCCAGGTCGTTGCGCAGGGCGAGCGTCTTCAGCCTTTCGATCTCCGCGATGGCCCACGGATCGGAGATCGGTGCCACACGCAACACCTCCGGCCGGTCGCGGGATACGCGCGGCGGGAGTGGCGCGGGGGCCTCCAGTTGCGGTGCATCGGGCTGCAGCGGGGCTGCCTGGATGGGTTCCGTGGGCATCGGGCCGGCCGCGAAGGTGCTTGCCATCGGCATGACGGTGGCGCATGCCCAGCAGGCAAGGTGGTGGCGCATCGGGCCCATGATCTGTTCGCCGTGCTGTCGGTCAGCGGCTGGCGGCCGCGCGCCGCGGGAGCACACGCCAGCTCATGGTTTGCTCCGTGAAGCCCTGGTCGCCCGCAGCCTCGCGGAACGCATCGCGAACGCTCTGCATGCCGGTCATGCCCTGGATCGGTTGCAGGCCGGGGCCTTGCAGACTGTCAGGAAGCCTGACGCGCACGTCGGCGTCGGTGGCGATACACATCACGGATTCCATACCTGGCATGCCGGCGTCGAGCACGAAACCCGGATTGGGCACCATCCAGTCCGGGATCCGGACGGCTTGCTGGGCCGAGACTTGCGTGCTGCTGTTGGTCGGGTTGGGCAGCAGCTGCATCAGGCCACCTTGCGCCGTCTCCAGGAAGCAATACAGGTGCGCGTTTCGGGACACCGTGACGGACATGAAGATCTGCGTGCCCTGTTCAAACACGGTCTTGTCCGCCACCAGGTTCTCGATCTGCATGTCCATGCGTAGCGGCTCGGCCTCCGCCCCCAGTGGTGCACCCAGCGGCGCATTGGTGACCTGGTCGTCCTGCACGCTGGCCACGGGGGGCTGTGTCGAATCCGGCAGCCAGCCGATGCGGATGAACTGTCCGTTCTCGCCCACCGTCACGTAGTTGCGCAGCGCCCGCTCGTAGGTGACGAAGTTGAGTTCGCCAGTGACCACCATGCCTTGGTCGGCCTGGAACTTGGCCAGCGCGGCCCGGACGGTCGGGTGGTTGATGGGCAGATCCATCGTCTGCGTGTTGAGATAGCCCGCGCTCGCGAGCGATTTCTTGACCAGCACCTGGTGGACATTGGCGCTACCGCTGTCGTACCAGTCGCGCAGCTGACGCTGGAAGCCGGGGTGTGTCTGATCCAGCGTCAGGCATTGCCAGTAGGGCACGCGTGCCCACTTGCCTGCCAGCTCGATCATCGCCAGCTCCACCAGCGTGCGCATGGCCGCGCCCGAGCCTTGCGTGTAATCGCGTCCCACGTTGAACTGCCAACCGTAGTCGGAAATGCGGCCGGCCAGATCCAGGCCCTGGCCGCCCGAACCCACAATGACCTCGTTGGCGGAATCCAGCCCGGGAATCAGCGTGCGGGTGCGAAAGTCGCCCAGATGCAGTTCCAGCCCGATGATGTTGGCGCTCTTGTCCTGGCTGTAGCCGGTTTCCAGACGTGTGCCGGACGTGCCGATGTCGAACCGGTTGTTGATGACGTTCTGGTCCAGGAAGGAGGTCGCACCGGACACGTAGAGCGCTGGGCGTTGCAGCTGGATCTGGTTGTTGTTGAGCAGCAGGGTCGTCAGGTTCTGGACGGTATCCTGCCGGGAGATGTCTACTTCGAAATCCACATACCGGAACGCATTGCTCAGGCGCGACATCTGGGAAATGGCGGTGACGATCATCTCCTTGGTCGCCACCGGAACACGTCCCGAGTAGTCGGGGATCTGCTTGCTGGTGATCAGCGTTGTCGGTATCTGGGCATCACGGAACAGCCGGTCCATGCACATCAGCGAATCGGAAAAGCTCGACAGCGAGCGCACGGGCCGGTTGGTCGGCCGATCCTCGGCGTGTGCGTAGGACTGGTACTTGGCGTCCTTGCGTGCGTCCAGGGGCGTGGAACATCCCGCGACCAGGGCAACGACGACCAGCAGCGAGGTAGCCGGCCGGAAGAGGCCAGCGATGAAGGTGTGGCGAAGCGTGTCCATGGTCTTTGGCTTTCTTAGAGTTCTTCTGGTCGGGATCAGCGGCAGAAATTGACGAGGTCACCCCGGAGGACAACCACCTGGTCACGGGCCGAAGGGCCGTATCGGTTTCCGAAGGTGTTGGTACCGATCGTGTTGGACCCGACTTCCTGAATGCAGGTCTTGCGCAGTCCTTCCATCTCGGTCCTCGTGATCACGTCCTCATCTGTGTAGATGCTCCCGTCCTGCGCTTGGGCCGAGTAGGCCTTGGCAACGTAGCGCGTGATGCGCGAGCGCATCCAGGCCGGGACATCGGCTGTTCCCTGGGCGCTGGCGGAAACCGGCGCCGACGGACCGGGCAGCGAGATGTAGTTCACCGGGCCTTTCAGGATGATGGCGTCCTCACCGGGAGCCGCCAGGACGGCAGTGCATCCGGAGGCGAAGCCGATTGCAAGGGCGGCGGCAATCGCATGGGGGGAATGTGGCATTGCCATGATGTGCCTCCTGCGGAAAAAAACGGAAAACACGGCAGTTCGGGCGATTCGCGCCGAACATGCCGTGTGCGGTCAACGACCTCAGTTGCAGGTGGCGCAGCCGTTGTTGCTGGCCAGGTTCTGCACGGCGCGGTTCTTGCCATGCGAGAGGTTGACGGTGCTGGAATTGCGCTTGAGGGCGGTGATCTGCAAGGAGTTGCCCCTGATGTCAACCTTGCCGACGTTGGACGACAGGTTCTGGCTGGCGAACGAGTCGTTGGTCATCGCCCAGTTGATCACGCCTGCACCGTGCCCGGCCGTCAGCTGGAACGAGTTCGCGCCATTGTGGATGGTCACGTTCCCGGAGTTGCTCGACACGTTCTGGCGCGCGTATGAGTTATCCCCCGAGGCCTTGTTCAAGAACAGCGTCGAGGTGACTGCGACGATCTGCGTGGAGTTGCCATCGATGACGATGGCCGGGCAGGTTTCGCAGGTCGTGACCTCGGGCTCTTCCGGGGCAGGACCGGGGCCAGAGCCATGACCTGGGGGGCCTGCAAGAGCAATGGCAGAAGTCATGGCCGCGAGAGCAAAGACAGCTAGCGTTTTCATGATCGTTTCCTCAAGAAGTTGGTCCACTGTGTTCCGGCTGCCTGAAGGGCTTCAGGCTCGCCAGGCCTTCAGACGGCTTCGGTCTCATGTCCGTGAGGAATGCGATCCGTCACCGTCTGAGGCCGCAGTGTCACGACGTGTAGCGATCCCGCCAATGCCCGCTGCTGGGTACTACATCGATACGATTCGCCTGAGGTCCGGTGTTATTTGATGTGTGACATGCATCACGTTTTGTGTGACGGTGTTGCTATCGATTTTGATTTTTGTAGTCATAAAGAAGTATGTAGTGACAAATTGTTTCAATGGAAATGCATCGTAAGTTTCGCGAAAAAAAACCATCGATGTATCAAATTTGCATTTCGCTCCAAGCTTGATGCCTGGTTTTTAGGTGGTAAGCATTCTTTTTCGGGGTTTGCATCTGAAAGCAACCTTGTGTTGCCAACCAGAAGCTGAAAAACGCTGTGCCGGACCTGATCCGGCTTGGAGGGAATATGGAACCCGTCATTCAGAAGAGTCCGATTTCGTCATCCTCAGCCAGTCTCGTGACCACGCCGGTGGCCTATAGCGGTTTCAGGTCCACGGGTCTGTGGCCGGATTTTCTGGTTGGGCAGGCCGACCAGCCCGTGAAGGTGATGCTGGTGGACGACGATCCCCACATCCGTCACGTGATCGCGCAGGAACTGCTGGCCGACCCGCGCATCCTCCTCGTGGCACAGGCGCAAGGGTGGAAGGAAGCCCAGCGCCGCTGCTCTCATCATGATTTCGACGTGCTGCTGGTCGACCTCAACCTCGGCGATGGCTGCGGATTCGACCTCATCGAACAGGTCAAGTGCCACAAGCCCATGACCGAGGTGGTCGTGATCTCGGCCATTGAGGACGAGCAGCATGCCCTGCGCGCCTTCGAGCTCGGCGCCACGGGCTATTTGGTCAAGAACTCCTGGTTCGGCAGCTACGCGCAGGCGGTGCTGCAGGTGGTCAATGGCGGTGCTTCCATCACCCCGAATCTGGCAAGGCGCCTGCTTCAGCGGCTGGATCACAAGACGTCGGCGACCTTTCTCAAGGCGCAGAAGGATCGGCTGTCCGAACGCGAGCGCGAAGTGCTCAAGATGGTGGCCGCCGGATATACCAGTGCCGAGATCGGTCACAAGCTGGACATCAGCATGCAGACGGTCAACGCGCATGTGCGCAACATCTATCGCAAGCTGCGTGCAAGGACGCGTGCCCAGGCGGTCAGTTGCGCGACGGAAAGAGGCTTGTTATGAGCATGCGCTACAGCGCATCCAATGCCTGTGTGGGATAACAAAAAACCGGACAGGTCACAGGTTTGGTGGTGGCTTGCGCTGACGGCAACGGTGGTTGCCCTGCTTGAAGTTGCAGCGTCGGCCCTCAAGGGAAGAACGCCGTGGCTGGCGCAACTGGCGTCGCGGCTGGATTGGCTGGCGGCACTCGTGGTGCTTGCATGCATGGCAGCCGTGGCCGTTCGCGCGCTGTTCAGACGCCGGCGAGGGCAGCGCATCAGTGCCGACCGGTGGTTTGCGGCCACAGTGTTCAGCTGGTTGTTGCTGATGCTGTCATGCGCCTGGACCGAGGTGACGTCAGGATCGCCGGCGGTGCTTCACCTGAGCCATCAGTTCTTGCAGATGGCGCTGGTGCTGGGTTCCGCTCTGGTTCTCGTTGCTCTTGAGGGCTCAAGAAGCATTGGGTTTTTGCTCTTGTTTTTGCAGTGGCTGTTGGGCTCTGTCTTGCTGATGCTGTTCTTCAGTCGCCCGACCGTTTCTTCCGGCGCATGGTGGTGGTGGCAGCTGGTCAATGTGTGCCTGATTTCCGTCCTGTTCCTATGGCTGGGCCGTGGCTATTTTGGGCGTTATGGCAGCAGGCACTGGCACCTCATGACCGTGGCGCTGGTGATGCTGGGCGCCAGTCTGTACGAAGTGGTGGGTGCAGACGGCATGGCGATCGAGCTGGGGGCTGTGCACGCGATCCACGCGGGCATGGTGTTCGTGCTGTGGCAGATCGCGGTGGAGCACCATCAGCACCATCTGGACCAGTCGCCACAGAGCGCACTGGGTCTGGCGTTCGCGCATTCGTCCCTCAGGGTGCCGGAGGAGCTGGGACAGCCGCATCCGTCGGGGGCGACACGCAATGAACGGCGGCGCATTGCCCAGGAGTTGCATGACGGCGTGGGGTCACAGATCGTGGCGATTCTCGCCTCGCTGGACCGGCGTGATCCGCGCGAGCGGCACCTGGTGATCTCCCTGGAGCAATGCCTGCTGGACCTGAAGATCCTGGTGGATGCGATCGACGATGTCGACGAGGATCTGTCGCAGGCGCTGGGCCGCCTGCGCTACCGGGTTCAACCTTCCCTGGATCGACTGGGCATTCACCTGCACTGGGACGTGCCCTACGAAGGCGCGCTGGAGAAGGTGCGGGGCGAACCGACCCGGCAGGTGCTGCGGGTGGTGCAGGAGGCTCTTGCCAATGTCATGCGCCACGCGCAGGCGCGTAATGTGTGGGTGCAATGTGGCCTGGATGGCGCCATCCTGTTCACCAGCGTCAGTGACGACGGACAGGGGTTCGTGGTCGCCAATTCTCGTCACGGCAAAGGCATGGAGGGCATGCGCCGGCGGGCCGACAGCCTGGGCGGTGTTCTGGACATCGTGTCGCAACCGGGCTCTGGAAGCCGGGTCCTGCTGAGGGTGCCATTGCCGGGGTTGCACGCTGCCCGTTGAGAACCCCTTCCCGGAAGGGGAGCCGGGCAAGGCGCGACAATGGCGCCATGCCATCTTCCCGAACCTTTTCACTGGCCCTGGTGCTGGGCCTGCTTTCCGCCATCGGACCGTTCGCGATCGACATGTACCTGCCGGCCTTGCCCGAAATCGGGCGCAGCCTGGGCGCAGATGTCGGAGAGGTCCAGCTCAGTCTCATCGTGTTCTTCGTGTCGCTGGGGCTGGGGCAGCTGTTGTACGGGCCCGTCTCCGACATACTCGGCCGCAAGCCGCCGCTGTATTTCGGCCTGGGCCTGTTCGCGCTGGCCAGCGTCGGCTGTGCGCTGGCTACCGATATCCACATGCTCGTGGCCCTGAGGTTCCTCCAGGGCCTGGGTGCTGCCGCGGGTGGGGTGATTCCGCGCGCCATCGTGCGTGACCTGCATACCGGTACCGAGGCCGCGCGCCTCATGGGTCTGCTGATGCTGGTGTTCAGTGTGTCGCCCATTCTGGCGCCGCTGTCGGGCAGCGCTGTGATCGCCGTCACCGGCTGGCGTGGCGTGTTCTGGGTCGTCGCGCTGGCGGCCGTGGCCGGCCTGGCGCTACTGCGCGGGGCCGTGGCCGAGACTCGAACCCCCGATCAGCGAGTGGACAGTGATCTGGGCAGTGCCCTGCGCGCCTACGCCCTGCTGCTGCGGGACTGGCACTACCTGGGGCTGGTATTCATCGGCGCCACGGCGATGGCCGGTTTTTTCGTCTATCTGGCGGGCTCACCTTTCGTGCTCATCAACCACTATGGCCTCACGCCCGCGCAGTACAGCGTGGCGTTCTCGGTCAATGCTGTGGCCTTTATCGGTGCTGCCCAATTCACGAGTCCGCTGGGGCGCCGGTTCGGGCTGGTGTCGCTGGTGAAGTTCGCGGCCACGGCCTCGGGCATCGTCATGTCGACGATGCTGCTGTACTACCTGCTGGGGGGTGACAGTTTCTGGGTGCTGGTGGCGCTGTACTTTATCGCCAGTGCCTTCATGGGGCTGGTGATCCCGACGACGTCCGTGCTGGCGTTGGATGATCACGGCGCCATCGCGGGCACGGCATCTGCCCTGATGGGGACGCTGCAGATGCTGTGCGGCGCAGTCGCCATGGGGGTGGTCGGCCTGTTTGCCGACGGGCGTCCGCTGCCCATGGTCGTGGGCATGGTCGCGGGTGCGCTGACGGGCGTGCTCCTGACGTGGATCACGCTGGCTGGTCGCCCCCGTTCGCAGGCGTCTGTACAGCGGGTGGTGGGGTGAGGTCCACGCCCAGGTGCGTGGCCACGCCCTGGGCGAGCGCCAGCGCCGACAGCGGCGCACAGCCCTCGGCCTTGTTGCTGATGGTCACATAGACGTTCTGACCCGCGCCTGCGATGGCGCAGGCGGTGCGCACGATCAGGGCGCGTGTGTCTTCGTCGACGTCCTGGATGCGGTCGTAGGGACTGTATTCGCGCTGCGCCTGTTCGTAGCCGTAGGCGCCGTGCAGCGGATTGAGGCTCCAGCGGCAGACCATGGGGCCGGGCCACAGCGCGCGCAGCAGGGGCAACTGTTCGGCCATGCGTGGCATCTTGGCATGCAGGCCCAGGCAGTAGGTCACGCCGGTTTCCTTCAGCACGCCGGCCAGTGCCGGCG
>JAEZLX010000037.1 GCA_023415035.1 Pseudomonadota bacterium | reverse complement strand
CAGCTGCGTGAGCTGGAATACCGGCTGGGCTACCTGCGCGAGCTGGACGACCGCCGTCAGGCCGTGCTCAAGGCCATCGACGAGCAGGGCAAGCTCACCGACGCCCTGCGCCTGGCCATTGCCAATGTGCCCACCAAGCAGGAACTGGAGGACATCTACCAGCCCTTCAAGCTCAAGCGCCGCACCAAAGGTCAGATCGCCCGTGAGGCCGGCATTGAGCCGCTGGCTGACCGCCTGTTCGCTGATCCGACGCTCGATCCGCTGGTCGAGGCCGCGGCATTCACCCGTCCGCCTGAAGTTTTGGACGATGGCAAGCCCGGCGCCGATTTCTCCACGCCCCATGCCGTGCTCGACGGCGTGCGCGACATCCTGTCGGAGCGCTGGGCCGAGGACGCCGCGCTGGTTCAGAACCTGCGTGAGTGGCTGTGGTCGGAGGGCCTGCTCAAGAGCTCGCTCGTGGCGGGCAAGAACGAGAACGATCCCGATGTCGCCAAGTTCCGCGACTACTTCGAATACGACGAACCCATCGGACGCGTGCCCTCGCACCGGGCGCTCGCCGTGTTCCGGGGCCGCTCGCTTGAAATCCTCGACGTCAAGCTGGTCCAGCCGGTCGAGCCTGAACCGGGCAAGCCGTCGCTGGCCGAAGGGCGCATCGCGGTGCATCTGGGCTGGAGCCACCAGGGCCGGCCGGCCGATGACCTGATCCGGAAATGCGTGGCATGGACCTGGCGCGTCAAGCTCAGCCTGTCCACCGAGCGCGACCTGTTCGCCCGCCTGCGCGAGGCGGCCGAGGCGGTGGCCATCAAGGTCTTTGCCGACAACCTGCGCGACCTGCTGCTGGCAGCGCCCGCCGGCCAGAAAGCCGTGATGGGTCTGGACCCCGGTGTGCGCACAGGCGTCAAGGTGGCCGTGGTCGACGCGACGGGCAAGCTGCTGGAGACGGCCACCGTGTACCCGCACGAGCCGCGCCGCGACTGGGAAGGTTCGCTGCACACGCTGGGCGTGCTGTGCAAGAAGCACGGCGTGCAGCTGATCGCCATTGGCAACGGAACGGCCAGCCGCGAGACCGACAAGCTCGCCGGTGACCTGCTGAAGATGCTGGATCGCGCCGGCATCGAGGGCGTGCAGAAGGTGGTGGTCAGCGAGGCCGGCGCCTCGGTGTACTCGGCCAGCGAATACGCGGCCCAGGAGATGCCCGACATCGACGTGAGCCTGCGCGGAGCTGTCTCCATCGCCCGCCGCCTGCAGGACCCGCTGGCTGAGCTGGTGAAGATCGACCCCAAGAGCATCGGCGTGGGCCAGTACCAGCATGATGTGAACCAGAGCGAGCTGGCGCGCGCGCTTGATGCCGTGGTCGAGGACTGCGTCAACGGCGTCGGCGTGGACCTGAACACCGCCAGTGTGCCGCTGCTCACGCGCGTCTCGGGCCTGTCGCCCAGCGTGGCCAAGGCCGTGGTCCGCTGGCGAGAGTCGCATGGCGCGTTCCGCAACCGGCAGCAGCTGCTGGAAGTGACGGGCCTGGGGCCCAAGACCTTCGAGCAGGCCGCCGGCTTCCTTCGCATCCGCGACGGCGACAACCCGCTGGACATGACTGGCGTGCACCCGGAAACCTATCCTGTGGTCGAGCGCATCATCGAGCACACCGGCCAGCCGGTGGGCTGCCTCATGGGCCGCGCCGACATGCTCAAGACCCTGCGTCCCGAACTGTTCGCCAACGAGAAGTTCGGTGTCATCACGGTCAAGGACATCCTGTCGGAGCTGGAAAAGCCCGGCCGCGACCCGCGCCCGGAGTTCAAGGTGGCGCGCTTCAACGAAGGCGTGGAGGACATCGCCGATCTGAAGGAGGGCATGGTGCTCGAAGGCACGGTGTCCAACGTCGCGCAGTTCGGCGCCTTCGTTGATCTGGGCGTGCACCAGGACGGCCTCATCCACGTGAGCCAGCTCAGCCACAAGTTCGTCAACGACGCGCGCGAGGTGGTCAAGACCGGCGACATCGTCAAGGTCAGGGTGCTGGAGGTGGACGTGGCGGGCAAGCGCATCAGTCTGACCATGAAGCTTGATGCTGGGCCTGGCCGCCGCGATGGCGGGCGCGACGGGCAGAACCGCTACGAGCCGCCACGCGGTGGCCAGCGGGGCGGCCGGCGCGACGAGCAGCCCGTGTCGGCGATGGCCTCGGCCTTTGCCAAATTGCAGGGGCTCAACAAGCGCTGAACTGATGACGTGAAGGGCTGCAAAGCGCTCAAGTCGTGGCGTTTCGGGCCGATATGGGAGTGACGATGGCCGCCATCAGCTTGCATATCCAATTGAAAAAACATGGAACTTGAAGCCTTGCTCAATCACTCCCGCGCGCTGCCGGCGATGCCGCGCGCCGTCTCGGAGTTGCTGGCCGAGACGAACAAGGAGGAGCCCAACCCCAAACGCGTGGCCGAACTCATCGGCCGCGACCCGGCACTGACAACGCGTGTATTGCGCCTGTCCAACTCGGCCTTTTTCCGGGCCAGCCGGCAGATCGGCAACACGGACGAGGCGGTGGCCATGCTGGGCATGACGCACGTGCGCAGCCTGGTCATGGCGGCCGCGCTCGCCGCCAGTTTCAAGAGTGTGCCCGGCATCGACCTGCGCCAGTTCTGGCGTTACAGCCTGCGGGTGGCCGAGATCGCGAAGTCTCTGGCCGGCGTGCTGCGGCAGAACCAGAACAATGCCTATACGGCGGGGCTCATCCATGCCATCGGCATCCTGGCCATGCACATGGCGATGCCTGACGAGATGTCGCCGATCGACATGGGAACGTCGGCCCTCGACATGAAGCGGGCGCAGGCCGAACGCGTGTACTTCGACTATTGCTACGCCGACGTTGGCGCCGGCATGGCGGAGCGCTGGCAGTTCCCGCCCGAGACCGTGAGCGCGCTGCGCACGCAGATCGAGCCTTTCGAAGGCGATTGCTACGACACGCTGGGCGGTGTCCTGCACCTGGCGTCGTGGCGTGCCAAGGCCGAGGAGATCCAGCTCGACGAGCAGGGCATGGCCGCAACCTTCCCGGATGTTGTCGGCCTGACGCTGGGCCTGGATCTGGATAGTGTGCTGGGCAAGGACCCCGAGGACTGGTCGTTCTCCCAGGCACTGAGCGCCTTCATCGACTGAAGCCCTCTGGGCCATCCAAATCCGAAGCGCCAGCCGGCGCGTGGCAGAACTGCAGAAGAAAAAAAAGAAGCCGCCATGCTGACCATCGACAGGCTTATCAAACAGCCCAATGCCTTGCCTGCAGCCCCGAAGATTGTTCGCAAGCTGATAGAAACGTTTGAACAGCCCGAGGTCGATGTCCTGAAGGTGGCGGCCTATATCGCGGCCGAACCCGTGCTCACGGCCAAGCTGCTCAGGATGGCCAACTCCGCCTTTTTCGGCCTCACGCGCTCTGTGTGCGACGTGCGCTCGGCCATCAACGTGCTGGGGCTGATCAAGGTGCGGGCGCTGGTCATCGCCGCATCGCTGGACGACTGCTTCCACATGGTCGGTGGCGTGAACCTCAAACAGTTCTGGCGCTACAGCCTGAACACGGCCAACCTGTCGCGCTATCTGGCGATGCCCATCCAGGTGGACGAAAGCGCGGCATTCACCGCGGGGCTGGTGCACGCCATCGGCGAGCTGGTCATGCACGTGGGCATGCCAGAGGACATGCTGGAACTGGATCGCAGCGTGCCGATGCTGGACCTCAGGCGTGCCCGCGTGCAGCTCGGCGCCTTCGGCTACTCGTATGCCGACGTGGGCGCCGCGCTGGCCCGCGAATGGAAGTTTCCACGCAAGATGATCGATGCGATCCAGCACCAGGTCGCCCCCTTCGAGAACGACGCCTACGAACCCATCGCGGGCGTGGTCCACATCGCGGCCTGGCGTGCGAGGGCAGAGGAGCTGGCGCTGCCCGCCGATGCCCTGATCGGTTCCTACCCCGACCCGGTGGGGCTGGTGCTGGGCATCGACCCCGATACCGTGATCGGGGGCAACCTGCCGATGTTCGCGCGTGCGGACGAGGGGCAAAAGGCCTGAGGAAGCGGGCGCGCGTCTGCGCCACAATCGTGGCATGCACGCGCTTCGTATCTATGCCGGTCCGCAGGCACGCCGGCATCTTGAACAACAAGGCCTGTCGCCGTCCGATGTCGGCGTTGTGCCAGGGGCGGCGGGAGGGCCCAAGGGGCTGGTGCTTGGCCCGCTGGACCGGTTCCTGTTCGGTGACTGGCTGTCACGCTCTTCGCAGCCGGTCGATCTCGTCGGTGCCTCCATCGGCGCGTGGCGTGCCGCCACTGCCTGCCTGTCACGCCCGGCCGAGGCGCTTGCCACGCTGGAGCGCGAGTACATCCACCAGCACATTGATCTGCCACCGGGTCAGCGCCGGCTCACCGCGGACCAGATCAGCGCGGGCTTTGCCGACCATCTGCGGCGCTTTTTCGGCGGGCGCACAGGCGAGATACTGGGACACCCGCGTTTTCGCCTGCACGTGGTCGCCGCGCGTGGCCGGCGCCTGCTGGCACGCGACGGGCGCTGGCGAACGCCCATGGGCTATCTGGCGGCCTACGCGGCCAATGCGGCGAGCCGGCGCGCATTGGGGCAGTGGCTCGAGCGTGTGGTGTTTTCGGCGGGGCAGGCCCCCCTGCCGTTCGAGCCGGGCGACTTTCCCACACACCAGGCACCGCTGACCGACGCCAACTTCATGGAGGCGCTGCAGGCCAGCTGCTCGATTCCGTTCCTGCTGAAACCGGTGGTCGACATTCCGCAGGCGCCGGCCGGTGTTTACTGGGACGGAGGCATCACCGACTACCACCTGCATCTGTGCTACCGCTCGAGTGCGGACGCGCCGATCGTGCTGTATCCGCATTTCCAGCGCGCCGTCGTGCCCGGCTGGCTGGACAAGGCGTGGCGCCACCGTCACCGGGCCACGGCCGCGCTGGACTGGACCGTGGTGGTGGCGCCCGACCCGGACTGGGTGAGCCGACTGCCCAACGGGAAGTTGCCCGACCGCTCCGACTTCACGCGCTATGGACAGGACGTGCGGGCCCGAGCCAAGGTCTGGAGCACGGCTGTCGCGCAGGCGCAGCGGCTGGCCGACGAGTGGGCGCAGTGGCTGGAGCACCCCGATCCGTCGCGGGTCGAGCCGCTCTGACCTGCTATTTGCTGCTGACGTATTCCGCCACCGCCGCCATTTCCAGCTCGGTCATCTTTTCCACCACCGCGTGCATCACGGCGTTGTCGTTGGTGCGCTCGCGTTTGTGGAAATGCTTGAGCTGGGTGAAGATGTAGCCGGACAACTGCCCGGCCAGACGAGGCAGGGTGGCCGATCCCTGTGCCATGACGCCGTGGCAGCTCACGCAGGCCGGCACGCCGCTGAAGCGGTTGCCGTTGTGGTAGATGTAGCTGCCCATGGCCGCCAGTGGCGGATCCTTGGCCTCCTGCACCGGCACGCTCATCTTTTCATAGTACCTGCCGAGGGCCATCATCTCGCCGGGCGTGAGTTTGGCCACCATGTCGGCCATGGCCGTGCTCTGGCGCTGTCCGTTCTGGAAGGCCGCCAGCTGCTTGGCGATGTATTCCGCGTGCTGGCCCGCCAGGCGAGGGAAGATCTCGCTGGTCGATTCGCCGTTGGCGCCATGGCACAGGAAGCAGGAGCCGCCGGCGATTTTCTTCGCGCGCGCCTCGTCGGCCTGCGCGAAGGTGCCGGTGGTCAGCAGGAGGGCAGAAAGGGCGAGAAGGGATTGCTTCAGTTTCACCGGGATATTCTTCATTGCATGATCCTGGACTGATATTTATGGTCCAGAAAACGCCCCGGCGGGCGCCGGGGCGTGGATGCATCAGGCCAGCGAGTCCGCCCAGATGTTGCGGGCCCAGGCCAGGGCGTAGCGCCCTTCCAGCTCGCTCGCGGCGGAGGAGAGTCCGCCCGCGCCTTCGACCGGCAGCATGGTCTTCTTCTCGGCATCGTAGCGGTGAACGCTCGACACGTGCACCACATCCTCTTCGGTCACGAAGCTGTAGCAGGTGTTGGCGTAGATCGGCAGCTGCGGCGGCTCCTTGCCCTGCAGCAGCGACACCACGGCCGCGGCGCAGGTCTTGCCGTGCTGGTTGGCCATGTGGCCCGACTTGGGCATGGCCGGCGCGATCTGGATCGAGTCACCGAGCACGTGGATGTTCCGGGCGGCCTTGGCCTCGAAGGTCAGGAAGTCCACCTCGCACCAGCGCGCGTTGGCGGTGGCCAGACCGGTCTTCACGGCGATGTCGCCGGCACGCATGGTCGGCAGCACGTTGGCCACGTCGGCCTTGAAGTCGTCGTTGAACTCGAACTTCAGCGTGTTGGTGGCAGCGTCCACGTCCACCACCTTGTGCTTCGGACGATACTCGATGATGTCCTTGTAGTGCTCGTTCCAGGCCTTGGTGAACAGGCCCTTCTTCGAGGTGATGTCATCGTTCGCGTCGAAGATGATGACCTTGCTCTTGGGCTTGGCCTTCTTGAAGTAGCTGGCCACCATGCAGGCGCGCTCGTAAGGGCCGGGCGGGCAGCGGTACGGTGCGAGCGGGATTGACAGCGCATACACGCCGCCATCGGGCATGGCTTCGAGCTGCTTGCGCAGCGCGACCGTCTGCGGGCCGGCCTTCCACGCGTGCAGCACCTTGTCCTTGGCGCCTTCCTTGTCCATGCCGGGCAGGGTGTCCCACATGAAGTCGATGCCGGGCGAGAGGATCAGGCGGTCGTACGGCAGCTCGGCGCCGCCGGCGAGCTTGACGACGCGTTTCTCGGGATCGATGCTGGCGGCCATGTCGCGCACCACCTTCACGCCATGACGCTTGCTCAGGTTGTCGTAGGGTGTGGTGATGTCGGCGATGGTCTTGCTGCCCTGGAGCACGAGGTTGGAAATCGGGCAGGACACGAAGGCCGCGTTGGGCTCGACCAGGGTCACGTCGATGCTGTAGTCGGAGAACATCCGCACGTACTTGGCGGCCGTGGCGCCACCGTAGCCACCGCCGATGACCACCACCTTGGCGCCGCTGCCACCGCCCGTGGCGCAGCCGCCGAGCAGGCCCAGCCCGGCGACGGCCGATCCGGCACCGAGCGTTTGAACGAATTGACGACGTTTCATGTTGGGACTCCTCTTTACTTCTTCTGCGCGGCGAAATAGGCGGCGATCTGCGCCAGCTGCTCGTCGGTGTAGCCCTTGGAGAGCTGGTGCATGATGGTCGCGGGCTTGCGGCCGGACTTGAAATCGAGCAGTTTCTGCAGCAGGTCGTCCTTGTCCTTGCCTGCCAGGGCTTCCATGCCCGGCTGGGCACGGCCGTCGGTGCCGTGGCAGTTGGCACACGCCGCCGCCCACACACGGACCTGGTTCACCTGAGCATGGGCCCCCAAGGTGGCCGCGCCCAAGACGCAGGCCAGCAGCCATCGTTTCGTTCTGGTCATCGGTATCTCCGTCATCGTGTTGGAATGGTCGCAAAAACTGTAGCAGAACTGCGTGAATGTCCTAATCAATATTTGCGCATATTCAAATGCAAATCCTATTCTTCGGAGCCGGGCGAGCGAAATCGGTGAAACCCCTAGGGGTATGACAACGGCGACCTTGGCAAACTTCGCTGACCAAGGGTTTTTGCGTATGTATATATGCGCAAGTAATGATATATTTCGTCGCCATCCAGACCATGGCATCGCGACGCACGCCGCCAGGCGAAGTGCGTCGCCATCGCCAACATAAGGAAACCAGACAGTGTCCAGAGACCCGAGAGACGTCATAGGGCGTATCCTCCCCGCGCCCGAAAACCACCTGAGTGCGGAGCAGCTGGAACAGGCGCGCAAGGCGCGGCGTCGCTTCATGGGCAAGGCGCTGGCCATGGGTGCCGGGGTCGCGGCCTCGGCGGGTGTTGCCACACGCGCCATGGCCCAGGCTGACGATGCCGCGGGCGAGGATGTGATCCTCAAGCTGCCCGAGCACAGCACAGGGCTGGGCCAGCCGGTGGCCACGCACCCCTACGGCATGCCCAGCAAGTGGGAGTCCAACCTGCAGCGCCGCCAGAGCCCGGGCCTGACGCGCGTGCCGCAGGCCTCGGTGAGCTTCACGCCGCTGCAGGGGCTGTTCGGCATCATCACACCCAGCGGGCTGCACTTCGAGCGCCACCACCAGGGCTGGTGGGACATCGATCCGTCCAAGCACCGGCTCATGGTCAACGGCCTGGTCAAGCGCCAGCGTGTCTTCACCATGGACGACCTGATGCGCCTGCCCAGCGTCTCGCGCATCCACTTCATCGAATGCGGTGCCAACTCCGCGCCGGAGTGGGGCAATGTGGCGCTGCCCTCGGTGCAATACACGCACGGCATGATCAGCTGCTCCGAATTCACCGGCGTGCTGCTGTCCACGCTGCTGGAGATGTGCGGCTACGACAAGAAGAAGGCGCGCTTCGTGCTGGCCGAGGGGGCCGATGGTTCGTCGATGACGCGCACCATCGACATCGAGCGTGCCATGGACGACTGCATCGTGGCCTGGGGCATGAACGGCGAGATGCTGCGCCCCGAGAACGGCTACCCGTTGCGCCTGGTGGTGCCGGGTGTGCAGGGCGTGAGCTGGGTCAAGTACCTGCGCCGCATCGAGGTGGGCGACGAGAAGTGGGCGACGAAGGACGAGTCGATCCACTACATCGACCACATGCCCGACGGCACGCACCGTCAGTACACCGGCATCCAGGAGTGCAAGAGCGTGATCACCACGCCCTCGGGCGGCCAGATGCTGCTGGACAAGGGCTACTACAACATCACCGGCCTGGCCTGGTCCGGCCGTGGCAGCATCAAGCGCGTGGACGTGAGCGTGGACGGTGGCCGCAACTGGCGCACCGCGCGCCTGGAAGGGCCGGTCCTGCCCAAGGCGCTGACGCGTTTCAACATCGACTGGGTGTGGGATGGCAAGCCGGCCATCCTGCAAAGCCGTGCCATCGACAGCACCGGCTATGTGCAACCCAAGATCAACCAGCTTCGCGCCGTGCGCGGAACCCGCTCGATCTACCACCAGAACGCCATCCAGAGCTGGCTGGTGTCCGAGAACGGCGAAGTCTCCAACGTTCAGGTGTATTGACATGACTTCTTCCGTTCAGCATTCATCCCGGAAGGTGGCTGCCCTGCTCGGGGCCGTCATCATCAACGCATCGGCCATGCTCGGCGCAACGGGCGCCATGGCGCAGACGGCACCGTGGCATGACATCGGGCGGGACGCCACCCCCGCCGAAGTCAAGGCCTGGGACATCGACGTGCGCCCCGACTTCAAGGGTCTGCCCAAGGGCGCCGGCTCCGTGAGCCTGGGCGAGGAGGTCTGGATGGCCAAGTGCGCATCCTGCCATGGCGACTTTGGCGAATCCAACGAGGTGTTCACGCCCATCGTCGGCGGCACCACCAAGGAGGACATCGCGCGCGGGCGTGTGAAGAACCTGGAGCTGGGCACGAACTTCCCGCAGAAGACCACGATGATGAAGGTCGCCACGGTCTCCACGCTGTGGGACTACATCAATCGCGCCATGCCCTGGAACGCGCCCAAGACGCTCAAGACCGACGAGGTCTATGGCGTGCTGGCCTACATCCTGAGCCTGGCCGACGTGGTGCCGTCCGACTTCGTGCTCAGCGACGAGAACATCGCCGAGGTGCAAAAGCGCATGCCCAACCGCAACGGCATGGTGTTCTACGAGCCGCTGTGGAAGGTCAATGGCAAGGGCGACGTTCAAAACGTCGCCTGCATGAAGGATTGCCCCACGGAGGCGAAGATCCAGTCGGCCCTGCCCGATTTCGCGCGCGACGCGCACGGCAACATCCAGGAGCAGAACCGCGTGATCGGCCCGATCCGGGGCGCGGACACCACGCAACCGCCGCCCAGTGCGCCGGTGGGGTCGCAGCCGAAACCCAAGGTGGCCGTGGTGGCCGCCGTGGCGGCGGCAGGCGGCGCCGCGGATGTCAAGGGCTTGCTGGCCAGCAACGCATGCACGGCCTGCCATGGTGTCAGCAACCGCATCGTCGGACCGGGCTTCAACGAAGTGCTGGCCAAGCACAAGGGCAAGGACGACCTGGTGACCTACCTCGCCGCAAAGATCAAGGCGGGCGGCTCCGGTGTCTACGGCGCCGTGCCGATGCCGCCGCAGCCGCAGATCAGCGATGCCGATGCGAAGGCCATCGCGGAGTGGATCGCCGGTGGCGCCAAATAAGATGCCAATATTTCATCCGCATATCAGCAAACGCTCGTAAACCCCGATATAGTTTTCAGCAAGGAGACCATAGGCTGTGACCATGACATTCAAATCCGCCATGCTGGCAACGGCGGTGCTGTTGTACACCGGCGCCTCGTACGCCGTCGATGCGGCGGCTGCCAAGGCGCTGGCCCAGAAAAGCGCCTGCCTGGCCTGCCATGCGGCCGACAAGAAGCTGGTGGGCCCCGCGTACAAGGAAGTCGCCGCCAAGCACAAGGGCCAGGCGGACGCCCTCGAGAAGGTGGCTGCGCGCATCAAGAGTGGCGGCTCCGGCATGTACGGCCCCGTGCCGATGCCGGCCCAGCCCAATCTCAAGGACGACGAGCTCAAGCTGCTCGCTGGCTGGATCCTGGCCGGTGCTCCGGACCAATAAACTCTCTTCCTCATTCTTTGCAAGGAGACCCCATGAATCCCTCCCGCCGCACTGCGCTGAAGTCCACCGGCGCGTTTGCCACGCTGATCTCGCTGGGCCTGGTCACGCAGAGCCAGGCACACGCCGCGCTTGAGCGCGCCAGCTTCCAGGTCAAGACTCTGGAAGAAGCCCTCAAGGCCGTGGGTGGCCAGCCCGCCAGCAGCGACCAGGTCACCGTGGTGGCCCCCGATATCGCCGAGAACGGCGCCGTGGTGCCCGTGGGCGCGAGCAGCAAGCTGCCCGACACCACGGACATCTACATCATCATCGAGAAGAATCCGATGCCGCTGGCCGCTGCATTCTCGCTGCCGGCAGGCACGCTGCCCGAAGTGCAGACGCGCGTGAAGATGGGCCAGAGCACCAACGTGATTGCCGTGGTCAAGGCCGGTGGCAAGCTGTACTCGGCCACCAAGGAAACCAAGGTGACGCTGGGCGGCTGCGGCGGCTGAGTCCGGCCGGCACCTGCTGACCACCACATTCGAACGAACTCAAAGATTCAGGAGTCCACCATGGCAGATCCGATGCGCATCCGCGCCGCCGCTTCCGGCGATGAAGTCACCGTCCGCGTGCTCATGTCCCACCCGATGGAGCCCGGCACCCGCCGCGACAGCTCCGGCAACCTGATCCCTGCCCATTTCATCGAGGATCTCGAGGTCACCCACAACGGGAAGTCCGTGCTCAAGGGCCAGTTCAGCGGCGCCGTGTCGCAAAACCCCTTCCTGTCCTTCAAGTTCAAGGGCGGAGCCAAGGGCGACAAGGTTGTCGTCAAGTGGGTCGACAACAAGGGTGATTCCCGTACCGACGAAGCCACCATCGCCTGATCGGGCGAGCGTGGATCGCAAGGGCCAGCCACGCAAGTCGCTGGCCTATTTTTTGATCCGTGTCACAACAACAGAGGAGAGACCACGATGAAACGACACATGCTGGCCCTGGCGGCATGCGCTGCGATCGGGCACGGCGCTGCCTGGGCGCAGGATGCCACGGCCGAGGGCATCGCCAAATACCGCGAAATGCTCGAAGACGGCAACCCTGCCGAACTGTTCGAGATGAAGGGCGAAGAGCTCTGGACGAAAAAGCGCGGTCCCAAGAACGCTTCGCTGGAACAGTGCGATCTGGGCCTGGGCCCGGGCGTGCTCCAAGGCGCCTTTGTGCAGATGCCGCGCTATTTCAAGGACACGGGTCGGGTGCAGGATCTGGAGTCGCGCCTGCTGACCTGCATG
>JAEZLX010000237.1 GCA_023415035.1 Pseudomonadota bacterium | reverse complement strand
AGCCAAGGCCTCGACGACCTTATTTCCCCATCCGGAGCCAGCCCTTCACAGCCACTTCTGCATGAACTGCGCGGTTCCCATGGCGGGGTCCAGCTGGTAGCCGGCATAGCCAATGCGCTGGTACAGGGTCAGCGCCGGCGTATTGCCCGAGAGGACCTCCAGCGTCATCTTCACCGCCCCTCGCTCGCGCGCCTCCACCTCCGCCGCACCCAGCATCGCACGGGCAATCCCCCTGCCCCGATGGCTGGACAACACGGCCACATCGTGAACGTTGACGAGCGGGCGGCACTTGAAGGTGGAGAACCCCTCGATGCAGTTGACCAGGCCCACCGGGACCTGTCCATCGAAGGCCAGGATGCTGAAAGCGTGCGGACGAGCAGCCAGTTCGCGCACCAGATGCGCTCGCGAATAGTCCGGCAACGGTTCACCGCCTCCGGCCGGATCCTGCGCATAGGCATCAAGCAGCATCACGATGGCCGCAGCATCAGACGGATCGGTGTAGTCGGCCTTACGGACAGAAAAAGCGGCTGCCATCACGCCCCCTGCCTGACCACATCCGCCAGGCGCTCGGCACAGGCCTTGGCCAGCGCCGCTTCCTGAGCCTCCACCATCACGCGCAGCAGTGGCTCGGTCCCACTGGCACGGATCAGCACACGACCCCGGTCGCCCAGTCCCGCCTCGACCTTGGCCGTTTCATCGGACAGGCGCGTGTTCGACTTCCAGTCCTGTCCAGGCTGCAACCGCACGTTGATCAGCACCTGCGGGAACAGCTCAATGCCGCTGAGCAGCTGCGCCATGGTCTTGCCACTGTCCACGCAGGCGTGCAGAACCTGCAGGGCCGACACCAGCCCGTCGCCAGTGGTGTGGCGGTCGAGCACCAGCAAGTGGCCCGACCCTTCACCGCCCAGCGTCCAGCCCCGGCGCCCCAGCTCTTCCAGAACATAGCGGTCGCCCACCTTGGCGCGAACAAACTCCACGCCCCTGCGTCGGAACGCCAGCTCCACGGCCATGTTGGTCATGAGCGTGCCCACCACACCCGGCACGTCAATGTCGCGCGCGATACGGTCGGCAGCAATCAGATACAGCAGCTCGTCGCCATTGAACAGGCGTCCCGTCGCATCCACCATCTGAACGCGATCGGCATCGCCATCCAGCGCCACGCCGTAGTCGGCTCCATGTGCCTTGACCGCCTCGATCAGCGCCTCCGGGTGCGTCGCCCCCACCCCCTGGTTGATGTTCAGGCCATCCGGGGCGCAACCTATCTTCACAACCTCGGCACCCAGCTCGTGGAACACCGCTGGGGCGATCTGGTAGGCAGCGCCATGCGCCGCATCGACCACAATCTTCAGTCCCTTGAGCGAGAACTGGTGCGGGCAGCTGCTCTTGCAGAACTCGATGTAGCGGCCTGCGGCATCGTCCAGCCGGCGGGCCTTGCCCAGGCTGACCGAATCCGCCCAGACCGGCAGCTCTGCCAGAGCGGCCTCCACGGCCTCTTCCCATTCATCAGGCAGCTTCGTGCCCTGCGCACTGAAGAACTTGATGCCGTTGTCGCCAAACGGGTTGTGGCTGGCGCTGATCACCACACCCAGATCGGCGCGCTGCGCACGGGTCAGGTAAGCCACGGCTGGTGTCGGGACCGGACCGAGCAGCACCACGTCCACCCCTGCGGAGTTGAAGCCCGACTCCAGCGCCGATTCGAGCATGTAACCCGAAATGCGCGTGTCCTTGCCAATGAGCACCGAAGGGCGCCGGCCATCTCTGCGCAGCACACGCCCGACGGCATGGGCCAGCTTGAGAGCGAAGTCGGGGGTGATGGGTGCCTGGCCAACGGCACCGCGAATGCCATCGGTGCCGAAATACTGTCTTGCCATGAATGTGCAGGATGTGAATAGCGCCGGGTAGCCCCATTGTGCCCCCGGACAAACACGGCCGGCCATCGGACTTCCGATGCCGGCCAAGATCAGGCTGACATTCTAGGGGTTGGCACGGGATTCTCAGGCACGGCGGCCAAGCCAGAATATTCGGGCGGTGAACGGAGCTCCGTGGCACGGTGCGGTGCCGTTTGCTCCCCGACCATGGTCATCACTTCCAGAACGTTTGCTGTCTCGCCACCCGCCGTTGCGGATGTCTGTCTTGCGGCGGTCTTGCCGCCGCCCAGCCCCAGGCGTGGCACCTCCACCTTGGGAAGCAGGCGATTGCGAAAGGCCGGCTCCTGGAAGTATCGGATCTTGTCCGCCATCACCGGGTGCGCCATGCCTTCAATGAGCAGGATCTCCTTGTCATCCCCCATGGCCTTGAGCTCCTGGGGCAGCATCAGGGCCCGCCGTTCCCCGCTTTCACTGCGGGTCACACTGCGCTCTCGTGCCCGGCTGAGGCTGATGCTGCCCTTGGTCACACTGGTGTATCCCAGCATCTCGCTGTACTCGTTCGCATCGCGCTGCTCACGCGGAGCGAAAACGATCTGCATTGCATGGTTCGTGACGATGTTGCGTGCCTGTTCCTTGCCGTAAGTGGATTCCAACTGCGACAGGCTCTGGATGACGGGCAACAGACGCAGGTTGTACCCTGCCATGAACCCCACCGCCTGGGCAATGATGTCCACGCGGCCGATGCTGGTGAACTCGTCCATCAGCAGCAGGCATTGGTGTTTCAGCGCCGGGTTCGCCTGCGGCAGTTCGCGGGTGTTCAGGTTGATGAGCTGGCTAAAGAACAGATTGAGTATCAGGCGACTCTCGGCCAGCTTGTTGGGCTGGATCGCCACGTAGATGCTCATCTTGCGGCGACGCACGTCCCGCAGGTCGAAATCGTTTGCGCTCGTCGCGGCATCGACAACCGGATTGACCCACGCATTCAACGGCTCCTTGAACGTGCCCATGATGCTGGCGAAGGTTTCGTTCGCCTGCCCCAGCAAGGTGGCAAATGCGGATTTGGCGGCATGGCTCAGGTGCGGCCAGGCGGCGAGCGCAACCAGATGTTCACGCATCCCTTGCGACGAGCCCTTGACAACCAAGTGTGGGGGCCGCTATCCCCCTGTGTGACAGCAATTGAAACCTGTTTTTCAGTGACCATGGCCACTTCCTCCTGAGACTCTTCTTTATGCGGGAGGAAGTGTGACTTCCGCACTAAATAAAGGAATCAACGTTTGGGGTATTAACCATTTATGGTGAAAAAATTGTTAATGAGTAACCAGAAATTTACGATTAGCAACAATGAAGCTTACCTACTTTGACACGCGAAGAAGGCGGTGTCGGAGACGTTCCGCAGCACGGTCAACGCATCCACCGTCGCCCGAACGTCGTGCACCCTGACCACGGATGCGCCTCGTTCCACCGCCAGCAAGGCGGCGGCGATGCTGGCCGCCACTCGGTCTTTCGGGTCGTCATGGCCGGTAACCCGGCCGAGTGAAGATTTGCGCGACCAGCCGGCAAGCACGGCGCAACCGGTCGCTGCCTGGACCTGGGACTGGCGGGCCAGCAGACTGAAGTTCTGCTCGACCGTCTTGCCAAAGCCGATGCCCGGATCGACCGTGATGCGGGCCGCCTCCACGCCCCGCGCGGCCAGGGTATGTACACGTTCGTTGAGAAAGTCGATGACCGGCCCCAGCACATCTCCGGCCATGGGTGCTGCCTGCATGGTCTGGGGCTCTCGGTGCATGTGCATGAGGCACACGCCACAGCGCGGGTGGGCGGCCACCACGTCCACCGCATGGCCTTGGCGCAGCGCCCAGATGTCGTTGATGATGTCGGCGCCCTCGTCCAGCACCGCCTGCATCACCTCGGGCTTGTAGGTGTCAACCGAGATGGGCACCTGGAACCGGATGGCTTCCCGCACCACCGGCAGGACACGCCGGAGCTCCTCGTCAAGCGGCACGACCGGACTACCGGGTCGGGTGGACTCGCCACCGATGTCGAGTATGTCGGCGCCTTCCTTGATCAGCTTTTCGCAATGACGCAGCGCGGCCGCGGTGCCGGCATGCTGGCCGCCGTCGGAGAAGGAGTCGGGCGTGACGTTGACGATGGCCATGACCTGCGGGCGGCGCAGATCGATGTCGAAGCGGGAAGTGATCCAGAGGTTCTTGTTCTGTTCGGCCATGTGACGTGAGCGGGAGAGTCGATGATGAAAAAAGGCCGCTGCCCTGGGGCAGCGGCCTTGAGCCTGAGCAGGCTGTGCGGGAACGATCAGCGGATGACCGCCAGCGCGTTGCGCTCGCCACCCTTGAAGGTGTACAGCGTCAGGGCACCGTTCTTGATGTCGCCCTTTTCGTCGAAGGCGATCGTACCGGTCACGCCTGCGTAGTTGGAAGCCTTCAGCTCCGGCAGGTACTTGGCCGGGTCAGACGAACCGGCGCGGACCATGGCGTCAACCATCACCTTGGTGGCGTCGTACACGTACGGGGCGTACAGCTTCACGTCCTCGTTGAACTTGGCCTTATAGGCTTCGCGGAACTTGTCCATCGCTGGCTTGACAGCCTCGTCCACACCGCCGGCCTCGGCGCAGTAGACCTGGTCGTCGCCCAGACCGTCGCCAGCCAGCTTGGGCAGCTCGCCCGTGCAGATGCCGTCGCCACCCATGAACTTGACGTTCAGGCCCAGCTGCTTCATTTGCTTGAGCATGGGGCCAGCCACGGCGTCCATGCCGCCGAAGAACACGACTTCGGGCTGCTTGGACTTGAGGGTGGTCAGGATGGCGTTGAAGTCGGTGGCCTTGTCGTTGGTGAACTCGCGGCCGACGATGGTGCCGCCAGCGGCGACCACGCCCTTCTCGAATTCGTCGGCCACGCCCTGGCCATAGGCCGTACGGTCGTCGATGACGGCAACCTTCTTGGCGTTGAGGGACTCGACAGCGTACTTGCCGAGCGTGCCGCCCAGGTGCACGTCGTCAGCCACGACGCGGAAGGCGCCAGGGTAACCCTGACGGGTGTACTTCGGGTTGGTGGCCGAAGGCGAGATCTGGGGAATGCCAGCCTCGTGGTAGATCTGGGAGGCGGGGATGGTCGTGCCCGAGTTCAGGTGGCCGATGACGCCTGCAACCTTAGCGTCAACCAGCTTCTGGGCGGCAGCTGTGCCCTGCTTGGGGTCGGCGGCGTCATCTTCGGCCAGCAGTTCGAACTTGACGGGTTGACCGCCGATCGTGACATTCGCCTCGTTCAGCTCGTCAACGGCCATGCGTGCGCCGTTTTCGTTGTCCTTGCCCAGGTGGGCAATGGGGCCGCTGGTAGGACCGACGTGACCGATCTTGATCACCTGGGCCTGTGCGGCAGGAGCGGCAGCGGGAGCGGCGGCGTCTGCAGCGGGTGCAGCCTCTTCTTTCTTGCCGCAAGCGGCCAGAGCGACGGCCGCTGCGATGACGGCCAGTTTCAAGTTCAGTTGCATAGATGTCCTCGGAAAGGAGTAATGTTGATATGCGGAGGGAACTTTTTTCTCCACGCTCGTAAAGATACTCCAAAATCCCGCGGCATTTTCAATTGGCAAGCCCACTTGGCCCCGGGTTAGGGTTAGCACGGTGATGAATAAAAAAGCCGAATGGCGCATTAGCCACACGGATAACGGATGCCTGCCAGTTATCCGGCGGCAGATGCCGAAGCGGCGAGATCGTGACGCACGGGCGCTATGCCCGAGGACACATACCAGCGCCAGCGCGAACGTGCGGACTCCCGGTCCTGCAGGCTGGTGGACACCACCTCGATCACGCGCGGATAGCGGCCGATCCGCGACGGGTCGGGCAGCTGCTCGGACAGATTGACCAGCACCGCCGCTGGCGGCTCGACATCAAGCACCGTCGGTCCGATCACGATGGGCGAATGGCGCAACACCGGCAGCTGGGCGCTATCGAGGCAATGCGGCACGAAATCGCCCGGGATCCGCAGCCACAGCTCGGCGTCCAGGCGGGACGCCAATTCGGCCCCGGCCAGCACATGCAGGCTGGCCCCCTTGGCATGCGCTTTGCGCAGCAGGCGCACCGCATACTGCAGTTTGTCAACCGCATTGAAATGAAAGGCCACCTCGGACGGCAGCTCCGCCGGGATATCCTGCGCCATGCTGGTTGTTCCGATTGCCGGTTATTTGCGGGCCGAACGTTTCCTGACCGGCGAATCGGAGCCCTGCGCGGATTGCGCCGCCAAGTACTGCATCAGAAGCGGCACCGGGCGGCCGGTCGCCCCCTTGTTCGCCCCACCGCGCCAGGCCGTACCGGCGATGTCCAGGTGGGCCCAAGGCATCTTGCCGGTAAATTTC
>JAEZLX010000234.1 GCA_023415035.1 Pseudomonadota bacterium | reverse complement strand
GGCCTGGCGCATGGCCGAGCGGATGGCGCGCACCTGGCCGCCGGGCTCGGGACGAACCAGATGGGTGTGATCGCAGGTGCTGCCATAGCCAACCACTTCGGCATGGATGCGGGCACCGCGCGCGACGGCGCGGTCCCAGTCCTCGAGCACCAAGGCCGCCGCGCCTTCGCCCAGCACCAGGCCCTTGCGATCGGCGGCAAAAGGTCGGCAGGCCGAGGCGGTATCGGCACCCTCGCCAGGTGCGATCAGGCGCATGGCTTCCCAGGCCTTGGCCACACCATAGGTCTGGGTGGCATCGCATCCGCCTGTCAGGACCACGTCGGCCTCGCCGCACTGCACGCGGCGGAAGGCCTCGCCGATGGCGATGGCCGACGAGGCGCAGGCCGCGGTATGGCTGAAGCTCACGCCGCCCAGCCCGAGCTGGATCGAGGCGTGCGCGTTGACGGCGTTGTTCATGCCCATCACGACCGAGAGCGGCGAGAGGCGCTGGCGCCCGTTGAGCCACAGGTCGCGGTAGCCGCGCTCGAAGGCGAGGATGCCCCCCAGCGCGGTGCCCCAGATGCAGCCCCAGCTCTCGCGGTCCTCGCCTTCGGCGGGCTTGCGCTCCAGGCCTGCATCGGCCCAGGCGTCGAACGCGGCCGCGATGCCAAGGTGCGCGAAGCGCTCCATCATGGACGCCAGCGGCTTGCCCAGCCGCGCATCCGGATCGAAACCCGGACAACCCACAAAGGGCATGGACAGCGGCTGCGGCTTGTCGTCGGTGCGCAGGTGGAACACGGCCGACACGCCAGCCATGAGCTTGGAGAAGAAGGTGTCCAGGTCACCGCCATACGGGCTGATCAGCCCCAGCCCGGTGACGGCGACGCGGCGCCGCATCAGGCCTCCGACGCAGCCTTGCTGGCCAGCAGACGGTCAATCACGGCACGCATCTCGCCCACGGTCCTGGGCAGGCCGTCATCGGCGTTGATCGAGATGCCCAGGCGGTCCTCGGCTTCGAACATCAGCTCGGCCAGCATCAGGGAATCGACGCCCAAGTCGGCCAGCGTGGCCTCATCGTTCACCCGGTCGGCCTCCACGCCAAGCCTGTCGCGAAGAAAGGTGCGAATGAGTTCAGTCGAGTCCATGCTGTTCCGTGCAGATTCGTGGTTGAAGACGCGGACACTGGCCCGTCACGAGGCGGCCTGCGGCGTCTCCGGCGAACCTGGATTGTATCTTTCACATGGGACACCGCTGGCGGCCCCGACACCGATATGATTCGGGCCACGGAGCCACCGACTGGCACCGGCCCGCCATCTACCGTCCATGCCAGACTCGCTCCCCGTACCTACACCCTGGTACCTCGAACTCCGTCGCCGGCTCACCCACCTATGGTGGATCAAGGCCGTGGGCACCACGGCCTTCATGACCCTGTTCTTCCAGGGCTACTTCTTCGTGATGGAGCACCCGGCGCGCACGCCTTTCGTGATGCCCGAGATCTGGCTCGACCACTGGGTGCCGCTGGTGCCCTGGGCGTTCTGGATCTACGCGTCGCTGTGGGTATATGTGTCACTCGCACCGGCCATGATCGGCAACTTCCACGGCCTGCTGCGCTTCGGCATCTGGGTCAGTCTGCTGTGCCTGGTCTGCCTGACCGTCTTCTGGGTGCTGCCCACGCAGGTGCCGGCTTTCCCGGTCGACTGGACGCAGCATCCGAGCCTGTCGCTCGTCAAGGGCGTGGACGCGGCAGGCAATGCCTGCCCCTCACTGCATGTGGCATCGGCCGTGTTTGCAGCCTACTGGATGCACCACCTGCTCAAGACGATGCGGGCGCCGCGTGGCTGGCTGCTGGCCAACGCGGGTTTCTGCGCGGCCATCGCGTGGTCGACCCTGGCCACGCTGCAGCACGTGGCAATCGACGCCATGACGGGCGCCGTCGTCGGATGGGTGTTCGCGCGCCTGTCGCTGCGCCCGGCCGCCCTGCGCTGATGCTCGCAGCGGGCCGAGGCGTCATCTCCACCACCCCGCCCGCGAACACGTCACGCCAGCTCAGCCCTTCTTGAGGCGGGCATCGACGCTGAAGCCGCCCGCGCCGAAAGCCGCGAAGGCCAGCAGGCCGCCGGCGATGGCGATGTTCTTGCCGAACATGATCTGCTGCATCATGGCCTGTTCGGCCGGCATCGCCCAGTAGGCGTGGAAGAAGACTGCGGCCACAACCGAGAAGACGGCCAGAGCGATCGCGGCGATGCGCGTGCCTAAGCCAACCAGCAGCATCAGACCGCCCACCAGCTCGATCACCAGCGCCGCCGCCACGCCCAGCGTCGGCATCGGCAGGCCCACCGAGGTGGCATAACCCACGGTGCCGGAAAACCCGGCGATCTTGCTGAAGCCGGCCGGCACGAACAGCCAGGCCAGCAGGATGCGGCCCAGCAGGGCCAGGGGGGATTGAAGAGCGGTCATTTCGGTTTCTCCTTCTTGGTTGATGACGACAATGAAACGTGCTGAGTAAAACGGTCAATAAACCTTCACGCGGCGAGGTCGAACACCAGCACTTCGGCATCGCGTCCGCTGGTCAGCGAGATCAGGGATTCATCGGCCAGCAGGGCCGCGTCGCCTCCCTTCAGGTGCTCGCCGTTCACGTTCACCTCACCCCGCACCACATGAACATAGCCCTTGCGGCCCGGGGCCAGCGACAGTTCGGCCTGCTCGGCACCGTCCAGCAGGCCCGCATAGAGCGAGGCATTTGCGTGGATCGTGACCGAGTCATCGGCACCGTCCGGAGAAGCCACCAGCCTCAGCCTGCCACGTTTTTCCTCGGACGGGAAGCTCTTTTGCTCATACCCTGGCTCGCCACCCTGGCGGTCCGGCAGTAGCCAGATCTGCAGGAAATGCGTGGCCTGGTCGGGTGCGTGGTTGAACTCGCTGTGCCGCACGCCGGTGCCCGCACTCATGCGCTGCACGTCGCCGGGCGGGATACCCTGGACATTGCCCATGCTGTCGCGGTGCGCCAGATTGCCCGCCAGCACGTAACTAATGATCTCCATGTCGCGGTGGCCATGCGTGCCGAAGCCCGTGCCCGGCGCGATGCGGTCCTCGTTGATCACGCGCAGGTTGCCCCAGCCCATCCAGGCGGGGTCGAAGTAGTCGGCGAACGAGAACGAGTGGTAGCTCTTGAGCCAGCCGTGGTCGGCATGGCCGCGTGCCTCGGAACGGCGGATCTGCATCATGCGGGCCTCCTTTCGGCCGGGGTTGAACGACGCTGGCGCACCGCGAGCGGTGTGCATGGCCGCCATTGTCGGCAACGCCACCCATCTCAGGTGCGCATCCGATTGATGGCATCATTCAAATAATCTGAATGGAATAGGCTTCTACATGCGATCGACGCGACCCCGATCCGTTCTTTCGCCCGAGAACCTCGGACTGATCGAGGCCATCGTGCGCCAGGGCAGCATGGCCGCCGCCTCGCGGGAACTGGGCATGGTGCCCAGCGCCCTGACCTACCGCGTGCGGCAAATCGAGGACGCGCTGGACGTTCTTCTGTTCGACCGCAGCGCACGCCAGGCACGACTGACCCCGGCCGGCGACGAACTGCTGCGCGCCGGCCGCTACCTGCTGGAGGAACTGGACGCCGTGACGCAGCGTGTGCGGCGTGTGGCCACCGGCTGGGAGCCCGAGCTGACCATCGCGGTCGATGCCACCATCTCGCGCCCCATCCTGCTGGAACTGTGCGAGGCCTTTTACGCCGAGCAGGCCCCCACCCGGCTCAAGCTGCGCTCGGAAACGCTCTCGGGCACGGCCGAGGCGCTGCGTGACGGCGTGGCAGACCTCGCACTGGGTGTCACCGGCGACGCCATGCCCAGCGCGCCCGACATCCACACCGGGGTGCTGGGCTCGGTGGACTTCGTGTTCGCCATCGCCCCCCACCACCCGCTGGCCACCATCGACCGCCCGCTCACGGACGACGACCGACGCCAGCACCGTGCGGTGGCGGTGGCCGACAGCACGCAACGCGGAAGCGGCCTGACACACAACCTGTCGCCCGGACAGGATGTGCTCACGGTGCCGAGCATGTCGTTCAAGCTCGACGCGCAGCTGCGCGGACTTGGGGTAGGCTTCCTGCCGCGTCCGCTGGCTCAGCCGTTCATTCTGGCGGGCCGTCTGGTTGTCAAACCCGTGCAGGGCGCCGCGCGTGTCATGCAACTGCACTACGCCTGGCGCGAACACCGGGGCGCGCAGGGACAGGGTCGGGCACTGCGCTGGTGGCTCGATCGCCTGCAGCACGACGGCACGCGCCACGCGCTGCTGCACCAGCACCACCAGACATGACTGCACAGTTCGGCCGCACGCTGCTACAGTCGAAGCAACACTTCTGACCCGAGCACGCCCCATGGCCAAACGACCCACCCGCCGCCCGCCCACCTCCCGCCAGGCGCCCACCCCGAAGGCGGCGCTGCACGTGGCCGTGATCGGCGCCGGCATGGCGGGCGTCGCCTGCGCACGCACCCTGCTGCAGGCGGGCCACCAGGTCACGCTGCTCGAACGTGCTCCCGCGGTGGGTGGCCGGATGCTGACGCAGCGCACCGGCTTCGGCACCTTCGACGTGGGTGCACAGTACTTCACCGTGCGCGATGCACGCTTGCGGCGTGTGCTGGACGACTGCCCGTCCATCGTGCGCCCCTGGAGCGTGAGCACCGTGCGGGTGCTCGACGAGGCGGGCCGCGTGCTGGCCAGCGCGCCGCCGCCCAAGGAACCACACTTCGTGGCCAAGCCGACCATGGATGCGCTGCCGATGCACTGGGCCGAGCCCATCGCCCAACCGGAGCGATTCGGCGGTCTGGCCGCCCGGCTGCTTCTGTCGCACCAGGTGCAGCAGATCGAGCGCGACGCGCTGGAGCCTGCCCGCTGGCAACTGCGCTGTGAGCTGTCCGCCGACCCGGCCAGCCCCGGCCAGGCCGTGCTGGGCGGTTTCGACCGTGTGGCGCTGGCCCTCCCTCATCCCGTGGCAGAACGCCTGCTGGCTACCTCGGCGCTGGCTCCCGCCCTGCGCCGGCGCCTGACCGACGTTTCCGTGGCGCCCTGCTGGACACTGCTGCTGGCGTATCCCCAGGCCAGCCAGCCCGACCTGGGCGCCTTCGGCCCGCACTGGAACGCCGCGCGCAGCACGCATCACCGCATCAGCTGGCTCACGCGCGAAAACTGCAAGCCAGGGCGTGGGAGCATCGAGCGATGGACGGTGCAGGCCAACCCCGACTGGTCCCGGCGCCACCTGAACGATGGCGACGACCGTGTGCGCGACAAGCTGCTGCGCGGCTTCGCCGAGATCACGGGCATCCATGCCTTGCCCTCCTACGCCGAAGCCCGCCTCTGGCCCCATGCCCAGACCGTGACGCCGCTGGGCGAAAGCCACCTGATCGACACCAGCCTGGGCATCGGTCTGTGCGGCGACTGGTGTCTGGGCCACCGCGTGGAAGACGCCTTCATTTCCGGACTGGAGCTGGCGCTAGCACTGGTGTGAGGTACCGCGGCCGATTTGCTCCGTCGCCCACCGGCGTGCTGCATGCCGGTTCGCTGGTGGCCGCCCTGGCCAGCTGGCTGGACGCGCGCGCCCATGACGGCATCTGGCTGGTGCGGATCGAAGACGTGGACACGCCGCGCTGCGTGCCCGGTGCCGACCAGCTGATCCTGCAACAACTGGCCGCCTGCGGCCTGCACAGCGACGAACCCGTGCTGTGGCAATCCACGCGGGACACGCACTACCAGCAGGCGATTAAGGAACTGACGAAGCGCGGGCGTGCCTACCCCTGTGCCTGCTCGCGCAAGGACATCGAGGCTGCACTGCTGGCGCTGGGACGCACACGCGAGCGGCACCACGCCGCCGTCTATCCGGGCACCTGCCGCCCGGAAAACGGCGGGTTGCAAGGGCGCCCCGCCCGTGCCACCCGATTCCACGTCGGCAGCGACACCGTGGTCCGCTGGACCGACCAGCGCCTGGGCGCGCAGGTGCAGGACGTGGCCACCGAAGTCGGGGATTTCGTGCTGCGGCGCGCCGACGGCCTGTGGGCCTACCAGCTTGCCGTGGTGGTGGACGACGCGGCACAGGGCATCACCCACGTGGTCCGCGGCGAGGACCTGGCCGACAACACTCCGCGACAGATCCTGCTGCAGCGCGCACTGGGACTGACCACGCCAGCCTTCCTGCACACGCCGCTGGTGCTGGGCGACAACGGCGAGAAGCTCAGCAAGCAGAATGGCGCCCGCGCGCTGGACCTGTCCGACCCGCTGGCCGCACTGAACCATGCAGCCGCCGTGCTGGGTCTTCTTCCCATGGCTGGCGGCGTCGCCGACGCACTGGCCGCATGGGTAAAAGCCTGGCCCTCTACAATCGGCGGCCTTGCTGTCAGCCCGTCGTCCGAACCATGACCGATCCCCGCCACGCCTCGCGCACGCCTCCCGAGAACGGCACCTACCTGCGCCAGATCAAGAGCTACGTGCTTCGCGCCGGCCGCATGGGCCCCGGGCAGCAGCGCGCCCTCGAGCTGTTCGGCCCGCGCTTCCTGCTCCGGTACGACGCCAGCCACAAGCTCGACCTGCCCAAGGTGTTCGGGCGCGAGGCGCCCCTGATCATGGAAATCGGCTTCGGCATGGGCAATGCCACGGCGCAGATCGCGCAGACCCGTCCCGGCGACAACTTCCTGTGCTGCGAGGTGCACGAGCCCGGTGTGGGCGCGCTGCTCAAGCTGTGCGGCGAACGGGGTATCGAAAACATCCGCATCTTCCAGCATGACGCGGTCGAGGTGCTGGACAACATGCTGCCCGAGCAGAGCCTAGATGGCGTACACATCTTCTTTCCCGACCCTTGGCACAAGAGCCGCCACCACAAGCGGCGCCTGATCCAGCCCCCGTTCGTGAACCGGCTGGCCAGACACATCAAGCCCGGTGGCTACATCCACCTGGCCACCGACTGGCAGCCCTATGCAGAGCAGATGCTGGAGGTGCTCTCGGCCGAGCCGCTGCTGGTCAACACGGCTGCCGATGCGGGCCTGGGAGGCTATGCCCCCAAACCGGACTACCGTCCCCTGACCAAGTTCGAGAACCGGGGCCTGAAGCTCGGCCATGGCGTGTGGGACCTGGTCTTCAGGCGCCGCTGAGCATCAGCCGCCTGGATCATCTTCCGGGCCCTTCCGGACCCGGAATGCCCAGCCCGGCGGCTGACGCCCGATCAGGTCCGGACCTTGCCGTCGCCGGTCAGCATCGATAGCTCGACAAACGACGAGGCCACATGGTCCTGCGGCCCGAGGGAGACGGCATAACCTTCGAACGAGGTTTCGCCGATCGCCTCCAGTCCGCTGATCAGGGCGTCGCGGTCGAGACGCCCGCCCGCTCGTCGCAAGCCCTCTGCCACGAGCCTGGCGGCGAGATAGCCCTCGAGACTGGAGAAGTTGGGTTGCACCTTGTTGCCGCCCTTGGCAATGGCGCTCAGGAACTCGCGGGTGATGGGCTTGGCCGTGCTGAACGGATTGGGCACCACCTGAGACACCACCACACCGGCGCCGTCCTTGCCGAGCTCGTCAGCCAGTGCCTGCGTGCCCACGAAAGACACGTTGTAGAAGCTCCCTCCGTAGCCGGCCTTGCGCGCGGCGCGGATGTACGCCGCACATGACTTGTAGGCGCTGATCTGCACCACTGCCTGAGGCTGGGATGCGTTGATGGTGGCCACGGCTGCCGCCACATCCACGCTGTTGCGCTCGACCGTGGCGGTGGCCACCGGCTTGAGACCGCGGGTGGCGAGCGCCAGCACCGTGCCATCCAGACCGGCCTGGCCGTACGCATCGTTCTGGTGGAACACCGCCACCCGCGTCAACCCCAGGTTGACCAGGTTCCTGACGATCAGCTCGGTTTCGTCGTTGTACGAGGCTCGCAGGTGAAAAGCCAGGCGGTTGAAGGGCTGTCGCAGCGACATCGCGCCGGTGAACGGAGCGATGAACGGCACCCCGGCCCTGGTCGCCATCGGCAGCGCCGCCTCGCTGGTGGGCGTGCCGATATAACCGAACAGCGCGAACACATCCCTGTCCAGCAACTTGCGGGTGTTCTCGGCGCAGCGGTCCGGCTCGTAGCCGTCATCCATCTGCTCGATATCGACCCGGACCCTCCCCCCGCCCCGGGCGTTGTGCTGGTCGAAGAACAGCTTGGCCCCCGCATGGAACTGGATGCCCAGCTGGGCGGCCGCGCCGGTGAAGGCGGCCGACTGGCCCAGCACGATGTGATCGGAAGACTGCGCTCGCAGCGCAGGCACCGAGAGTGTGGCGGCCCCGGCGAGGCCACTGGCAAAGGCACGGCGGGTCAGGCCACGGTAGACGGTAGTGCGGTGACGTGTCACGGAGACTCCCATCAAAGATGGAACAAATGCTATCCAGCACGGGTCCGCTTGGAGCAACATTCGCGTCCTCGATAGGACCGCCCATCGCACCGATGGCCCTATTTGAAATCTTTCTAATTAAAAAATACACCTGCAGTCATGGTGCAAGGGCTGGCCATGAACCGCCGCGCGATGCCTTCCTGCGCCGCGAGACGACGAGCGGTTCAATCGTCATCCGGAGATTCGTCCGGCCCCAACGCCGCATCGACGCCCGCGCCGATGAGCTTGCCGCCGACGCGCGCGGTTCCGACCGCAGCGTCCACCGCGAGCCCGGTGACCCCCACCACGGCAGACGCTGCCACATCGGCGACGGCCACCACGGCACAACCCTGCAGCAACCCGCAGGCCAGCATCACCGGTACGACACGGCGAAGGACGACGACGGCGGACAGTGCGGTAGCGTAAGCTGCTGGCATGAGGAAGATGACGCGTGCGAAGGCGAAAGGGCAGAGAATACCGGTTTCCCCGCTCCCCCGCTTCCCGCCCTTGGCCCGCCCGCCCAAAAACCCGCACATCCCCACCCGTGACGGCATCTCGCCCAGTTGCGTCGCCCTGCCGGCTGCCGGAGACGGCTGTCCGTGGCCGACGATGGCCGACTACCTCGCCGAACGCCTGCCGGCCGTGCCGCGCGAGGAATGGTGCCGGCGCATGGGCGTTGGCGAAGTGCTGGACGAGACGGGCCAACCGGTTGCACCCGACGCGCCCTTCCGCGGCGGACAGCGCCTCTATTACTGGCGCACCCTCCCCCACGAAGAGCGCGTGCCCTTCGAGGCGCAGGTGCTCCACCTGGACGAGCACCTGCTGGTGGCGGACAAGCCGCACTTCCTGCCCGTCACGCCCACGGGCCGGTTCGTTCGCGAAACCTTGCTGGTCCGGCTCAAGCAGGCCACCGGCATCGACACCCTCAGTCCCATCCACCGCATCGACCGCGAGACGGCCGGGCTGGTGCTCTTCAGCGTGCGCGCGCAGGATCGCGGCGCCTACCAAGCGTTGTTCCGCGAGCGGCAGGTGGACAAGACCTACGAGGCGATCGCGCCCTGCCCCGCCGAAGGCGCGTCACACCACCAGTTCCCCGTCGTTCGGCGCAGCCGGATCGAGGAGGATCCGTCGGCCTTTTATCGCATGATCGAAACCGACGGCGAGGCCAACAGCGAAACCACCATTGCCCTGGCCGAGCGGCGTGGCGGCTGGGCCAGATACGCGCTGGAGCCGATTACCGGCAAGCGGCACCAGCTGCGCGTGCACATGAACGGGCTGGGCCTGCCCATCGCCGGCGACCAGTTCTACCCCATGGTCCGCCGGGGGCCCGGCGAGCCCGAAGACTACGCCGCCCCCCTGCGGCTGCTGGCGCGCAGCATCGCGTTCACCGACCCCGTGACAGGCCGGCCCCGCCGTTTCGAAAGCCGGCTGGCGCTGGCCTGGCCGGGCGCCTGATCAGGCGGTGATTTCGCGCGCGCTGATCTGGTACTTGAAGTCGTCCGGGTTGTAGGAGTCGATACGCTGGCCACCGGTTTCGGCCACCGGGTACATCAGGAACCCAAGCTCCGGGCCTTGCGCGCCGGGCAGCGCCAGGTCGTGACCCATGTTCCAGCCCACCCAGTTGCCTTCCCAGCCGCCGTACAGGGCGCGGTTGACGGGCGCGACCACCGGGTGGTCGGTGGTCTTGATCCATTCGGCCGTTTCCTGGCGCTGCACCTTGGCCACATCGGCCGGGTCCATCGCCACCCAGCCCAGATCGGCCAGGTACACCTCGGCACGGCAGTGCTGGGCGCCCTTGAGGCTGGCGGAGTTGGCGCCGAGCTCCTTGTAGCCGAAGGCCGACGGGGCCAGGCGCAGGCCATACACGTCGCGCGCCGGCACGCCCGCGGCGCGGCACAGACCCACGAAGATGGCATTCAGGTCGGCGCACTTGCCGCCCAGGTTGCCGGTTTCCAGCATGGTCTTGATGTCGCCTTCGCCGCAGCCGCGCACCTTGGGTTCACGGTAGGTATTGGCCACCACCCAGTCATAGATCGCGCGCACCTTCTCGCGGTCGGTGCGCGCGCCCTTCGTGGCCGTGAGCGCGGTCTCGCGCACGATGCCATCGGTGGGCAGCAGGCGCGTGGGCCGGGTCCAGAAGCGCAGCGTCGCGGCGTCGGCAGCCGGCACGTCGCCGCGCCGGGCGAGATCGGCCTTGCGGTTGCGCGTCTGCACGCGGCTGGTCAGCTCCACAAAAGGCGTGGCACCCGACTTCTCGAAGCTCACGTGCAGCATCCGCAGGCCATACAGGCCGTCCTCGACGAAGCGTGCCGTGCCATTGGTCTGGAAGCTGCTGGTCAGCGACTGCTGCCAGTCGCTCTCGATCGAGGGCACCGGCAGCCAGACCTGGGTCTGCCCCTCGGGGAAGGCAATGTCCACACGGGTGGTCACATCGAAGGTGCGCCAGTCTCCCGGCTCAGGGGCAAAGCGGCGTTGCTCCGACGGCTGGGCCCAGGCGTGGCCCGCAGGCAAGGTGATGGCGCTGACGGCCGCGGTCGCGGCAGCACAGCGCAGGAAATGGCGGCGATCCTGGTTCATGCAGAGAACTCCTGTTCAGATCAGAGAAAAAAGCCTGTCCGCGCACACAGGGCGCGGCAAACGGCTCACGGGAAAAAAAGAATAACCGGTAGGCGGCTTGCGCCGTCAGTGCTTCGCGAGGCGCTCCACCCAGTCCAGGGCCACGGACTGGCTCCAGTCCACCTCGCCCCGGACCACGTGCCTGACCTGCCCTTGCGGATCGATCAGGAAAGTGGTCGGAAAGACCTTCACGCCCCAGGCCCGGGCCACCTCACCCGGCGGATCGAGCAGCACGGACACCTGCCATTGCTGGGACGTCACGAAGCGGGTCACCGTCCGCGGCGACTCCTTGAAGTTGATCGCGAGAACAGCCACGCGGTCTTCGCCGAGCACCTCGGGCACGGCCTGCAGCAGGGGCATCTCCACCCGGCACGGCGCACACCAGCTGGCCCAGAAGTTGACCAGAACCACCTTGCCACGCAGCGACGCCAGGTCCGTCATGCGGCCCTGCAGATCGGGCGCCCGCAAGGCGGGCGTGGGCTGGCCGGCGGGCCAGTCGGCCTTGTCCACCCCGGGCAACGCCTCCTGGCCCTGCGCGCGCAACGCTCGCGCGGCCAGACCCGTCGCCGCCAGACCCAGCATCCGCAGGACCTGCCGGCGATGGGACAGGGTGTTGGCCATGGTCGTCAGGCGCGTTCGGCCACCCAGGCCTGCACGCTCGCCAGCGCGGCCGGCAGGGCCGCCGCGTCGGTGCCACCGGCCATGGCCATGTCCGGCTTGCCGCCGCCCTTGCCGCCCACTTGCTGGGCGACAAAGTTGACCAGCTCGCCGGCCTTGACCTTGCCCGTGCTGTCGGCGGTGACGCCGGCCGCCAGCTGCACCTTGGCACCATCGACGGCAGCCAGCACAATGACGGCCGTCTTGAGCTTGTTCTTGAGCTGGTCCATGGTCTCGCGCAGGGTCTTGGCGTCGGCGCCGTCCAGGCGTGCGGCCAGCACCTTCAGGCCCTTGACCTCCACGGACTGGCCCGCCAGCTCGTCGCCCTGGCTGGAAGCCAGCTTGCTCTTGAGCGCGGCGATTTCCTTCTCCAGTGCCTTCACCTGTTCCAGCACCTGGCCAACGCGGCCGGTCAGCTCGGTGGTCGGCGCCTTGAGCACGCCGGCCGCCTCTTCCACGGTCGATTCCAGCTGCTGCAGATAGGCCAGCGCGTTGGTGCCGGTCACCGCCTCGATGCGGCGCACGCCGGCGGCCACGCCACCTTCGGCCACCACCTTGAACAGGCCGATGTCACCGGTGCGCTGCACGTGCGTGCCACCGCACAGTTCGCGGCTGGTGCCGATGTCGAGCACGCGCACGGTGTCGCCGTACTTCTCGCCGAACAGCATCATTGCCCCGGTGGCCTTGGCCGACTCGATGTCCATCAGGCGAGCCTGGGTGGACGAGTTGGCCAGCACCTCGGCGTTGACGATGGCCTCGATGCGGCGGATCTGCTCGGCAGTCAGCGGCGCGTTGTGCGCAAAGTCAAAGCGCGTGCGTTCGGCGTTGACCAGGGAGCCCTTCTGCTGCACGTGGTCGCCCAGCACCTCGCGCAGGGCCTTGTGCATCAGGTGGGTGGCGCTGTGGTTGCGCACGGTCGCGGCACGCAGCTCGGTGTTGACCGCCGCCGTCACGGTGTCGCCCACGGCCAGCGTGCCCTGCGAGAGGGTGCCGTGATGGCCGAACACGTCGGCCTTGATTTTCTGGGTATCGGCCACGTCAAAGCGGGCCGTGGGCGTGCTGATCACGCCCTGGTCGCCCACCTGGCCTCCGCTTTCGGCGTAGAACGGCGTGGTGTCGAGCACAACGACGCCGTCCTGGCCCGCCTTGAGTTCGGCCACGGGCGTACCGTCCACGTACAGGGCCACCACCTTGGCCTGCTCCTGCAGCGATTCATAGCCCGTGAAGGTGTTGCCGGCGCCGTCGTAGTCCAGCAGCTTGTCCATCTTGAACTTGCCGGCCGCACGCGCCTGTGCCTTCTGCTTTTCCATCGCCGCGTTGAACCCGGCCTCGTCCACGCCGACACCACGCTCGCGGCAGACGTCGTTGGTCAGGTCCAGCGGGAAGCCGTAGGTGTCGTGCAGCTTGAAGGCCACATCGCCCGGCAGCACCTTCGTGCCGTCGGCCAGGGCACTGTCGAGGATGTCCATGCCGTGGGCCAGCGTCTCGTAGAAGCGCTCTTCTTCGGCCTTGAGCACATCGGTGATGCGCTGGGCCTGGGCACGCAGGTTGGGATAGGCGTCGCCCATCAGCTCGACCAGGTCGGCCACCAGCTTGTGGAAGAACGGCGCCTTGCGGCCGAGCTTGTAGCCGTGGCGGATGGCGCGGCGGACGATGCGGCGCTGCACGTAGCCGCGACCTTCGTTGGAGGGAATCACGCCGTCGCTGACCAGGAAGGCCGTGGCACGGATGTGGTCGGCGATGACCTTGAGCGAGGGGTTGCCCAGATCCGTGCAGCCGGTCTCGCGCGCGGCGGCCTTGATCAGCCGGTCGAACAGGTCGATCTCGTAGTTGCTGTGCACGCCCTGCAGGATGGCGGCGATGCGCTCCAGGCCCATGCCGGTGTCCACGCAGGGCGCGGGCAGCGGCGTCACGGAGCCGTCCTCGTGCATCTCGAACTGCATGAACACGTGGTTCCTGATCTCGATGAAG
>JAEZLX010000170.1 GCA_023415035.1 Pseudomonadota bacterium | reverse complement strand
CACCAGCATTCTCGAGGGCGTCAACAACCGCATTAAGGTCATCAAGCGTATGGCCTACGGGTTCCGGGATTCAGCCTATTTCTTCCTGAAGATCAAGGCCGCCTTCCCCGGAAAGGCGCGATGAACCAAAAAAATAGATACCCAACGGTCACTAAATCTGCGACCTGTATCCATCTGCCCAAAGGTCACAAACCAAAACGGGTATCTTGTGACGGCACAGACCTCGTCACAAACCTCGACACAGAAACAAAAAACCCGCCTCACGGCGGGTTCCAAGACAAGCTAAGTGCTTGATTTTGTTGGTTGCGGAGGCAAGATTTGAACTTGCGACCTTTGGGTTATGAGCCCAACGAGCTACCAGGCTGCTCCACTCCGCGTCAAGACTGAAATTATATCACGCTTTTTCGGCGTCGGCAGCAGGCGTTTGCTCTTCGCCGCGATCGACCAGCTCGACCAGGGCCATGGGGGCGTTGTCGCCCACGCGGAAGCCCATCTTCAGGATGCGGGTGTAACCGCCCGGACGCGCCTTGAAACGCGGGCCCAGTTCGTTGAACAGCTTGACCACGACGTCGCGATCGCGCAGGCGGTCGAAAGCCAGGCGGCGGTTGGCCACCGTGGGTTCCTTGGCCAGGGTGATCATGGGCTCGACCACGCGGCGCAGTTCCTTGGCCTTGGGCAGGGTGGTCTTGATGACTTCGTGCGTGAGCAGCGAGTTCATCATGTTGCGCAGCATCGCCTGGCGATGGGCGGTGGTGCGGTTGAGTTTGCGCAGACCGTGTCCGTGACGCATTTTGGTTTCCTTTCAGTGTTTTGCCCCCAGCCGTATCAGGTACTGGGAGGGGTCGTCAGACTGTTGACGGGTTGAGAATCAGTGTTTGTCCAGACCGGCGGGCGGCCAGTTTTCGAGCTTCATGCCCAGGGTCAGGCCACGCGAAGCCAGCACTTCCTTGATTTCGTTGAGCGACTTGCGACCCAGGTTCGGGGTCTTGAGCAGCTCGTTCTCGGTGCGCTGGATGAGGTCGCCGATGTAGTAGATGTTCTCGGCCTTGAGGCAGTTGGCCGAACGGACGGTGAGCTCCAGCTCGTCGACCGGACGCAGCAGGATGGGGTCGAACTGCTGCGAGCTGCGCTGGGGCGCGGCGTCGAAGTCGAGTTCGGCACCTTCGAGCTGGGCGAACACCGCCAGCTGCTCGACCAGGATCTTGGCCGAGGCGCGCACGGCCTCTTCCGGGCCGATGGAGCCATTGGTCTCGATTTCCAGGACCAGCTTGTCCAGGTCGGTGCGCTGCTCGACGCGGGCGCTTTCGACCGTGTAGCTCACGCGACGGATCGGCGAGAACGAGGCGTCCAGGACGATGCGGCCCAGCGAGCGCGAATCGTCGTTGCGGCGCAGGTTGCCCGGCACGTAGCCGCGGCCCTTTTCGACCTTGATCTGCATGTCCAGCTTGGCGCCCTGCGAGAGCGTGGCAATGACATGCTCGGGATTGACGATCTCGACGTCGTGGGGCGTCTGGATGTCCGCGGCGGTGACGACGCCTTCGCCGTCCTTGCGCAGGCTCAGCGTGACCTCATCACGGTTGTGGAGCTTGAACACCACGCCCTTGAGGTTCAGCAGCAGGTTGACCACGTCTTCCTGCACGCCGTCGATCGACGAGTACTCGTGCACGACGCCCGCAATGGTCACCTCGGTGGGCGCATGCCCGACCATCGAGGAGAGCAGCACACGCCGCAGCGCGTTGCCCAGGGTGTGGCCGTAACCGCGCTCGAAAGGCTCCAGCGTCACCTTCGCGCGATTGGCCGAGATTTGCTCGACATTGATGGTTTTGGGCTTGAGCAGATTGTTCAGCATTCAGACTTCCTTCAGTTCCCTCGGCTCGTTACACCGATAAGGCAGACGGAGCATGGCCCGGGCACGCGGGGATCCGCGCGCCGGGAACGGAGAATTAACGCGAGTACATTTCGACGATCAGCGATTCGTTGATGTCCGAACCGAATTCGTCGCGGTCAGGCGTCTTCTTGAAGACACCTTCGACCTTGTCAACCGACACTTCCACCCAGCCCGGGAAACCGATCTGCTTGGCCAGCTCCAGCGCCTCGATGACGCGGGTCTGCTTCTTGGCCTTCTCGCGAACGGCGATCACGTCACCGGCCTTGACCGAGTACGAGGGGATGTTCACTTGGTTGCCGTTGACCGTGATGGCCTTGTGGGAAACCATCTGGCGCGCTTCGGCGCGGGTCGAGGCGAAGCCCATGCGGAACACGACGTTGTCCAGGCGCGACTCCAGCAGGGTCAACAGGTTGGCGCCGGTGTTGCCACGACGGCGGTCAGCCTCGGCGAAGTAGCGGCGGAACTGCTTTTCCAGCACGCCATACATGCGCTTGACCTTCTGCTTCTCGCGCAGCTGCAGGCCGAAGTCGGAGGTGCGCTGGCCGGAGGTGCGGCCATGCTGGCCGGGCTTGGTGTCGAACTTGGCCTTGTCGCTGATCGAGCGGCGGGCGCTCTTGAGCAGTAGGTCGGTGCCTTCACGACGGGAGAGTTTGGCCTTGGGGCCGAGATAACGTGCCACGTTGGTTTCCTTGTCAGTTCTGCCGCGACCCGGGCGCCGCCATGCGGCGATGCACCATCGCGGGAGCCATCCGTTGATCCGGAGGCAGTGGGCTTAGCAAAAATGCCACCGCAGCTCGACTGCGGTGGCGCTCGAAAAGAAAAGCTTCAAATTGTACCGCGGTGCGAGCCATACCGGCAAGCAGCGCCAGCCACCATCAGATGCGACGACGCTTCTGGGGACGGCAGCCGTTGTGCGGGATCGGCGTCACGTCGGAGATCGACGTGATGCGGATGCCCAGCGCACCCAGAGCGCGAACCGAAGACTCGCGACCAGGACCGGGGCCCTTGATCTCGACGTCCAGGTTCTTGATGCCCTGTTCCATGGCGGCACGGCCGGCCACCTCGGAAGCCACCTGGGCAGCGAAGGGGGTCGACTTGCGCGAACCCTTGAAGCCCTGGCCACCGGAGGACGCCCAGGACAGTGCGTTGCCCTGACGGTCGGTGATGGTGATGATGGTGTTGTTGAACGAGGCGTGCACGTGCGCAATGCCGTCCGCGATGTTCTTGCGGACCTTCTTGCGGACACGGGCGGCGGCGCTGGATTGTTGCTTAGCCATGGAAATCCTTCAAACCGGTTTACTTCTTCAGCGACTGGGCAGCCTTGCGCGGGCCCTTGCGCGTGCGCGCATTGGTCTTCGTGCGCTGGCCGCGGACCGGCAGACCGCGGCGGTGACGGAAGCCGCGGTAGCAGCCGATGTCCATCAGACGCTTGATGTTCATCGTGGTCTCGCGACGCAGGTCGCCTTCGATGGTGAACTGGCCGACCTGGTCGCGCACCTTTTCGAGTTCAGCGTCGGTCAGATCCTTGATCTTCTTGCTGTACTCGATACCGGCGGCTTCGCAGATCTTGCGAGCGCGGGTGCGACCGATGCCGAAGATGGCCGTCAGACCGATTTCTGCGTGCTTGTGCGGCGGGATGTTGATGCCTGCAATACGTGCCATGTGGGTCCTCTAAAGGCTCAGCCTTGACGCTGTTTGTGACGGGGGTCGGTGCAGATGACACGCACCACGCCCTTGCGACGGATGATCTTACAGTTACGGCACATTTTCTTGACCGACGCCGAAACTCTCATAGTCTTCTCCTAAATGCTTCCAGATACGTTCGACAGATGACCTGTCACTTGGAGCGGAACACAATCCGCGCCCGGGTGAGGTCATAAGGCGTGAGCTCCACTTTGACCTTGTCCCCCGGCAGGATCCGGATGTAGTGCATCCGCATCTTGCCGGAAATGTGCCCCAGGACCACATGCCCGTTTTCGAGCTTGACCCTGAAGGTTGCGTTGGGGAGGTTTTCGATCACCTCGCCCTGCATTTCGATGACGTCGTCCTTGGCCATAATGGCGCTCAGAGGGTGGTTTTGAAATTCGCCTTCTTCAGCAGTGATTCGTACTGCTGGGACATCATGTAATTCTGAACCTGCGCCATGAAGTCCATGGTCACCACCACAATGATCAGCAGCGAGGTGCCACCGAAATAGAAGGGGACGTTGTACTTCAGGATCAGGAACTCGGGCAGCAGACAGACCGCGGTGATGTAGATGGCACCAGCCAGGGTCAGACGCAGCAAGATCTTGTCGATGTAGCGTGCCGTCTGGTCACCCGGACGGATACCCGGGATGAACGCGCCACTCTTCTTCAGGTTGTCGGCGGTCTCGCGGCTGTTGAACACGAGGGCCGTATAGAAGAAGCAGAAGAAGATGATGGCAAGCGCATACAGCGCGACGTAAATCGGCTGGCCCGGCGACAGCGCGGATGCGATGTCACGCAGCCAGCGGGTCGAGTCACCGGAGCTCACCCAGCTGACGATGGTGGTCGGCAGCAGGATGATCGACGAGGCGAAGATCGGCGGGATCACGCCGGCCATGTTCAGCTTCAGCGGCAGGTGGGACGACTGGCCTCCATAGACCTTGTTGCCCACCTGACGGCGTGCGTAGTTCACCAGGATCTTGCGCTGGCCGCGCTCGATGAACACCACGAACCAGGTCACCACCGCCACCAGGGCGATGATGAACAGGGCCGCAAGGATGTTCATCGCACCGGTGCGCACCAGCTCCAGCAGGCCGCCCACCGCGCCTGGCAGACCGGCGGCGATACCGGCGAAGATCAGCAGCGAGATGCCATTGCCCAGACCGCGCTCGGTGATCTGTTCACCCAGCCACATCAGGAACATCGTGCCGGCCACCAGGCTCACGACCGCGGTGAGGCGGAAGCCGAAGCCCGGGTCGATGACCAGGCCAGCCTGGCCCTCAAGCGCCAGGGCGATGCCCATGGCCTGGAAGATCGCCAGCGCGACAGTGCCGTAGCGGGTGTACGACGTGATCTTGCGACGCCCGGCCTCCCCTTCCTTCTTCAACTGCTCGAAGGTGGGCACCACGTACGTCATCAGCTGCATGATGATCGATGCCGAGATGTACGGCATGATGCCCAGCGCGAAGACGGTGAAGCGCGAGAGCGCGCCGCCCGAGAACATGTTGAACAGGCTGAGGATGCCGCCCTGCTGCCCCTTGAAGAGCTGCTCGAGCTGGGCAGGGTCGATCCCCGGCACGGGGATGTGAGCCCCGATCCGGTAGACGACCAGTGCCATCAGCAGGAACATCAGCCGGCGACGCAGGTCGCCGTACTTGCCCGTCTTGGCCAGAGTGGTGGAGCCGGTTGCCACAGGTTATGCCTTTGCGTCGATGTGCCGATCAGGCAGCAGCCACGGCGCCGCCGGCGGCTTCGATGGCAGCCTTGGCGCCAGCGGTGGCAGCGATGTCCTTGAGCGTCACGGCGCGAGAGATCTCGCCGGTCTTGATGACCTTGACGCGCTTGGCCAGCTGGGGCACCAGACCCGCGTTCTTGAGCACCAGAACGTCGATCTCGGCGACATCCAGGGCGTTCAGCTCGTCCAGGGTCACCTCGGCGTTGAAGCGCAGGGTCTGCGACTTGAAGCCACGCTTGGGCAGGCGGCGCTGCAGCGGCATCTGGCCGCCTTCGAAACCGACCTTGTGGTAGCCGCCGGAGCGCGACTTCTGGCCCTTGTGACCGCGACCCGCGGTCTTGCCCAGGCCGGAGCCGATACCGCGGCCGACACGGCGCGCGGCGTGCTTGGCGCCCGCTGCGGGTTTGATGGTGTTGAGTTCCATGGCGATAGTGTCCTTACCGGGTGCTGCGATCACAGCACCTTGACGAGGTAGCTGACCTTGTTGATCATGCCGCGCACGGCCGGGGTGTCCTGCAGCTCGCTCACGCTGTTGAGCTTGCGCAGGCCCAGGCCACGGACGGTGTCGCGGTGCGACTGCTTGCAGCCGATGGGGCTGCGAACCAGCTGGATCTTGACGGTGTTTTGAGTGGTCATGGTCGGCTCCGATCAGCCCAGGATTTCCTCGACCGACTTGCCACGCTTGGCAGCGATCTCGGCAGGGGTGGTCGAATTCTTCAGTGCGTCCATCGTGGCACGCACCAGGTTGTAGGGGTTGCTCGAACCATGGCTCTTGGCCACGACGTCGGTCACGCCCAGCACTTCGAAGACGGCACGCATCGGGCCGCCGGCGATGATGCCGGTACCCTTGGCAGCCGGCAGCATCATGACGCGGGAGGCGCCATGCTCGCCTTCGACGGCGTGGTGCAGCGAACCGCTCTTGAGCGACACCTTGATCATGTTGCGACGGGCCTGTTCCATGGCCTTCTGCACGGCCACGGGCACTTCGCGGGCCTTGCCCTTGCCCATGCCGACACGGCCGTCGCCGTCGCCGACCACGGTCAGCGCTGCGAAACCGAGGATACGACCACCCTTGACCACCTTGGTCACGCGGT
>JAEZLX010000163.1 GCA_023415035.1 Pseudomonadota bacterium | reverse complement strand
GATGCCGGCGCGCGCCGCCATGCCCAGGCCGTCGCCGGTGTTGATGAAGGCGTTGGTCGAGGACTGGTAGATGCGGCCGGCGCCACCGGTGGCCAGCAGCACGGTCTTGGCTTCCAGCACGTAAACGTCGCCGGTTTCCATTTCGAGGGCGGTGACGCCCACGACGTCGCCTTCGGCGTCTCGGATCAGGTCCAGCGCCATCCATTCGACGAAGAAGGTGGTGCGGGCTGCCACGTTGGCCTGGTACAGCGTGTGCAGCATGGCGTGGCCGGTACGGTCGGCCGCGGCGCAGGCGCGCTGCACGGGCTTCTCGCCGTAGTTGGCGGTGTGGCCGCCGAACGGACGCTGGTAGATGGTGCCGTCGGGGTTGCGGTCGAAGGGCATGCCGAAGTGCTCGAGCTCGTACACGACCTTCGGCGCCTCGCGGCACATGAATTCGATGGCGTCCTGGTCACCGAGCCAGTCGGAACCCTTGACGGTGTCGTAGAAGTGGAATTCCCAGCTGTCCTCGCTCATGTTGCCCAGCGAGGCGGAAACGCCGCCCTGTGCCGCGACGGTGTGCGAGCGGGTGGGGAAAACCTTGGACAGCACGGCGACCTTCAGGCCGGCGCGGGCCAGCTGAAGGGAGGCACGCATGCCGGAGCCGCCGGCACCGACGATGACGACGTCGAACTTGCGCTTGAGAAGGGATGCGGTGGTGGTCATGAATCAGAGCCTCCAGAGAACTTGGACAGCCCAGCCCAGGCAGGCGACGAGCCATACGATGGTGAAGATGTGCAGGGCCAGGCGGATGCCGGCGGGACGGACATAGTCCATCCAGATGTCGCGCACGCCGACCCAGATGTGGTAGGCGATCGCCACGAAGCAGGCGAAGGTCAGCGCCTTCATCCATTGCGGCGCGAAGATGGCCGCCCAGCCTTCGTAGCCCAGCGGGCCACTGGTGAACAGGATCTTGGCCAGGACGATCAGCGTGAACAGGGCGAACAGGGCGCCGGTGACACGTTGCGCGAGCCAGTCGCGCAGGCCGTAGTGCGCGCCGCTGACGACACGCTGGGAACCGAAATTGACGGACATGGGATTTCCTTCCTGTGCGGGGATCAGTACAGGCCGAAGAGCTTGGCGCCGAGGACCAGCGTCAGGCCGATGCTCAGGACCAGGACGACGAAGGCGGAGGACCTGCCGAACTGCTTGTTGACCACGTTGTGGTTCACGTCCAGCAGCAGGAAGCGCAGGCCGGCGAAGAGGTGGTGCAGGTAGGCCCAGATGATGGCCAGCACGACCAGCTTCACGAACCACCCCGGCACGAAGCCGATGCCCGCGGAGAAGGCGGACTGGAACACCTCGTGCGAGATCTCCGAGGACACCGAGGTGTCGAACAGCCAGACGATCAGCGGCAGCAGAAGGAACATCAGGGCGCCGCTGACGCGGTGCAGGATCGACACCCAGGCAGCCGGAGGCATGCGATAGGTGGAGACGTCCTTGATGATGTTGATGTTGCGGTACTCGGGCCGCTTTCTTGTCAACTCAGACATGGTGGGGCTTTCTTCCGTTGGGTGCGGAGGCAGGGTGGGGAGGGATGTAACTCGTTGGTAACTCGAGCCACAGGCCGGCAAATTCTATTGCAACGCACCATGTCCGGGGCCGACCTTGTGCAGATTCGTCGGACATAGCGGGGCCAAATGGCAGGAAATGAGGTCTTTTGCCTTAGCTCAGTTCGTTGTGGTAATGCCTCGTTTCGGTTCGGTACAGGCCCCGGCGCAGCTCCATCGGGACGTCGTTGTAGGTGAAGGCCAGGCGCTCGACGCTCAGCAGGGGGTGTCCCGGTGTCACGCCCAGCAGCTCGGCGGCGGCCGCATCGGCGGCCACCGCCTTGAGCTTTTCCACGGCGCGCACCATGCGCACGCCGAACTCGGTCTCGAACAGGGCGTACATGGGGCCCTGGTTGGCGGCCAGCCGCTCTTGCGTCAGGCCTTTGAACGAGGTGCCCGGCAGCCACAGGTCTTCAAGGATGGCGGGGCTGCCGGCGAAGGACAGCACCCGGCGGACCTGCAGCACGGGGTCACCGGTGCGCAGGCCAAGCTGGCGCGCGATTTCCGCCGGCGCGCGCAGGCGGCGGCACTCGACGATGTTGCGCTCGGCGGGGCCCTGCGATTCCAGCGTGCCCTGGTCGGGCAGCAGGCGCAGGAAGCGGTACTGGATGTGCTGCTCGGCGTGGGTGGCGACGAAGGTGCCCTTGCCCTGGCGGCGCACCAGCAGGTTGTCGGCCGCAAGTGCATCGATGGCCTTGCGCACGGTGCCCTGGCTGACGCGGTAGCGCGCGGCCAGTTCCAGCTCGCTCGGGATCATGTCGCCCGGCTTCCACTCGCCGGCCTGGAGGCTGCGCAGGATCAGGGTCTTGATCTGCTGGTACAGCGGGCTGAAGGCCGGTGTCACCGACGGGGCGGCCACGCCTTCGGCGCCGACGAGGACGTCGGGGTTGGCGAAGCTGTCGAAGGCCGCCTGTTCTGCAGGGTTGGAGGTGTTGTGGGACATGGTCATGGGCCCGTGGACGGGCCACGCGCGGCGGTTCATCCGCGTTTGCCCCAATCATATCTTATATAAGACATAAGACAAATTGACTGGGTGGTTACAGGACGGGTACACTTGCGGATTGATCTGGCTGCTGTCATTCGGGGATAACCCGGATGCTTGGGGCCGTCTCCCGGAGACCGCGCCTGGTGCGGCTCCGCGCTGAACATCACCTTCACCACGTCCTACTGGAGTTATCTACATGAGCAAGAAGCCCGTCCGAGTCGCCGTCACCGGCGCCGCTGGCCAGATCGGTTACGCCCTGCTGTTCCGCATTGCTTCCGGCGAGATGCTGGGCAAGGATCAGCCCGTGATCCTGCAACTGCTGGAAATCCCCGACGAGAAGGCCCAGAAGGCGCTCAAGGGCGTGATCATGGAGCTGGAAGACTGCGCCTTCCCGCTGCTGGCCGGCATCGAGGCCCACAGCGATCCGATGACCGCCTTCAAGGACACCGACTACGCCCTGCTGGTCGGTGCCCGTCCGCGCGGCCCCGGCATGGAGCGTGCCGACCTGCTGGCTGCCAACGCCCAGATCTTCACCGCCCAGGGCAAGGCCCTGAACGCCGTGGCCTCGCGCGACGTCAAGGTGCTGGTGGTGGGCAATCCGGCCAACACCAACGCCTATATCGCCATGAAGTCGGCGCCGGACCTGCCGCGCGAGAACTTCACCGCCATGCTTCGCCTGGACCACAACCGTGCCGCTTCCCAGCTGGCCGCCAAGACCGGCGTGAAGGTCGGCGACATCAGGAAGCTGACCGTCTGGGGCAACCACTCGCCCACCATGTACGCCGACTACCGTTTCGCCACGGCCGATGGCAAGTCCATCAAGGACATGATCAACGACCATGACTGGAACGTGAACACCTTCCTGCCCACGGTGGGCAAGCGCGGTGCGGCCATCATCGAGGCGCGCGGCCTGTCTTCCGCCGCTTCGGCCGCCAACGCCGCCATCGACCACATGCGCGACTGGGCTCTGGGTTCCAAGGGCGAGTGGGTCACGATGGGGGTGCCTTCCAACGGCGAATACGGCATTCCGAAGGACGTGATCTTCGGTTTCCCCGTGGTCACCGAAAACGGCAAGTACAAGATCGTCGAAGGCCTGGAGATCGACGCCTTCTCGCAGCAGTGCCTGGACAAGACCCTGGCCGAGCTGCAGGGCGAGCAGGATGGCGTCAAGCACCTGCTGTGATCGCCTGCCTGCTGGTAACCGCTTGGTAACCCGTTCGTGAGCATCCATCCCCGCGACATACTTCTGGGTGCCCAGGCCGGCGCCTTCGCGCTGCCGGTCTGTGACCACTACAGCGGCGTCGAGGCGCGGATGCGCAAGAGCCTGCAGCTGCAGGCTCAGATGACGGCCGAGTTCGGCACCTGCGTCTTCGACGTGACGCTCGACTGCGAGGACGGCGCGCCGGTGGGTGGCGAGTCCGAGCATGCCGAGCTGGTCGCCGAGCTGGCCCTCTCGGCGCCTGACGGCGCTCGCGTGGCCGCGCGCGTGCACCCCGTCGATCACGCCCACTTCGATGCCGATGTGCAGACGATCGCGGGCAAGGCCGGTGCCCGGCTGTGCCACCTGATGGTGCCCAAGGTCGAGTCGCTCGACGACGTGGCGCGCGCTGCCGCGGCGCTCGACGCCGCCGGGGCCACGGCATTGCCGCTGCATGTGCTGATCGAATCGCCCGCCGCGGTGCACCGCGCCTTCGAGATCGCGGCCCATCCCCGGGTGCAGTCGCTGAGCTTCGGCCTGATGGACTTCGTCTCGGCCCATGGAGGGGCCATCCCCGCTTCCGCCATGACGCTGGCCGGGCAGTTCAGCCATCCGCATGTGCTGCGCGCCAAGATCGACATGGCCGCCGCCTGCCATGCGCACGGCAAGGTGCCGTCGCACAACGTGGTGACCGAGTTCAAGGACCTGCCGGCGCTGGAGGCGGCCGCCCGCCGTGCCGCGACGGAACTGGGCTACACGCGCATGTGGAGCATCCACCCGGACCAGATCCGTCCGATCCTGGCCGCGTTTGCGCCGGCCGAGGCCGAGGTGGCGACCGCACTGACCATCATCGAGCGGGCCGCGGCCGCCGATTGGGCACCGGTCCAGCACGACGGCCGCCTGCATGACCGCGCCAGCTACCGCTATTACTGGCAAGTGATCGAGCGCGCACACCGCATCGGGCATCCGCTGCCCGAGAACGTGCGCGCCTGGCTGCTTGCATGACACACATTCAACACAACTGACCCCACCGGAGAACGCCATGTCGACCTTTCTGACCGACTACCGCGCCCACGCCGCAGAGCGTGCTGCCCTGGGCATCCCGCCGCTGCCGCTGGATGCCAAGCAGGTCGCCGATCTGATCGAGCTGATCAAGAACCCGCCCGCCGGCGAGGAGCAATTCCTGCTGGACCTGCTGACCCATCGCGTGCCCCCGGGCGTGGACGATGCCGCCAAGGTCAAGGCCAGTTTCCTGGCCGCCGTGGCGCACGGCGATATCCAGGTCGGCCTGATCTCCAAGGCCAAGGCCACCGAGCTGCTGGGCACCATGGTGGGTGGCTATAACGTGCACCCGCTGATCGAGCTGCTGGACGATGCCGAAGTGGCCGCCATCGCCGCCGAGGGCCTGAAGAAGACCCTGCTGATGTTCGACTACTTCAACGACGTGGCAGCCAAGGCCAAGGCCGGCAATGCCAAGGCGCAGGAAGTGATGCAGAGCTGGGCCGACGCCGAGTGGTTCACCTCGCGTCCGGAAGTCGAGAAGAAGATCACCGTCACCGTGTTCAAGGTGCCGGGCGAGACCAACACCGACGACCTGTCGCCCGCGCCCGACGCCTGGAGCCGTCCGGACATCCCGCTGCATTACCTGGCGATGCTCAAGAACACCCGTCCCGACGCGGCCTTCAAGCCCGAGGAGGACGGCAAGCGCGGCCCGATCCAGTTCATCGAGGACCTGAAGAAGAAGGGCCACACCGTTGCCTATGTGGGTGACGTGGTCGGTACCGGCTCCTCGCGCAAGTCGGCGACCAACTCGGTGATCTGGGCCACCGGCCAGGACATCCCCTTCGTGCCCAACAAGCGCTTCGGCGGTGTGACGCTGGGTGGCAAGATCGCGCCGATCTTCTTCAACACACAGGAAGACTCCGGCTCGCTGCCGATCGAGGTCGACGTTTCCAAGATGGAGATGGGTGATGTCATCGACATCTACCCCTACGACGGTAAGATCGAGAAGAACGGCGAGGTCATCGCCAACTTCCAGCTCAAGAGCGAAGTGCTGCTGGACGAAGTGCGCGCCGGCGGCCGTATCAACCTGATCATCGGTCGAGCCCTGACGGCCAAGGCCCGCGAGGCCCTGGGCCTGCCTGCTTCGACCGTGTTCCGCCTGCCGGTCGCGCCCAAGGATACCGGCAAGGGCTTCACGCTGGCCCAGAAGATGGTCGGCCGCGCCTGCGGCCTGCCGGAAGGCAAGGGGATCCGTCCGGGCACCTACTGCGAGCCGCGCATGACGACCGGCGGGTCCCAGGACACCACGGGCCCGATGACCCGCGACGAGCTCAAGGACCTGGCCTGCCTGGGCTTCTCGGCCGACCTGGTGATGCAGTCCTTCTGCCACACGGCCGCCTATCCCAAGCCTGTGGACGTGAAGACCCACCGCGAACTGCCGGCCTTCATCTCCAGCCGTGGCGGCGTGGCCCTGCGTCCTGGCGACGGCGTGATCCACAGCTGGCTCAACCGCCTGCTGCTGCCTGACACCGTGGGTACCGGTGGTGACTCGCACACCCGTTTCCCGATCGGCATTTCCTTCCCCGCAGGCTCCGGTCTGGTGGCTTTCGCGGCCGCCACCGGCGTGATGCCGCTGGACATGCCCGAGTCGGTGCTGGTGCGCTTCAAGGGCGACCTGCAGCCGGGCGTGACCCTGCGTGACCTGGTGCATGCCATCCCGCTGTACGCGATCAAGCAGGGCCTGCTCACCGTGGCCAAGGCCGGCAAGAAGAACATCTTCTCGGGCCGCATCCTGGAAATCGAAGGTCTGCCCGACCTGAAGGTGGAACAGGCCTTCGAGCTGTCCGACGCATCGGCCGAGCGCTCCGCTGCCGGCTGTACGATCAAGCTCAACAAGGAGCCGATCATCGAATACCTGAAGTCGAACATCGTTCTGATGAAGAACATGATCGCCGACGGGTACCAGGACGCCAAGACGCTGCAGCGCCGCATCGAGAAGGTCGAGGCCTGGCTGGCCAAGCCCGAGCTGCTGGAAGCCGATGCCGACGCCGAGTACGCTGCCGTGATCGAGATCGACCTGAACGAAATCACTGAGCCGATCGTCTGCTGCCCGAACGACCCGGACGATGCCAAGTTCCTGTCCGAAGTCGCCGGCACCAAGATCGACGAGGCCTTCATCGGCTCGTGCATGACCAACATCGGCCACTTCCGTGCCGCGGCCAAGCTGCTGGGCGGCAAGCGCGACATCCCGGTGAAGCTGTGGGTGGCGCCGCCCACCAAAATGGACCAGAACGAGCTGATCAAGGAAGGCCACTATGCGGCCTTCGGCACGGCCGGTGCCCGCACCGAAATGCCGGGCTGCTCGCTGTGCATGGGCAACCAGGCTCAGGTGCGTGAAGGCGCGACGGTCATCTCGACCTCGACCCGCAACTTCCCGAACCGCCTGGGCAAGAACACCAATGTGTTCCTGGGCTCGGCCGAGCTGTCGGCGATCGCCTCGCGTCTGGGCCGTCTGCCCTCGAAGGAAGAGTACCTGAAGGAAATGGGCGTGATCGATGCCGACAAGGCTTCGGTGTACCGCTACATGAACTTCAACGAAATTCCGGAGTACGCCGAAGTCGCGGAAAAGGTCTGAACGGTGGCGGCATTTGCCGCTGTCACTGACTGAAAAGAAAAGCCAGCCGGTGCTCTCGCGCCGGCTGGCTTTTTTCTTTCCGCTGGCTCGCCGGCCGGTTCGGGCAGGCACGGAGCGGGGCGTCAGTCCTCGCGACGCTGCTCTATGAGGCGGTTGATGCGCAGGGCGCCGAGTGTGCAGAGCACGCCCGAGAGCAGGTACAGCGAGACCGCCACGAGCCCGAACTTGGCCGACAGGCCCAGCGCGACCAGCGGCGCGAACGCCGCGCCGAGCAGCCAGGCGATGTCGGTGGACAGTGCGGCACCGACGTAACGGTAGTGCGAGGAGAAATTGGACGTCACGGTGCCGGAGGCCTGGCCATAGGACAGGCCCAGCAGCACGAAGCCGACCAGCAGGAAGATGTTGTTGCCGGTACTTTCGCCGCCGAGCAGCCACGGTGTGACGATGCTGAACGCGCCGATCAGCACGGCCATGGCGCCGAGCAGGCGGCGGCGGCCGATGCGGTCGGCAAGGTGCCCCGAGAGCATGATGGCGCCAGCAGCCAGGAAGGCGCCAACCACCTGGACCGAGAGAACTTCGGTGATGGCGTGGTCGGCTTGCAGGGTGATCCAAGACAGCGGGAACACGGTCACGAGGTGGAAGAGGGCGAAGCTGGCCAGGGCCGCGAAGGCACCCAGCAGCACATTGCCACCTTCGTCGCGCATGACGTGGCTGACAGGAACCGGCTGCAGCTCGCGCTCCTGAAGCAGCCGGGTATAGGACTGACCGACCACCAGGCGCAGGCGCGCGAACAGAGCGACGACGTTGACAGCGAACGCGACGAAGAAGGGATAGCGCCAGCCCCAGTCGAGGAACTCGGACACGCTGAGGTTGCTGTAGAGGTAGGCGAAGATGCCGGCAGCGAGTACGAAGCCCAGGGGCGCTCCCAGCTGGCCGATCATCGCGTACCAGCCGCGACGGTCGGGCGGGGCCGACATCGCCAGCAGCGAGGGCAGGCCGTCCCAGGAACCGCCGAGTGCCAGGCCCTGCCCGAGGCGAAGGGCCAGAAGGATGAGGATGGCGGTGGGGCCGATGTCGGCATAGCTCGGCAGGAAGGCCATGCCCACCGTGCACACCCCGAGCAGGAACAGCGCGATGGTCAGCTTGGTGGCGCGGCCCCAGTGCCTCTGCACGGCCATGGACAGCGCGGTACCGAACGGGCGTGCGATGAAGGCCACGGCCAGCAGGGCGAAAGACAGCAGCGTGCCGTCCAGTCTGGTGAAATCCGGAAACAGCAGCGACGGGAAGACCAGTACGCTGGCGATGCCGAAAACGAAGAAATCGAAGTATTCGGACGAGCGTCCGATGATCACGCCAACGGCAATTTCCGCGGGGGTCACGTCTTCGTGCGTGTCGGCCCGCGACAGCGCGGCGGGCCCTTCGATGCTGCTGTGGGGCAGGGGGACGGAGGCGGAACTGCTCATGAAAGGGTCTCCTGTACGGGTGCCCTTGCCGTTCTACACCCGGAGCCGGGGGCAGACAAGGGAGTCTCCACTATTGCGCCCAGGGTACAGGCCGTGGCAGGCATTAGCCGAAAACCCTGCTGTCAACCTTGATCTGAGACAAAATGTCTCACCTGTCACCCACATGTTGGGAGTACATTGGGCGGTTGCATTCCATTAGTGCTTACCCTTAGGCAATTACCCTAGGTTGTTCCCATGTTCCCTCGTCCCCTCCCACGCCGGACCGGGTGGCTGTCCGCCATGCTGGCCCTGGCAGGCCTGACGGGCTGCAGCAAGGCGGTCGTTCTCAACCCGTCGGGCGACATCGCTGCCCAGCAAGGTCAGATGGTGGTGCATGCCACCCTGCTGATGCTCATCGTCATCGTGCCGGTGATCGTCCTGACGCTCCTGTTCGCCTGGAAATACCGCCAGTCGAACACGTCCAACACCGAGAAGGATTACGACCCCGAGTGGCACCATTCCACAACGCTGGAACTGGTGATCTGGACGGTGCCGCTGATGATCATCATCGCGCTGGGCGCGATGACCTGGATCGGCACGCATAAGCTCGATCCCTACCGCCCGCTGGACCGCATCTCCGAGAGCAAGCCGCTGGACGGCAGCAAGCCGCTGGAGGTGCAGGTGGTGGCCATGGACTGGAAATGGCTGTTCCTGTACCCCGAGCAAGGTATCGCGACGGTGAACGAGGTGGCCGCGCCGGTGGATCGTCCGATCCGGTTCAAGCTGACCGCGACCTCGACCATGAACGCCTTCTACGTGCCCGCGCTGGCCGGCATGATCTACGCGATGCCTGGCATGCAGACGGAGCTGAACGCGGTGATCAACGAGCCGGGCGTCTTCCAGGGCATGGCCTCGCACTACAGCGGCATGGGCTTCTCGGGCATGACGTTCAAGTTCCATGGCCTGTCCCATGACGAATTCGAGCAGTGGGTCGCCAAGGCCAAGGGCACTGAAAAGGCACTGGACCGTGCGACCTACCTGCAGCTGGTTAAGCCCAGCGAGCGCGAGCCGGTGCAGCATTTCGCGCAGGTCGAGGAAGGCCTGTACGACAAGGTGCTCAACCGCTGCGTGGAAGATGGTCAGATGTGCATGCACCACATGATGGCCATCGACGAGATGGGGGGGCAGTCGTACCTGAAGGCGCAGGGGCTGGACCTGCCGCAGGACGTGTGCACAGCCGCCGATCTGGTCCAGGACGTCGCCGTGCTCGACGCGGCGCAGGAGCGGGGCATCACCCGCCAGTGAGATCAAGCGCCGGTGCGGCCTGGTCGTACCGGCACATCGCCTGAGAGAAACCGACATGTCATCCGAACCGATCACCGCCAGCCACTGGGCACTGGGCCGGCTCACCTGGGACTCCATCCCGATGGCGCATGAGCCCATCGTGCTGTGGACGTTCATCGCCGTCGTGCTTGGCGGCATCGCCGTGCTGGCCGCCCTCACCAAGTTCCGGCTCTGGGGTCCGCTGTGGCGCGACTGGATCTGCAGCATCGATCACAAGAAGATCGGCATCATGTACATGGTGCTGGGCATCGTGATGCTGCTGCGCGGCTTTGCCGACGCCGCCATGATGCGCCTGCAGCAGGCCATGGCCTTTGGCGAGAGCCTGGGCTACCTGCCCCCGCACCACTACGACCAGATCTTCACGGCGCACGGCGTCATCATGATCTTCTTCGTGGCCATGCCACTGGTCACGGGCCTGATGAACTACGTCGTGCCGCTGCAGATCGGCGCGCGCGACGTGGCCTTCCCGTTCCTGAACAACTTCAGCTTCTGGATGACCACGGCCGGCGCGGTGCTGGTCATGATCTCGCTGTTCCTGGGCGAGTTCTCGACCTCGGGCTGGCTGGCGCTGTCCAATCTGGGCGCGCAGGACCCGGGCGTGGGGCTTGACTACTACATCTGGGCGCTGCAGATCGCGGGGGTGGGCACGACGCTCTCGGGCATCAACCTGATCGTCACCATCGTGAAGATGCGTGCACCGGGCATGGGCCTGATGAAGATGCCGGTGTTCACGTGGACGGCACTGTGCACGAACGCGCTGATCGTGGCGAGCTTCCCGGTGCTGACGGCTGCGCTGGTCCTGATGAGCCTGGACCGCTACGTGGGTACCAACTTCTTCACGAACGACCTGGGTGGCAACACCATGCTGTACGTGAACCTGATCTGGATCTGGGGCCACCCCGAGGTGTACATCCTGATCCTGCCCGCGTTCGGCGTGTTCTCCGAGGTGGTGGCCACGTTCAGCCGCAAGCGCCTGTTCGGCTACACCTCCATGGTGTACGCCACGGCGTGTATCACGATCCTGTCGTACCTGGTGTGGCTGCACCACTTCTTCACGATGGGCTCAGGCGCCACGGTGAACACCTTCTTCGGCATCACGACGATGATCATCTCGATCCCGACGGGTGCGAAGATCTTCAACTGGCTGTTCACCATGTACAAGGGCCGCATCCGGTTCACCGTACCGATGATGTGGACGGTGGGCTTCATGTGCACCTTCGCCGTGGGCGGCATGACCGGCGTGCTGCTGGCGGTGCCTCCGGCCGACTTCGTGCTGCACAACAGCCTGTTCCTGGTGGCGCACTTCCACAACGTGATCATCGGCGGCGTCGTGTTCGCCATGTTTGCGGGCATCAACTACTGGTTCCCCAAGGCCTTCGGCTACAAGCTGGACGAGTTCTGGGGCAAGTGCTCCTTCTGGCTCTGGCTGGTGGGCTACTGGATTGCCTTCACACCGCTGTACATCCTGGGCCTGATGGGGGTGACGCGTCGCGTGAGCCACTTCGAGGACACCGCGCTGCAGATTTGGTTCCAGGTCGCGGCCGTGGGTGCGTTCCTGATCGCGCTGGGCATCGGCTGCTTCATCATCCAGCTGCTGGTGAGCTTCCTGCGTCGTGATCAGCTGCGCGACGTGACCGGCGATCCGTGGGATGGCCGCACGCTGGAGTGGGCGACCTCGTCGCCGCCGCCGGCCTACAACTTCGCCTTCACCCCGGTGGTGCACGAGATCGACGCCTGGTGGGACATGAAGCGTCATGGTTACCAGCGTCCGCTGTCAGGCTTCAAGCCGATCCACATGCCGGCCAACACGGCCGCGGGCGTGGTGATCTCGACCCTGTCGCTGGTGTTCGGCTTTGCCCTGATCTGGCACATGTGGCCGCTGGCGGGCGTGTCGTTCGCCGCTCTCGTGATCGCCTCCGTCGTCCATACGTTCAACTACAAGCGCGACTACCACATCCCGGCAGCCGAAGTGGCTGCCACCGAGGAAGCGCGTACCAAGCTGCTTGCCGCCCATGTCTGACATGCATACCCTCGCAACGGGCGCCAATGCCCTGGCGCCGCGCCAGTACCACCTGGCCGATGAACCGCACCCGGAGAACGGCACTGCTCTGGGCTTCTGGCTATACCTGATGAGCGACTGCCTCATCTTCGCGGCGCTGTTCGCCGCCTACGGCGTGCTCGGCCGCAGCTACGCGGCCGGCCCCAATGGCGCCGAGCTGTTCGACCTGACGCTGGTGGCCATCAACACCGCCTTCCTGCTGCTGTCGTCCATCACCTTCGGTTTCGCCATGCTGCGCAAGCAGCTCGGCGACGTGAAGGGCACGCTCGTCTGGCTGGCGGTCACCGGCCTGTTCGGCCTGGCCTTCCTGGGGCTGGAGCTGTACGAGTTCGCGCACCTGATCCACCAGGGTGCTGGTCCGCAGCGCAGTGCCTTCCTGTCGTCCTTCTTCACGCTGGTGGGCACACACGGGCTGCACGTGACCTTCGGCCTAGTCTGGCTGGTGGTGCTGATGCTGCAGATCGGCAAGCACGGCTTGATCCATGAAAACAAGCGCCGCCTGATGTGCCTGTCGATGTTCTGGCACTTCCTGGACGTGGTCTGGATCGGCGTCTTCACCTTTGTTTACCTGATGGGGGTGCTGTAAATGGGTACGCACGACATTCACGCCGATCACCACCACGAGGACGTCGGCCCGCACAGCAGCTTCTCCGGCTACATGACCGGCTTCGTGCTGTCGATCATCCTGACGGCGATTCCGTTCTGGCTGGTGATGGGCAAGGTCATCAGCGACCGCGGCACGGCCATCGCGGTGCTGGGCGCTTTTGCCATCGCGCAGATCCTGGTGCACATGGTGTGCTTCCTGCACATGAACGGCAAGATCGAAGGCGGCTGGACCCTGCTGTCCACGATCTTCACGTTGGTCTTCGTGGCCGTGGCCATTGCGGGTACGCTGTGGGTCATGTTCCACATGAACGCCAACATGATGCCCTCGCATCCCTCGCCGGCATCCGTGACGCTGCCTTTGCCTGGGGCGGATACGCCCTGACGAGGGACGGGCGACGTCCATGACCGCTTCGGGTCACACACGCCGGCGCTGGCGCCTGGTGGCGCTGGCGCTGCTGGGCGTCGTTCTTTTTGCGGGGTTCGTGGCCCTGGGTACCTGGCAGGTGCAGAGGCGTGCCTGGAAGCTGGCGCTGATCGAACGCGTGGAGCAGCGTGTTCACGCGGCGCCCGTGGCGGTGCCGGGGCCTTCCGTGTGGGACCGTATCGATGCACAAAGCCACGAATATCTGCCGGTGGAGGCCGAAGGACGCTGGCTGCCCGCACACACGGTGTTGGTGCAGGCCGTGACGGAAATCGGCGGCGGCTTCTGGGTCTTGACGCCGCTGGAGCTGGCCGACGGCTCACGCGTCATGGTCAACCGGGGATTCATCCCGCAGGATTTGCGCGCTGGCTGGCGTGACGGCGACCGCATCGATGGCAATGAACCGGTCGTGGTGCGGGGCCTGATCCGCATGAGCGAGCCGGGCGGCGGTTTCATGCGCCGCAACGATCCGGTCGGCCAGCGCTGGTTCTCGCGCGACGTGACAGCCATGGCACAGGCCACCGGGCTGGCGCATGCGGCGCCTTACTTTGTCGATGCCGGCCTGCCGGGTGATCCACCCGTACCTGAAGGCACGTGGCCACGGCCAGGCATGACGGTGATCCGCTTTCACAATAGCCACATGGCCTACATACTGACGTGGTATGGCCTGGCGGCGATGGTTGCGGGTGCGGCGTGGATTGTGGCACGCTACGAGCGGCGCCAGCGTCTCGCGCACCCTTCGGAACCATCGCATGACCGACACCCCTCCTGAGGCAGCCACGGCCGTGCTACCGCCGGCGCAGTCGGCCGACACCGCAGCCGGCATCAAGAACCTGCAGCAGCTGATCCAGCTGCGCTGGATTGCGGTCGTTGGTCAGCTGCTGACGATTGGCGTGGCCTACTGGCTGGTGGGTCTGGCGCTGCCATGGCAGCAGATGCTGCTCGCGGTGGCCTGCCTGGCGCTGTTCAATGGCGTGAGCCTGTTGCGCCTGCGCATGGCGGAACAGGTGGGTGACGTCGAGCTGTTCATGGCCTTGATGGTGGACGTGACGGTGCTGACCACCCAGCTGTACCTGAGCGGTGGCGCAGCCAACCCCTTCGTGTTTCTGTACCTGCTGCAGATCGCGCTGGCAGCCGTGTTGCTGGGCCGTCGCTATGTCTGGACCATGGTGGTGATTACCTGCGTGTGCTTTGCCGTACTGGCGCAGCACCGCCTGCCGCTGGCGCTGCCCCAGGGCACGGGAGATGGCCCGCCGGACCTGTACGTGTCCGGTCTGCTGGTGTGTTTCGCTCTCAACGCCACGCTCGTGGTGGTGTTCATTTCGCGCATCAACCAGAACCTGCGTGAGCGCGACGCGCGGCTGGCCGCGGCGGACCGGCGCCGGGTGGAGAGCGCGCATATCGTGCGCATGGGCCTGCTTGCATCGGGTGCGGCGCACGAGCTCGGTACGCCCCTGTCGACCATGGCCGTGATCCTGGGCGACTGGCGCCATGACCGCCACCTGCGCGGGCATCCCGCCCTCATGGAAGACATCGAGGAGATGCAGGTGCAGGTGCAGCGCTGCAAGAGCATCGTCAGCGGCATTCTGCTGTCGGCAGGTGAGGTGCGCGGGGAGGCATCCGCGCAGACCACAGTCTGCCGCTTCGTCGATGATCTGGTGCGGGAATGGCGCGACACGCGCAGCGTGCGCGAGTTTGTCTACGAAAACCGCTTCGGTGACGACGTGCCGATGGTGTCCGATACCACGTTGCGGCAGATGGTTTTCAATGTGCTGGACAATGCGCGCGATGCCTCGCCCGACTGGGTAAGCCTGACGCTGGCGCGTGATGATGGCGCGTTGCGGCTGACGGTGACCGACACGGGGCCGGGATTCGCGCCCGACATTCTGGCCACGCTGGGTGAGCCCTACCGGTCCACCAAGGAGCGGCCGGGCGGAGGGCTGGGCCTGTATCTCGTGCACAACGTGGTGCACCGGCTGGATGGCACGCTGGACGCGCGAAACCGCCCGGAAGGTGGCGCCGAAGTGACCATACGACTGCCGCTGGCGGTCATCACGCTGCCCGCAGGGACGCACTGAATCCGATGGACAACACCGCAGAGCGACTGATGCTGATCGTGGAGGATGATGAAGCCTTCGCGCGCACGCTCGCCCGCTCGTTCGAGCGCCGCGGCTACCGTGTGCTCCACGCGTCTAGCCTGCCGGATGTCGAGTCGGTGTTGCTGGACGAGACGCCGGGGTATGCGGTGGTTGACCTCAAGCTCAGGGGCGATGCCTCGGGTCTGGCCTGCGTGCAGCGTCTGCACGCCGCCAGCAAGGATATGCTGATCGTCGTCCTGACGGGTTTTGCCAGCATCGCGACGGCGGTCGAGGCCGTCAAGCTTGGCGCGTGCCACTATCTCGCCAAGCCTTCGAACACCGATGACATCGAGGCTGCCTTCGGTTTGCGCGAGGGCGACGCAACGGTCGAACTGGGCAAGCGGTCGAGCTCGATCAAGACACTGGAGTGGGAGCACATCCACCAGGTGCTGGCCGAATCGGACTTCAACATTTCCGAGGCGGCGCGGCGCCTGGGCATGCACCGGCGCACGTTGGCGCGCAAGCTCGAAAAGCGTCAGGTGCGCTGAGTGTCCGCTCCCGCCTGGCTGTCCAGCGCGCGCAGGGCCCGGGTGGTGGCTTCGTCTCCCGGAAAGAATGTTTCCAGAGCCAGTTCCTGCAGCGTGATGTCTGTGGGGGATCCGAGCACGGTCGTGGTGCTGATGAAACGCAGACTGCCCATGGGCGTTTCCAGGAGGAGGGGCATCAGCCCCCCGTGGTGTTCGCCGGCCAGCCGGATACCCGTGCCGGCTGCCTGGCCGGGGTAGGCGCGCAGTTCCGCCAGCAGGGAGGCCAGAGCCTCGTCGCCCGTGTCACGGAGCAGCAGGCGCAGTCGCTCTAACAGGTGCTCGCGCCACTGGTCGAGGTCGGCGATGCGCGGCGCCAGGCCTTGCGGGTGCAGGCTCACGCGGAGCAGGTTCGCGGGCGGGCCCAGCAGTGACGGATCCACGCCAGCCAGGAGCGGTGCGACCATGCGGTTGGCCATGACGAGATTCCAGTGCCGGTCGAAGGCGAGCGCCGGCCAGGGCGCGTGGGCATCAAAGATGTGCTGCTCGGCCTGGCGCGCGGCCTGCATCGATGGCTCGTCCCATCCGTGCTCGCGGTACATGGGCGCGTAGCCTGCTGCAGTGAGCCAGGCGTTACGCTCGCGCAGCGGCACCGACAGACGCTCGCACAGCCGTAGCACCAGTTCGCGGCTCGGGCTGGCCTTGCCGGTTTCCACGCAGCTCAGATGGCGCGTGGACAGATCGGCTTCCAGGGTCAGCTCTATCTGGCTGAGGCGGCGCAGTTGGCGCCAGTGGCGCAAGTGGTCGCCGCCAGCGTCTGGGTCGCGTTCGGAGCGGGCCTGGCGCTGACACCGCTAGGGCTGGGCTGGGTGATGCTGCAGGCCCTGGCGGTTCTGGTGCTGGCCGAGCTGGAGTGGTCCGGTTCGCGCACCGCGCAGCGGCAGACGGGCGTGATGGGCGCCTGAGTTCCCGTTGAAAAAGGATGGCGGCCAATGTCCGTGGTACGGGCACTTGGGGTGGCTGTTCAACGCCACGGGCTCGAGCGGCGTCATCGTCCTTGCCCGGTGGGGGCTGCCGAAACCTGCGGACGTTCAGACCGATTTCCAGTCCTCCTGAGGGCCGGTTCCGGGCTCAGAGCAGGCGCGCGATGAGCGCGCCTTCGCTCGGCGCGGGCAGTGGCACCCAGACGCGGATCGGGCTGCCCTGCGCCACGTCGATGGCCTCGCCATCCTGGTTCTTCATTTCGTCCAGCTGCACGATGCGGTTGCCGCTCGGGTGAATCACCTCCAGCCGGTCACCGACAGCGAAGCGGTTCTTGGTCTCGACCTCGGCCCAGCCGTCCTCGCGCACCTGCAGCACCTCGCCCACGAACTGGCTGCGGTGGCTTTCGCTATGTCCGGTGATGTAGTTCTGGTAGTCCTGGCTGGGGCGGCGCTCCAGCAGGCCGCCGGTGTAACCACGGTTGGACAGGCCTTCGAGTTCCAGCAGCAGCTCGGGGTTGAATGGCCGGCCGGCCACGGCATCGTCGATGGCGCGGCGGTAGACCTGGGCGGCGCGGGCGACGTAGTAGTGGCTCTTGGTGCGGCCCTCGATCTTGAGTGAGTCGATGCCGATGCGCACCAGCCGGTCCACATGCTCGACGGCACGCAGGTCCTTGCTGTTCATGATGTAGGTGCCGTGCTCGTCCTCCATGATCGGCATCAGTTCGCCGGGACGTGCCGACTCCTCGATCAGCCAGACCTTGTCGGCCTCCGGGTGGCGCTGGCCACCACCGCAGGTGGAGAAGCTCGCCGCCGCATCCTCGTTTTCCTGGGCGAAGTTGAAGCCGTCGAGGGTGGCCAGGGGCACGGCCTCGCCGGTGTCCGTGTCGGTGGTGGCGCCGTGGGTCTTGTACTGCCAGCGGCATGCATTGGTGCAGGTGCCCTGGTTGGGATCGCGGCGGTTGAAATAGCCCGAGAGCAGGCAGCGACCCGAGTAGGCGATGCACAGCGCGCCGTGCACGAACACTTCCAGCTCGGTATCGGGGCAGTCGTTGCGGATGGCCTCGACCTCGTCCAGACTCAGTTCGCGTGAGAGGATGATGCGGCTGACGCCCTGCCTGGCCCAGAATTTCACCGCCGCGCTGTTGGTGGTGTTGGCCTGCACCGAGAGGTGGATCGGCACCTCGGGCCACAGGCCCTTTTCCATTTGCTCGCGCACCAGCATGATCAGGCCGGCGTCGGCCATGATGAGCGCGTCGGGCTTGAGTTCGACCACCGGCTGCAGGTCGCGCAGGTAGGTGCGCAGCTTGTCGTTGTGGGCGATCAGGTTGCTGGTGACAAAGAACTTCTTGCCGCGCCCGTGGGCCTCGGAGATGCCCTGCGCGATCTGCTCGAGCCGGAATTCGTTGTTGCGCGCGCGCAGCGAATAGCGCGGCTGACCGGCGTAGACCGCGTCGGCGCCGAAGTTGAAGGCGGCGCGCATGCGGTGCAGCGAGCCGGCGGGCAGGAGCAGTTCGGGCGTTTTCATGGCAGCCCTACATTGTCCTGCATGTGCCCGGGTCTTGGGAAACAGGTCGTAAAGCCCCGTCGTGACGTCCGGTGGCGGCGGTCGGTCTTGGCCGCACGGGCCGCTTGCACCAGAATGAAAGCAGACCCGATCAGGAGTACCGCATGGCGACATCGTTCAAGCACCCCTTTGCTGGGACCCTCAGGACGTTCAAAACCCCTTCGGGCAAGACGGGGCGCTTCCATTCGCTGCCGGCGCTGGCTCGGCAACTGCCGGGCGTGCGGCGCCTGCCGGTGTCGCTGCGCATCGTGCTCGAGAGCGTGCTGCGCCACTGCGACGGCGAGCGGGTGCTGCCCTCGCACGTGGAGCAGTTGGCCAATTGGCAGCCGCGAGCGCCGCGAACGGAGGAGATTCCGTTCACGGTGGCCCGTGTGGTGCTGCAGGATTTCACCGGCGTTCCGCTGCTGGCCGATCTGGCGGCGATGCGCAGTACGGCCAGCCGGCTGGGGCACGACCCCAAGAGGATCGAGCCGCTGGTGCCGGTGGACCTGGTGGTGGACCACTCGGTGATGGTCGACTACTACGGCCGCAAGAACGCTCTGGACCTGAACATGAAGCTGGAGTTCCAGCGCAACCGCGAGCGCTACCAGTTCATGAAGTGGGGCATGCAGGCCTTCGACACCTTCGGCGTCGTGCCCCCGGGCTTTGGCATCGTGCACCAGGTGAACCTGGAGTACCTGGCGCGCGGTGTGCACGTCAAAGGCGGCCTGTATTACCCGGACACTCTGGTGGGCACCGACAGCCACACCACCATGATCAACGGCATCGGCGTGGTGGGCTGGGGAGTGGGCGGCATCGAGGCCGAGGCGGCGATGCTGGGCCAGCCGGTGTACATCCTGACACCCGACGTGGTGGGATTCGAGTTCACCGGGCGCCTGCGCGAGGGTGTCACGGCCACCGATCTGGTCCTCACCGTGACCGAGATCCTGCGCCGGCACAAGGTGGTGGGCAAGTTCGTGGAATTCTTCGGCGAGGGCACGGCGTCGCTGTCGCTGCCGGACCGTGCGACCATCGGCAACATGGCGCCCGAGTACGGCGCGACCATGGGGTTCTTTCCAGTGGACGACAAGACGCTGGAGTACTTCCGCGGCACCGGGCGCAGCAAGGCCGAGATCGAGGCGTTCGAGGCGTACTTCCGCGCTCAGGGCATGTTCGGGGTGCCGGGCGCAGCAGGTTCGCAGATCAGGGCGGGGGAGATCGAATATTCCCAGGTCATCACCCTGGATCTGGGCACGGTGGCGCCATCTCTGGCCGGGCCCAAACGGCCGCAGGATCGCATCGAGCTGGGCCACGTGGCCGAGCAGTTCTCGAGCCTGTTCAGCAGACCGAACGCCGACAACGGCTTCAACCAGCCACCAGAGCTGCTGCACACGCGTTACCAGGTCAGTCACGAGGCTCATCCCGAAGCGCAGCGCGTTCCGGCCGATCCGTCCACGCCGCCGGCTGCGCCGCGCGCTGTCGTCGTGATGGTGGCGAACAAGCCCACGCTGAGCGCCACGGCCGGTGGCGAGGCCGGTGCGCGCAGTGCGCCGGGTCGGGGCAGCAAGGGCTATACCATCGGCCATGGCGACGTGCTGATCGCCGCGATCACCAGCTGCACGAACACCTCGAACCCGAGCGTGCTGCTGGCGGCGGGCCTGCTGGCAAAAAAGGCGGTGGAGGCGGGGCTGAAGGTGCAGCCGCACATCAAGACCTCGCTGGCGCCGGGCTCGCGCATCGTCACCGAGTACCTTGCCGAGACGGGCCTGCTGCCCTACCTGGAAAAACTGGGCTTCGCGCTGGCCGGTTACGGTTGCACCA
>JAEZLX010000141.1 GCA_023415035.1 Pseudomonadota bacterium | reverse complement strand
GACGATGACGGCGGACCAGTGGCGGCCGTCGCCCTCGACCTCGAGGTGGTCGCAGCGCAGGCCGGCGGCGATGAGCGCGTGGAGCTGTTCGGCAGTCATGGGGAGAACGGGGGCTTCAGCCGCGGATCTTGTACCCGATGCGCAGCAGGTGCACTGCCACCGCGCTCACCACCAGCATGGCGGTGCCGACGATGCCCAGGCTGAGCCAGGGCGAGACGTCGCTCACGCCGAAGAAGCCGTAGCGGAAGCCGTCGATCATGTAGAAGAACGGGTTGAGGTGGCTCACGCCCTGCCAGAAGGAGGGCAGGGAATGGATGGAATAGAACACGCCGGACAGGAACGTCATCGGCATGATGATGAAGTTCTGGAACGCCGCCATCTGGTCGAACTTCTCGGCCCACAGGCCTGCAATAAGGCCCAGCGCACCCAGCAGCGCCGCGCCCATGGCGGCAAACGCCAGCGCCCACAGCGGCGCCACCATGTCGGGACGCGCGTACCACCAGGTGGCCGCCATCACGCCAGCGCCCACCACCAGACCGCGTACGGTGGACGAGCCCACGTAGGCCACGAACCAGGCCCGATGGGACAGCGGCGTGAGCAGCAGGAAGACCAGGTTGCCCATGATCTTGCTCTGGATGAGTGAGGACGAGCTGTTGGCGAACGCGTTCTGCAGCACGCTCATCATCACCAGCCCCGGCATCAGGAAGGCGGTGTAGCGGACCTCGTCATAGACCTGGGCACGCCCTTCCAGGACATGGCCGAAGATCAGCATGTATAGCAGCGCCGTGACGATGGGCGCGGCCACCGTCTGGAAGCCGACCTTCCAGAAACGCAGGACTTCCTTGTAGAACAGGGTCTGCCAACCCCTGGCCAGCCCGGACGCGTTCGGTGTAGCGGTGCCACGGTTGGCATCGGCAGAACGAATGACGCTCATGCCGCCACCTCCGCGACCTTGGCGTCCTCGCCCATCACGTCGATGAACACGTCCTCGAGGTCGGGCTTGCGGATCTCGATGTCCTCCACGCGCACCCCACTCTCGCGCACCAGCGCCAGCATGCGCTCGATGTCCAGCGCGTCATGCGCCGGCAACTGCACGATGCGGCCGGTGATGCGCGCCTGCGCGGCCAGTGACGGCGGCAAGGCCTGATCGGTCTTGAAACGTAGCACGTTGGTCGATGCCCGGCTCAGCAGGTCCGAGGTTTTCTCCAGCGCCAACACCCGTCCACGCTTGAGCATCGCGATCCGGCCACAGAGGGCTTCCGCCTCTTCCAGGTAATGGGTGGTCAGCAGCACGGTGCACCCGTGCTCGCGGTTCAGGCGCGAGACGAACTGCCACAGCGTCTGGCGCAACTCGACATCGACACCTGCGGTCGGCTCGTCCAGCACGATCACGGGCGGCTTGTGCACCAGGGCCTGCGCCACCAGCACGCGGCGCTTCATGCCGCCGGAAAGCTGGCGCATGTTCGCGTTCGCCTTGTCCGCCAGACCCAGTCCGTCGAGCAGCTCGTCGATCCAGGCGTCGTTGCCACGAATGCCGAAGTAGCCCGACTGCAGGCGCAGCGTCTCTCGCACGCTGAAAAAAGGGTCGAACACCAGCTCCTGCGGCACGACGCCGAGCTGGCGGCGGGCCAGTGCATAGTCGCGCTGCACGTCGTGGCCGCCCACGACCACCCGCCCGGCACTGGGACGCGCCAGTCCGGCCAGGATGCTGATCAGGGTCGTCTTGCCCGCGCCGTTGGGGCCGAGCAGGCCAAAAAACTCGCCGGCCTCGATATCGAAGCGCACACCATTGAGCGCCCAGAATTCACCCTGGGCCGTGGCATAGCTTTTCGAAACGTCTTGGAAGGAAACGGCGGGCATCACGGAAGGAACCGTCGAAAACGGCGACCGATCGGTCGCCGTGAAAAGGACAACAGGCCATTTTAGGTGATGCCCGAAGACCCGGCACCGGACGCGCGGGATGGCCCGATACGGTCTCAGGATTGGGCGGCACCCGCCGGGGCGATGCCCAGCAGCGAATCAACGCCGTACAGGCGCACCAGCGCCGTGAGTTTTGGGGGGCAGTGCTCGACGGCAATCTCGCGTCCCTGGCGCAGGAGCTGGCGCCGCAGTTCGAGCAAAACGGCCACGGCCGAGGTATCGAACTCCTGCATCGGCGAGGCATCGAGCCGCACATGCCCCGACCCCGCCTGCAGCTGACTGCCCAGCCCGGCCAGCGCCGACGACGCGACCTCGATCGTCAGGCGCGCCGGCAGCGCCACCACGGAAGAACCGGCGGATGCTTGTCCCTGCATGGTCAGATTCAAGATCAGCCCGCCTTGCCCGGCGCGGCGGTCGACTTGTTGCGCTCGGCCAGGGACTGGATCAGGCCGTCGATGCCCTTGGCATTGATCTCCTGCGCGAACTGCGAGCGATAGGTTTCCACCAGCCACACGCCCAGCACGTTGAGATCGTAGATCTTCCAGCCGGCATCGGTCTTTTCCAGGCGGTAGTCGAGCTGGATCGGATCGCCCTTGCCGCGCACCTCGCTGCGCACCACAACTTCCTTGTCCTCGGGGCGCGTGCGCAGGGGCTTGAAGCTCAGGGTCTGGTCCTTGACCTCGCCCAGTGCGCCGGAATAGGTACGCACCAGCAGGGTCTTGAACTCGGACTGCAAAGCCTGCTGCTGCTCGGGCGTGGCCTGGCGCCAGAAACGGCCAACGGCCGACGAGGTCATGCGCCGGAAGTTGACGTTCGGCATGATCTTGTCATCGACCAGGGCCGCGATGCGCGCGGCGTCTCCCGCCTGGATCGCGGCATCGCTCTTGATGGTGTCCAGCACCTCGGTCGAAATACGCTTGACCAGCTCGTCAGGCCCCTCTTCCGCGGCCAGGGCTGGCAGGGCGGGCACGGCAAGCCAGGCGGACATGGCCAGTGCGGCGGATTGCATCCAGCGGCGACGTTGCATCATGGAGTTTCCTTTCCCTTTTCGGTTGTCGGTTCAGGCCCGGAATTGGACTGGCCCCATCATCGCGGGGTTCCGTGTCCGGATCGCCATCATTTGTCAGTAACTGTTTCCTGCTCGCCGGCGCCGGCGTCGGCCTCTTCGTCGTCGTAGTTCTCGTTGTCGTAGTCGTCCGCCTCGTCCTCCCCGCGCAGGTCCGACACCAGACGGTCGCGCCGCTGCAGATAGACGTCGCGGGTGAAGCTGTATTTGTCCAGCGCCACGCCGCCGAGCATGTCGGTGGCACGCAGCAGGCCGGAACGCGCGTCAACCTTCTCCAGCACATAGAGGCTGTTGCGCGTGGGCACGTGGTCGACGATCTCGAGCACACTGCCCTGGCCATCGACCACCCGGCCGGCGGAATCGCGCAACGACGACGGACCGAGGAAGGGCAGCACCACGTACGGACCGGAGGACACACCCCAGCGCCCCAGCGTCAGGCCGAAATCCAGGCTCTGACGCTCGATGCCGGCCTCGGTGGCGATGTCGAGCAGACCGCCCAGGCCGAATACCGTGTTGATGCTCAAGCGCATGAAGCTCTCGGCCGCGGCCTGGGCGCGCCCCTGCAGCAGGGCATTGACGAAGGACCACGCATCGCCGATGTTGCCGAAGAAGTTGCCCACACCGGTGCGCACCGGCTGCGGCAGCACGTCGCGGTAGGCCGTGGCCACCGGCTTGAACACGGCGTCATCCAGCGCCGTATTGAAGCTGTCCACACTGCGGTTGAACGGCTCCAGCGGATCACGCGGATTCGCGCCCGGGCCGGTGGCACATCCGGCCAGCAGGCTGCCGGCGAGCACCAGCGTGGCCGTGGCCGCGCGCTTATTCATTGGCCGCTCCACCCTCGGCCGCCTTGCTGAACAGGAACTGGCCGATCAGGTTTTCCAGCACCAGCGCCGACTGCGTCTGCGTGATCACATCGCCCGAAGCGAGGTTGTTTTCATCGCCACCGGGCTCGATGCCGATGTACTGGTCACCCAGGATGCCGGAGGTCAGGATCTTGGCCGACGAGTCCTTCGGGAAAGCCACCGACTTGTTGATCTCCAGCTTGACCAAGCCCTGGAAGGTCACGGGATCGAGGGTGACGCTGGTGACGCGACCCACCGTCACGCCGGCCGAGCGGACGGCGGCACGGGGCTTGAGGCCGCCCACGTTGTCGAACCGGGCCTCGACGGCATAGGTGTCGCCGCCCGAGGCGAAGGTGGTCAGGTTGGCCGCCTTCAGGGCCAGGAACAGCAGGCCCGCGGCGCCCAGCAGGACGAACAGGCCAACCATGATTTCGGTGCTTCTCTTGCTCATGCGCGGATCTTCTCTTTCGTTGCAATCATGGGGTCGAAAACATCAGGGCGGTCAGGATGAAGTCCATCGCCAGCACCCCCAGCGACGCTGTCACCACGGTGCGCGTGGTGGCATAGGCCACCCCTTCGGGCGTGGCCTCGGTTTCGTAGCCCTGGTACAGCGCCACAGCCGTGCAGATGACGCCGAACACAACGCTCTTGATCACGCCGTTGGCCACGTCGCGCCACACATCCACGCCGCTTTGCTGGATGGCCCAGAAATTGCCGGCATCGATGCCGATGAGACCGACTGCCACCACCCAGGCCCCCAGGATGCCGATGGCCGAGAACAGACCGGCCAGCAGGGGCATGGAGATCACGCCGGCCAGGAAGCGCGGCGCCAGCACGCGCTTGCGCGGATCGATGGCCATCAGCTCCATCGCGGAGATCTGCTCGCCGGCCTTCATGAGGCCTATCTCGGCAGTCAGTGATGTGCCGGCACGCCCTGCGAACAGCAGGGCCGTCACCACCGGCCCGAGCTCGCGCACCAGCGACAGGTTCACGACCAGCCCCAGCGACTCGGCGGCGCCAAAATTCGTCAAGGTGGTGTACAGCTGCAGGGCGAGCACGAAGCCCACCGCCATGCCGGACGCCAGAATGATGACCAGCGAGCGGTTCCCGATGGCGTGGATCTGGGTGACCACCAGCCCGAAGCGCGGTAACGCCGCAGGCAGCGCGCAGAGCAGCTCGAAAAAAAACACGGCGCCACGCCCCCACGACGCGAGGACATCGAAGGTGCGCCGGCCCAGCCATTGCAGGAAATTCATCATCGTGCCGCCTCCACGCCGAAATCCTCGGCAACCGGTGGGGCCGGGTAATGGAACTTGACCGGACCGTCGGGCTCACCCCGCACGAATTGCCGCACCTCGGGATCGGTGCTGCCCATCAGCTCATCCGGCGTGCCCTGCGCCACGACGCGCCCGCCGGCAGCCAGCAGCACCACCCAGTCGCTGATCGCCATGCACTGCGGAATGTCGTGCGAGATCAGCAGGGCGGTGGCACCCGTCACATCGGTGAGCGTGCGGATCAGCTTGGCCGCCACGCCCATGGACACCAGATCGAGACCCGCGAACGGCTCGTCGTACATGATCAGCTCGGGGTCGAGCGCAATCGCGCGCGCCAGAGCGATCCGTCGCGCCATGCCACCGGAGACCTCGCTGATGCGCAGGCCGGCCGCCCCGCGCAAACCCACGGCGTTGAGCTTCATGAGCACGATGTCGCGGATCAGCGGCTCCGGCAGATCCGTCATCTCGCGCAGCGGAAAGGCCACGTTGTCGAACACGTTCAGATCGGTGAACAGGGCACCGAACTGGAACAGCATGCCTAGCCGCCGGCGCAGGCGAAACAGCTGGTTCTTGTCGCGGGCGTTGATTTCCTCACCGTCAAAAACGACGCGCCCGCTGTTGGGCGTGTGCTCCCCGCCGATGAGGCGCAACAGCGTCGTCTTGCCGCAACCCGAGCCCCCGAGAACGGCCGTGACCTTCCCTCGGGCGAACTTCAGGGAGAGGTCATTCAGTATGGTGCGCCGGCTGTCGTAGCCGAACGTCACATGGTCGATCTCGATGAAAGGGGTTTCACTCATAGGCCTAGGCGGTGATGCCCCGATTGTCTCACGACCCCGGGGCCACGGCAGTCGGCCTCGTGTATCCCCGGCTCAGCGCGGCAGGTCCGAATAGCCCATCAGGAACTCGTCCACGGCCCGAGCCGCCTGACGGCCCTCCCGGATGGCCCAGACCACCAGCGACTGGCCACGGCGCATGTCGCCGGCGGCGAACACCTTCGGCACACTGGTTGCATAGCCACCCGTGAAATCGGTGCCCGCCTTGGCATTGCCGCGGGCGTCCTTGTCGATCCCGAAAGCGTCCAGCACCGTCGAAACCGGGTGCACGAAGCCCATCGCCAGCAGCACCAAATCGGCCTTGTACTCCTTCTCGGTGCCGGGAATCTCGATGAACTTGCCGTCCTTGAACTCGACGTTGACGGTCTTCAGGCCCGTCACCTTGCCGTTCTTGCCGACGAATTCCTTGGTGGAGATGGCGAACTCGCGCGCCAGGATGCCCTTGGCTGCGCTTTCGTCGTGGCTGGAACTGGTGCGCAGCTTCAGCGGCCAGTATGGCCATACCAAGGGCTTGTTCTCCTGCTCGGGCGGCTGGGGCATCAGCTCGAACTGGGTCACGCTGAGCGCGCCGTGGCGGTTGCTCGTGCCCACGCAGTCCGATCCCGTGTCGCCGCCACCGATCACGATGACATGCTTGCCGTCGGCGCGGATCTGGCCCTTGAGCTTGTCCCCCGCGTTGACCTTGTTCTGCATCGGCAGGAATTCCATCGCGAAATGGATGCCATCGAGTTCGCGGCCCGGCACCGGCAGATCGCGCGACTGCTCGGAGCCACCCGACAGCAGCACGGCGTCAAACTCCTGCTTCAGATCCTCGGCGCTGATCACCGTCGTCGCATCATTCGTAACCTTGCTGCCCTCGGGCATGGCGCCAATCAGCGTGCTGGTGCGGAACACCACGCCCTCAGCCTCCATCTGCGCGACGCGCCGGTCGATGTGCGACTTGTCGAGCTTGAAATCGGGAATGCCGTAGCGCAGCAGCCCGCCGATGCGGCTGTTCTTCTCGAACACCGTCACGTCATGGCCGGCGCGTGCCAGCTGCTGGGCTGCCGCCAAGCCTGCCGGGCCGGAACCGACCACGGCCACCTTCTTGCCGGTCTTGTGCTGTGCCGGCATGGGCTGCACCCAGCCCTCGGCCCAGGCCTTGTCGATAATGGCGTGCTCGATCGACTTGATCCCCACCGGCTCGCCATTGATATTGACGGTGCATGCCGCCTCGCACGGGGCCGGGCAGATGCGGCCGGTGAACTCCGGGAAATTGTTCGTGCTGTGCAGCACGGCAATCGCGCTCTTCCAGTCCTGCTGATACACCAGATCGTTGAAATCCGGGATGATGTTGTTGACCGGGCAGCCGTTGTTGCAGAACGGCGTACCGCAGTCCATGCAGCGCGCACCCTGGATCTTGGCCTGCGCGTCGTCGAGGCCGATGACGAATTCCTTGTAGTGCTTCAGGCGATCCGGAACGGGCTGATAGCCCTCCTCGATACGCTCATACTCCATGAAGCCGGTGACTTTTCCCATGGTCTGATCCTTCGTGGGCGATGTTATTCTTGCTTACTTGGCGGGAACGGCCTGCCGTGCGCTGCTCTTTGCCTTGGCCGTGACCTCGACCGCCGCCTTGCGGGCATTGATCTCCGCCAGCGCGCGCTTGTATTCGCTCGGGAACACCTTCACGAACTTGCCACGGGCCTCGCTCCAGTTGTCCAGCAGCTCGCGGGCACGGCGGCTGCCCGTCCAGCGGTTGTGGTCCTCCAGGAGCTTGCGCAGCTGAGCCTCGTCGGTCTGGTCGCGATGCCAGACATTCCGGTCGATCGAGGCTTCCTGCTCCGTTGACGGCAGCACCTTGTCCAGGCTCACCGTGGCCGTGTTGCAGCGCTTGGCAAACTGGCCATCCTCGTCGTACACATAGGCCACGCCGCCGCTCATGCCGGCCGCGAAATTGCGGCCAGTCTTGCCCAGCACCACGACCGTGCCGCCGGTCATGTATTCGCAGCCGTGGTCGCCGGTGCCTTCGACCACCGCAGTAGCCCCCGAGAGTCGCACCGCGAAACGCTCGCCGGCCACGCCGCTGAAGAAGGCCTCGCCCGACGTCGCGCCATACATGACCGTGTTGCCCACGATGATGTTGCGAGCCGCGTCGCCCCGGAAGTCGATGCTCGGGCGCACGATGATGCGGCCACCCGACAGGCCCTTGCCCGTGTAATCGTTGGCCTCGCCGATCAGATAGAGCGTGATGCCGCGGCACAGGAAAGCGCCGAATGACTGGCCACCCGTGCCCTCGAGCTGGATGCGGATGGTGTCATCGGGCAGACCTTCGGGGTGCACCTTGGTCACCGCACCGGAGAGCATCGCTCCCACCGAGCGGTTCACGTTGCGCGCCACCTCGATGAACTGCACCCGTTCGCCCTTCTCGATGGCGGGCTTGGACTTGGCGATCAGGATGTTGTCGAGCGACTTCTCCAGCCCGTGATCCTGCGCCTCGACATGCAGGCGCGGCACGTCATCCGGCACCCCCGGCTGTGCCAGCAAGCGGCTGAAGTCCAGGCCCTTGGCCTTCCAGTGCTCGATGCCCTTGCGGGTGTCCAGCAGGTCGGAGCGGCCAACCAGATCGTCGAACTTGCGGATACCGAGTTGCGCCATGATCTGGCGCACTTCCTCCGCCACGAAGAAGAAGTAGTTGACCACATGCTCCGGCTTGCCGGTGAACTTGCGGCGCAGCTCCGGATCCTGCGTGGCCACGCCCACCGGGCAGGTGTTCAGATGGCACTTGCGCATCATGATGCAGCCCTCGACCACCAGCGGTGCCGTCGCGAAGCCGAATTCGTCAGCGCCCAGCAGCGCGCCGATCACCACGTCGCGGCCGGTCTTCATCTGACCGTCCGCCTGCACGCGGATGCGCCCGCGCAGGCGGTTGAGCACCAGGGTCTGCTGGGTTTCGGCCAGACCGATCTCCCACGGGCTGCCCGCATGCTTGATCGACGACCAGGGCGAAGCACCCGTGCCGCCGTCATGGCCGGCGATCACCACATGGTCGGCCTTGCACTTGGCCACGCCCGCGGCGATGGTCCCCACGCCCACCTCGGACACCAGCTTGACGCTGATGGACGAATGCGGCGCCACGTTCTTCAGGTCGTGAATCAGCTGCGCCAGGTCCTCGATCGAGTAGATGTCGTGGTGCGGCGGCGGCGAGATCAGGCCCACGCCCGGCACGCTGTGACGCAGCTTGCCGATGTAGTCGGACACCTTGCCGCCGGGCAGCTGGCCGCCCTCGCCGGGCTTGGCGCCCTGCGCCATCTTGATCTGGATCTGGTCGGCGCTGTGCAGGTATTCAGCGGTCACACCGAAGCGTCCTGAGGCCACCTGCTTGATGCGCGAGCGCAGGGAGTCACCCTCCTGCAGCTCGTAGTCAACCTCGAAGATCTCCTTGCCCAGCAGGTCGGACATGGTCTGACCCTGCTTGATCGGGATGCCCTTGAGCTCGTTGCGGTAGCGCAGCGCGTCCTCGCCGCCCTCGCCCGTGTTGCTCTTTCCGCCAATGCGGTTCATCGCCACGGCCAGCGTCGCATGCGCCTCGGTCGAGATCGAACCCAGCGACATGGCGCCGGTGGCGAAACGCTTGACGATTTCCTTGACCGGTTCGACCTCCTCCACCGCAATGGCCTTGGACGGATCGAACTTGAACTCGAACAGACCACGCAGCGTCATGTGACGGCGGCTCTGGTCGTTGATGATCTGGGCGTATTCCTTGTAGGTGTTCCAGTTGTTGGCACGCGTGCTGTGCTGCAGCTTGGCGATGGCGTCAGGCGTCCACATGTGCTCCTCGCCGCGCGCACGCCAGGCGTATTCGCCGCCGGCATCCAGCATATTGGCCAGCACCGGGTCGTTGCCGAACGCAGCCTTGTGCATGCGGATCGCCTCTTCGGCAATCTCGAACACGCCGATGCCCTCCACGCGTGTCGCCGTGCCTGTGAAGTACTTTTCCACCGTCTCGCTGTTCAGGCCGATGGCTTCGAACAGCTGGGCGCCACAGTAGGACATGTAGGTGCTCACGCCCATCTTGGACATGATCTTGGACAGGCCCTTGCCGATCGCCTTGACGTAGTTGTAGATCGCCTTGTCGGCCGACAGCTCGCCCGGCAGATCCTTGTGGATCGCCACCAGCGTTTCCATCGCCAGGTACGGGTGCACAGCCTCGGCACCATAGCCGGCGAGCACCGCGAAGTGGTGCACCTCGCGCGCCGATCCGGTTTCCACCACCAGTCCGGCGGTCGTGCGCAGGCCTTCGCGGATCAGGTGCTGGTGGATGGATGACAGGGCCAACAGCGCCGGGATGGCCACCCGCTTCGCACCCACGTTGCGGTCGCTGATGATCAGGATGTTCTTGCCCGACTTGAGCGCGTCCACCGCTTCCGCGTTGAGCGACGCCAGCTTGGCCTCGACACCTTCCTTGCCCCACTCGACGGGGTAGGTGATGTCCAGCGTGTAGACGCGGAACTTGCCGTGCGTGCGCTCGTCGATCGAGCGCAGCTTGCCCATGTCCTGGAAGTCCAGGATCGGCTGGGTCACTTCCAGCCGCATCGGCGGGTTGACCTGGTTGATGTCCAGCAGGTTCGGCTTCGGTCCGATGAAGGACACCAGCGACATCACGATCGACTCGCGGATCGGGTCGATCGGCGGGTTGGTCACCTGCGCGAACAGCTGCTTGAAGTAGTTGTACAGCGGCTTATTCTTACCCGAGAGCACGGCCAGCGGCGCGTCATTGCCCATCGATCCCACGCCTTCCTCGCCCTGCACCGCCATCGGCGCCATCAGGAACTTGATGTCCTCCTGCGTCATGCCGAAGGCCTGCTGCCTGTCCAGCAGCGTGGCAGGCTCCGACACAGGGATGTCGACGGCATTCGGCTCCACGTCATCCAGCCGGATGCGCAGGTTCTCGATCCATTGCTTGTAGGGCTTGCTGTTGGCGAGGTTGGCCTTGAGCTCCTCGTCGTCGATCATGCGACCCTGCTCCAGGTCGATCAGGAACATCTTGCCCGGCTGCAGGCGCCACTTGCGCACGATCTTGCTTTCCGGCACCGGCAACACGCCCGATTCCGAACCCATGATGACCAGGTCATCATCGGTCACGCAGTAGCGCGAGGGACGCAGGCCGTTGCGGTCCAGCGTCGCGCCGATCTGGCGACCGTCGGTGAACACAATCGAGGCCGGACCATCCCAGGGCTCGAGCATGGACGCATGATATTCGTAGAAGGCCTTGCGGCGTTCGTCCATCAGCGTGTGCTGTTCCCACGGCTCGGGGATCATCATCATCACCGCCTGGGCCAGCGGATAGCCGGCCATCGTCAGCAGTTCCAGGCAGTTGTCGAAGGTCGCCGTATCCGATTGGCCCGCGAAGCTGATCGGATAGAGCTTCCTGAGGTCGTCACCCAGCACCGGCGAGCTCATCACGCCCTCGCGCGCCTTCATCCAGTTGTAGTTGCCCTTGACCGTGTTGATCTCGCCGTTGTGCGCCACATAACGGTACGGGTGCGCCAGGGGCCACTCGGGGAAGGTGTTGGTGGAGAAGCGCTGGTGCACCAGACCCAGCGCCGAAACGCAGCGCGGATCCTGCAAATCCAGAAAGTAAGTGCCCACCTGATCAGCCAGCAGCAGCCCCTTGTAAACCACCGTTCGGCTGCTCATGCTAGGCACGTAATACTCCTTGCTGTGCTTGAGCTTCAGGCGCTGGATCGCGGCGCTGGCGGTCTTGCGGATGACATACAGCTTGCGCTCCAGGGCGTCCTGCACGATCACGTCAGACCCACGGCCGATGAAGACCTGGCGGATGATCGGCTCCTTCTCGCGCACCATGGGGGACATGGGCATCTCGCGGTTCACTGGCACGTCGCGCCAGCCCAGCAGCACCTGTCCTTCAGCCTGGATCGCGCGCTCCATCTCCTGTTCGCATGCCAGGCGGCTGGCGTGTTCCTTGGGCAGGAAGATCATGCCCACGCCATACTCGCCGGGAGGCGGCAGCTCCACGCCCTGCCTGGCCATTTCCTCTCGGTACAGGGTGTCCGGAATCTGGATCAGGATCCCCGCGCCATCGCCCATGAGCTTGTCGGCACCGACCGCACCCCGGTGATCGAGGTTCTCGAGGATCTTGAGGGCACCGCTGACGATGTCGTGACGCTTCTCGCCCTTGATGTGGGCCACGAAGCCGACACCGCAGGCGTCGTGCTCATTGGCCGGGTCGTACAGACCTTGCTGCTGAAGAAGTTGTTGTTCGGCGGCCGTTGTCATGGGGCTTCCTTTGATGTTCTGCTGCACAAGCGGTTGCGTGGGAAACGGAGCATAGTGCAACGCAACAAGGATGCCAAGTTTTTTATTTGGGGTCAGATTAATATTAATGAGTCAACAAAACTTTATGAAATAAATTAGGGACACATCGAATTGGTCGAAATTTTTTTGACAAATCAATGACTTGCCGATATCACCCCGAGTCTTGCACGCCTTTTCTTGGCCGCCCCGGCTTCAGCTTAACCACCCGACGGTCGGTCTGGTTCTGCAGGGAAGCCACAAAAGCCTCATCACCCAGCACCCAGCCATGTCTGGCCGCGGCGTCCAGCGCCGAAAAGGTGCGCGAGTCCAGTCCCTCCCGCACCAGTTCGGCATAGGCCGCCTCGCGAGCAAAGGGCGTGTTGCCCAAGGCCCAATACGGTGCCGGCGGCACGACCAACCGATCCGGCATGATGCCGGCATAGTGGTGATGACTCGACCACCGGAAGTCCCGCGCGTGCGTCGCCAGACCTTCCCGCACGGGTTCCAGGTCCATGAAGGCCATCACCGGCAGCATCCACTTCGACGTCTGGATGAGGGTGCTGCGGTAGCGCCCCTCCCAAAGGGTTCCGCGCCGCCCGTGCGTGTCGTTGAAGTGCCGTCCGTAACGCCGCCCCATCGCCTGAACCCAGCGTGGAATCCCCGTGTCGGTCTCGGGCGTCGCCAGCAGTCTCACCCGGTTGGGCAGCAGGACATAGGCATGCAACGCAACGCGCTCCGCGCGGGCGTACTCGCCCATCCAGCCCAGCCAGCGCTGCCGGTCATCCTCATCGAGAAAGACATCCCCAGCAGCATGCCCTTGCAGGGTGATGAAGTGCACCTGCCCGGGCAGGGTCAGCCGGGAAAGCCGTGCCATGTATCCACCCTCCCCGCCTTCACAC
>JAEZLX010000086.1 GCA_023415035.1 Pseudomonadota bacterium | reverse complement strand
TGCACGGCACTGATGCCGGTCAGCGACTTGATCAGCTCCATGCCCAGGTGCGCCACGGTGCCAATGCCCGGCGTGCCATAGTTCCAGCGGTCACCGGCGCGCCGTGCCTCGTCAAGGAATCCGGCAGGTGTGCTACCCGGCGCACCGGCCGGCGCCGCGAGCACCAGAGGCGCCACCGCCAGCAGCGACACCGGCGCCAGGTCCGTGAGCGGATCGTAGGGTGTGGCCGGGTTCAGGATTTTGGCAATCGTCATGTTGCCGTTGATCATCAGGCCGACCGTGTGGTCGTCCGTGGCGCGCGCCACCAGGTCGGCACCGATGTTCCCGCCAGCACCCGGCCGGTTTTCCACCACCACAGGCTGACCGAGCGCCTGCGACAGCGGCTCGGCGATGGTGCGTGCCATCAGGTCGGGCGACGAGCCGGCCGGGAAGCCGACCACGACTTTCAACGGTCGGCTCGGCCAGCCACCGCCCTCGCGAGCCCAGGCCGGAGCAAAGGACAAGGCGGCCAGGGCGGATGCGGCGGTGAGCCAGCGACGACGGGGTACGCGCACAGAGGTGGCATTCGGCATGGGTGCTCCTTGCTAGTGAACGGTTTCAGGCAGATAGCGTCGGGGGGCCACCATAGAGCCAAGGCTGATCCAGCAGCGATTCTCCCAGCAAGGCCATGGCGACGTCACGCCCGCGGCGCACCAGACCACTGGCGTGGAAGATGCGGCCATTGCGCTCGGACCGTGCCTGCACACGGGCGTTGCGTGCCCAGCGTGTCAGCGCATAACGTGAAAACAGCGTCTCCCAGTCGGCGGACTGTCCGGCTCGGGCCCGCAACTCGCCAAGGGTCCAGGCGTCCTCGATGGCCATGGCCGCGCCCTGCGCAAGGTAAGGGCGCAAGGGATGCGCAGCATCGCCCAGCAGGGCAACCTTGCCGCGCGCGTGTTCGTGCGGCCCGGTCATCGGCGGGCGGTCGTTCAGTGGCCACAATTTCCATTCCCGCACGGTCCCGATCATCGTCATCAGGTCGTGGCATCCCGGACCGAGAGCGCGCGTCAGATCAGCGGCGTGCGCCTCGTGCGTCCAGCTATGCGGATCGCTGCCGGCGGCGCTGCCATGCCCCTGGCCGATCGAACCTTCGACCACGGCCACCACGTTGAACACCTCGCCCCGGCGCACCGGGTAGTGCACCACATGCAGGCGCGGCCCCAGCCAGGCCGTGACCACCGGTTCGCGCAACGGCGCAGGCAGGTCCTCGGGCATGACCAGCCCGCGGTACGCCAGATGCCCGCTGGCGCGCACCGGTCGGGCTCCCAGCAACTGGGTGCGAACCCGGCTCCACAGGCCGTCGGCCCCGACCAGCGCCGCGCAGCGGTACTGCCGTTCGTCCTCGCATTGCACGCTCACGCCCGACGCATCTTCCGCGTACGACGCCACACGTGCGCCGAGCAGGACTTCGGCGTTCGCATGCGAACCCAGCGCATCCAGCAGCAGGTCATGCAGATCGGCACGGTGGATGCTGGCGTAGGGCTGCCCATAGCGCGCCCGCGCCCTGGCACCCAGCCGCAAGCGGCCCAGTGTCACCGAGGAATGGGCGTCCCGCACCGTCAGCGCCTCGGGAAAGGCCGCGCAGGCGGTCAGTGCCTGCGAAAGGCCCCAGGCATCCAGCACGCGGACGGCGTTGGGGCCGAGCTGTATGCCCGCCCCGACCTCGGCCAGCCGGGTGGCCTGCTCGAGCACCCGGACCCTTTGCCCCGTGCGGGCCAGCGCCAGTGCGCAGGCCAGGCCTCCGATGCCGGCACCGGCGATCACCACGTCTTGTGTCATGGGGCCGATTGTGCCCGGGGACGAGGCAGTGGAGCTTGACGCGGGTCAGGAAGGCCGGCTACGTGGCTACCAGACCGTCAGGCCGTGGCGGCGCCCTCCGCACGGGCACCGCCACCTCGTGCCAGCAAGACAAAGCACAGAACCGCCAGCAACGACGCTGCAGCCATCGTCAGGGCCATGGGCACGGCCGAGTCCTTGCCGCCCAAGCCCACCAGAGGCGAAGCCACCGCCCCCATCAGGAACTGGAGCGCACCCAGCATGGCAGAGGCGGTCCCCGCCGCCCGGGGTGCCTGCGAGATCGCCAGCGCGCTCGCATTGCCCAGCGTCATGCCCACCGGACAGATGGCAAAGAACACGCACGGCAGCATCAGCGCGGGGCCGGCACCCGTGAGCACGCACAGCAGCACCAGCAGCGACGCCACCAGGAAGGTTGCGAGACCGATGGCAACCAGCCGTTGCGGAGGGACGCGCCCCACCCAGCGGGCAGAGAGAGCGCTGCCCACCGCGATGCCGACCGCATTGACACCGAAGACCAGCGAGTACACCGCCGGCGACAGACCCAGAATGCCCTGGAACACGAAAGGCGAGGCCGAGATGTAGCCGAACAGCACCATGAAAATGAAGCCCGACATGAGCGTGTAGCCCAGGTATGTACGGTTGGACAGCACATTGCCCATGGTGCGCAGCAGCTCGACAAAGCCACCGCGCCGGCGGCGCTCCACCGGCAGGCTCTCGTCGATGCAGCGCAGCACCCCCACCAGCGACACCGTCGATAGCACCGCCAGCACCACGAACACCGCGCGCCAGCCGGCCAGTGCCACAACGCCCGCGCCCACGCTGGGCGCCAGCACCGGAGCGAGGCCACCGATGATCATCATCACCTGGAACAGGCGCGCCGCCTCGACCGCGTTCTTGGTCCGATCGGCGATGACCGCCCTGGCCAGCACCACGCCCGCCGCACCCCCCAGGCCCTGCAGAAAGCGCCAGACCACCATGTTGCCGACATCCGCCGAAAAGGCGCAGAACAGCCCCGACACGATGGCCAGCACGGTACCGGCCATCAGGGGCTTGCGACGCCCGAAGCGGTCGGACATGGGACCGATCAGCAGCTGTCCGCTGGCCAGCCCCGCCAGAAAGGCCGTCAGCGTCACCTGGATACCGGCTGCGCTGGCACCGAGGTGCTCAGCCATGACCGGAAAGGCCGGCAGGTACATGTCGGTCGCCAGCGGCGCCACGGCCGACAGCAACGCGAGCACGACGATGGCCGCCATCGAAAGCGGGAATCCCGTTGTCATAAAAATTCCTGGTGGGGGAGAAGATGCCGCCCGGCCGATCCGCAAGAGATGTCGGGCTTGTACCGTATTGCGGTACAGTGTCCCGAAATTATAGTTTTGAGGCGACTTACCATCTGGGGTGGCAGTCGCATCACCCCAGGAGACAGCGTGGACATTCAGACGGATCGTGGTTCAGGCATCCAGGTCATTGCGCGGGCGACAGCGGTGCTGCGCGCACTGGGCGATCACCCCGGCGGCCTGAGCCTGGCCGAAATCGCTGGACAGGTCGGATTGCCGCGTTCCACCGTGCAGCGCATCGTGCAGGCGCTGGAGGACGAAGGCCTCGTCGAGGCCCGGGGCCCGCAGGGCGGCTTCCAGCTAGGCCCGATGCTGCCGCGCCTGGTGTACCGCCGCCAGATCGACATCGTCTCCTCCACGCGCCACCATCTGGAGATGCTGGGCGCCGAACTCAATGAAACGACAGCCCTGTACACGCTCACCGGAGACAAGGTCACAGCACTGGACCGCTGCGTGGCCGAACGCGTGCTGCGTGTGGCCTTCCCGCTGGGCACCATTCCGTTCCCGGCACAGGAGCTGGCGCCCGGCCTCGTGATGCTCGCGCAGCTCTCCCCCGACGCACTGGCACTGGCCATCGGCACCCCCAGGCCATCGCGCGCGCTGGCACAGCGACTGGCGCAGGTGCGTGCCAACGGCCGCGCCGAGGACTGCATCGAGGGCTGTCGCGGCTTCTCGGTCGCGCTGCGCAGCCTGTTCGGCCTGTACGCGCTGTGCGTCATCGTCCCGCAAACGCGCGCCCAGGGACAGGAGGAGCGCATCTTCCAAGCATTGGAACGCTGCCGCGACGAACTGGAGTGCAAGTTCGGCCGACCGGGCAGCGAACCCGGAACCACTCAGCCCGGCACTACAACACCCGGTTGAACCAGAACAGGGAGAGCCCGGCTGACAGCAACACCAGCATCGCCGCCAGCAGGGCCAGCAGCGCAGTCACCTCGGTTTCGCGCTTTTCGACCGTCAGCCGTGCGCTCAGCGATTCGTAGACCTGCTTGAGGGTTTCCGCCGTACCGGCATAAAAGTATTCGCCCTTGGTCGTGCGCGCCACCTCCTTGAGCGTGTCTTCATCCAACCTCACCCGCATGGACCAGCCCTCGAAGCCGATCACCTCGCCATCAACCGTGCCCACCCCCACTGTGTACACGCGCACACCCCGATCGGCCGCCATCTGGGCCGCCTCCAGCGTGTCCACGCCCGTGGTGCGCTGCCCGTCCGTCAGCAGGATGACGGCCGCCGATCCATAGGAGCCCGGCGGCACCGGTTCGAACGGCTTTTTCTCGCCCTGCGTCGGCGCCTGCTGGTCGATGGGCCGGCCCTGGTGCGCGAAGGGATTGGTGCGCCGGTCCCAGGTGACACTGGCCAGGTCGATCTCGCCGGGAAATATCTCCGACAGCGCCACCACGATGGCACTGCCGATGGCCGTGGCGCGCTGCAGCTGGAATTTGTCGATGGCCGTGTTGAGATCCTCACGGCTGAGGGTCACCGGCTGCACCACCTGCGCCGAGCCGGCAAAGGCCACGATGCCCACCTTCACGTGGCGCGGCAGCTCCTTGATAAAGGCCTTGGCGGCATTCTGCGAGGCCACCAGCCGGTTGGGCTCCACATCGGTGGCCCGCATGCTGCCCGACACGTCCATCGCGAGGATGATGGTCTGCTGGGTGGACGGCAGCATGACAGAGGCCATCGGCCGCGCCGCGGCCAGCAGCATGGCGACAAATGCCAGCAGCAGCAGCACCGGTGGCACATGGCGGCGCCAGTTGGTCGCATTGCCCATGGCCTCGCGCACGAGAGACAGGCTCGCGTATCGCAGTGCCGCACGCCGGCGCCGCCGCAGCACCCAGACATACAGCAGCACCAGCAGGGGCAGCAGTGCCAGCAGCCACAGCATCTCCGGCCACAGGAAGGACACGGGCCACTGGCTCATCATGCGGCAGCCTCCAGCCAGACACCCGGGCGCCGCGGGCGCAGCCGCTGGCGGCTGCGGCGCAGATCGACGAAGCGCACCACGGCGTCGGCCACATCGTCTTCGGTGGACAGTTCCAGCGCGTCTACGCCCGCGCGGGCAAGGCTGTCCCGCAGATCCGCCTCACGTTGTGCCGCAACACGCGCAAACCTCTGCCGGAAACCGCGGTCGTGCGTATCCACCAGCAGCTGTTCGCCCGTCTCCGCATCGCGGATGGTCAGCAGCCCCAGATCGGGCAGCTCCAGCTCCAGCGGATCGAACAGGCGCACGGCCACCACGTCATGGCGCTGTGCAAGCTCGCCGAGCGCCTGTTCCCACCCCGGCTCGCTGATGAAGTCCGACACCACGAATACCGTACCGCGCTGGCGGATCGTCACCGCCGCCGTGCACAGCAGATCGGCCAGTCGCGTGGGGCCGCTGGTGCGGTCCTTGCCCCGTGCGGACTTGGCCGGGCTGCCCACCCGTTGCAGCAGCCGCAGCACCTGTGTACGTCCGCCCCGGGGCGGGAGGACCGTGTGCACGCCCGCCCTGCCCTCGCCGCCATAGAGCGCCGCCCCCACCCTGTTGCCGCGGCGCGTGACCAGGCGCGCCATCACGCCCACGAAGGCCTGCAGAACCTCGCGCTTGCGCTGCGCGCCGGACCCGAAATCGACCGACGGACTCAGGTCCAGCAGAAACCATGCCGCCATTTCCCGGTCCTCGGTAAACACACGCACGTGCGGCTGCTGCAGCCGCGCGGTCACGTTCCAGTCGATATGGCGCACGTCGTCGTGCAGCTGGTATTCGCGCAGGTCGGCCAGATCCATCCCCGTGCCTCGCAGCAGCGTGCGGTAGTCGCCCTGCAGCAGCCCGTCAAGGCGGCGGATCACCGTCCATTCGAGCCGGCGCAGCAAGGCATCCACCGCGACCGAAGCCGGCGCCGGCGGTGCTGCGGGTACTTCGGCCCCTCGTCTGCGCTGGAAAAAACTCAGCAGCACGGTCGTCCCCTTCAGGCCACCTTGGGTTCATGTTCCAGCGGGCGGGCCGGCGGCGGCACGGCCCGCATGATGCGTGCAACCAGCGCATCACCGTCCAGCCCTTCGGACAGTGCCTCATAGGACAGCACGATGCGGTGTCGCAGCACGTCGGGCACCAGGTCGCTCATGTCCTCCGGCAGGGCGTAGGTACGGCCGCGCAGCAGGGCCAGTGCCCGCGCGCCCTCCACCAGACCAATGGTGGCGCGCGGGCTGGCGCCGAAGGTGATGAAACGCCCCAGATCCTTGAGGCCATGACGCTCGGGCGTGCGCGTGGCCGACACCAGGCGCACCGCGTACTGCACCAGCGACGGGTCCACGTACACATCGCGGCACAGGCGCTGCAGCTCGCCCAGCTGTTCGGTCGTCGCCACGGCCTGCACCTGCACGGCGGGCCCGGTGACGCGCTCGACGATGACGTACTCCTCCTCGTCGGTCGGATAGTCCACCAGCACCTTCATCATGAAACGGTCCACCTGCGCCTCGGGCAACGGATAGGTGCCTTCGGTCTCGATGGGGTTCTGCGTCGCCATCACCAGGAACGGCTCGGGCATGCGGTGCGTGTCGCCCGCGATCGTCACCTGCCGCTCCTGCATCACCTCCAGCAGCGCGCTCTGCACCTTGGCCGGTGCACGGTTGATCTCGTCGGCCAGCAGCAGGTTCGCAAACACCGGGCCCAGTGCGGTGGTGAACTCGCCCGTCTTCTGGTTGTAGATGCGCGTGCCCACCAGATCGGCCGGCACCAGGTCGGGCGTGAACTGGATGCGCTTGAAGCGCCCGCGCACCACATCGGCCAGCGTCTTGACCGTCAGCGTCTTGGCCAGACCCGGGACGCCCTCCACCAGCAAGTGCCCCTGCGCCAGCATGGCCACCATCACGCGCTCCAGGAAGCGGTCCTGCCCGACCACAACGCGTTTGACCTCGTACAGGATCTGCTCCATGAGTTGGGCGGTGTCGGGAAGGACGTTGTTTTCGCTCATGCGGCACTCCTGTCGGCTCAGAACGGAGGGAGACCCGCGGCCGTGGCCGCGCTTTCGATGGGAACAGCGAACCCGATCCCAACAAACGTGCGGGCCCGGGTGGGATTGAGGATGCCGGTGACAATGCCGACCACCTCGCCATCCCTGGTCACCAGCGGGCCACCCGAATTACCGGGGTTGGCGGCGGCGTCGAACTGGATCAGGTTCTGGATGTCCTGCTGTCCCTCGGGGGCACGGAACGAGCGCCCGAAGCCGGAGATGACGCCCGCCGACACCGACGGGCCGATGCCGAACGGAAAGCCCACAGCCACCACGTGATCGCCGGGCAGCAGATCCCCTGTCGAGCGCATCGTCGCCGCTTGCAGGTCGTCAGGCACGGTCTGTGCCTGCAGCACCGCCAGGTCGTTGTGCGCCTGTACGCCGGTGACCACCGCACCGGATTCCGAGCCATCGGCGAACACGAGCCGGATGCGCTGAGCGCCATGCACCACGTGCAGGTTGGTCAGGATCACGCCCTGATCCACGATCACGACACCCGTACCGACGCCGTGCTCCATCTCCTCGCCCTTGTCGTCGCGCACGAAGGATTCCACCCGCACCACCGAGGGCCGCACCTTCTCGGCCGCGCGCGCCACCTGCGAGGGCAGGTTCTGTGCGGTCAACGTGCGCAGGACGGCGGCATCGATGTCCTTTTGCGTGAGGGCGCGGGGCGAGACCGCGCGAAGCTGCCAGACCGCGAGCACGAGCAGGGCCAGCAGCAGCGCCATCGCGGACCACATGGCGCGCGGGTTGACCGCGCAGCGCGCCAACGCAGCGCGCCAGCGCGACGGCGGCCCGACACCCTGCCGCTCCACCTTTGCCGGCACATCGACCTGACCGGCACCCGCACGCTGCTGCGATGGCGCGAACGCGCCGCGGGAGGATCGGCTGTACAGGGCAGGCTTGCGCATGGCAACTCCCGGTCAGGGCGCCCGGCGGGCGCGGTCTTCACATCATGCCGTGTTGGGCGTCATGGCTCAAGCACCCAGCAGCTGCCTGAGCACATAGGGAAGGATTCCGCCGGCACGGTAATGGTTCACTTCCACCGGCGTGTCGATGCGCAGGGTCACCGCGACCTCGCGGCGCGTGCCGTCGGCACGCGTGATGACGAGATTCGCATCGCTCTGTGGTGCCAGGTCCGCCGGCGGGATCACGTCGACGAGTTCATCGCCCCGCAAGCCCAGCAACTCCCACGAATCGCCCGGCTTGAACTGCAGCGGCAGCACCCCCATGCCCACCAGGTTGGAGCGGTGGATGCGCTCAAAGCTGCGCGCGATCACCGCCTTGACGCCCAGCAGTTGGGTGCCCTTGGCCGCCCAGTCGCGGCTGGAACCCGTGCCGTACTCCTCGCCGGCGAAGATCACCGTCGGCACGTCCTCGGATTGGTAGCGCATCGCCGCGTCGTAGATCGGCAGCTTGTCGCCCGAGGGCTGATGCAGCGTCAATCCACCCTCCTCGCGCGAACCGTCGGCCAGGGGCGGCAGCATCAGGTTCTTGATGCGCACGTTGGCAAAGGTGCCACGCATCATCACCTCATGGTTGCCCCGGCGCGAGCCGTAGCTGTTGAAGTCGGCCTTGAGCACCCCGTGCTCCAGCAGCCAGCGGCCGGCCGGCGAGTTCTCCTTGATCGACCCCGCAGGCGAAATGTGGTCGGTGGTGATGGAATCTCCGAACAGCGCCATGACCCGCGCGGCGCGGATCGCCACCGGTGCCTCGGCCGGCCCGGCCTGCAGCGAGAAGCCCTCGAAGAACGGCGGCTCGGCGATGTAGGTGCTCGGCGGCCAGTCGTAGGTGTTGCCGGTCGCGCCCTGGATGCGCTCCCACAGCTTGCCCGGCTCGGTGCGCACCTGGGCGTAGTTCTGCCGGTACGCCTTGCCGCGCATCGCGTGCCGCATCAGCGCGTGGATTTCGTCGCTGGAGGGCCAGATGTCGCCCAGGTACACGTCCCGGCCGCCCTTGCCTTTCCCCACCGGCTCGGTCATCAGGTCCTTGAGCACCGAGCCGGCGATGGCATAGGCCACCACCAGCGGCGGACTGGCCAGGAAGTTGGCCTTCAGGTTCGGGTGGATGCGTGCCTCGAAGTTGCGGTTGCCCGAGAGCACGGCAGCACACACCAGGTCGTGGCTGGTGATGGCCTCGTTAATCTCCGGCGCCAGGTCCCCCGCGTTGCCGATGCAGGTGGTGCAACCGTAACCGGCCAGCGCGAAGCCCAGTTTTTCCAGGTAGGGCAGCAGGCCCGTCTCGGCAAGGTACTCGGTGACGATGCGCGAGCCCGGCGCCAGCGAGGTCTTGATGTGCGGCTGCAC
>JAEZLX010000076.1 GCA_023415035.1 Pseudomonadota bacterium | reverse complement strand
TCTGCAGGATTCGCTTGAGCGCCTGCGCGACGTGGTCAGACATCTGGAACTGTCATGAATACCAACGCACCGTCGCCGACCGGTCACTTCGAGGGGTTTGAAGGCTCTTACCTCGGCAACCGCGATGTGCTGCGTCCGAACTCGCGCCTGGAATGCAAGATCTGCTGGTGGGTGTATGACCCGGCCCAAGGTGATCCGCAATGGCAGATTCCACCGGGCACACCGTTTGCCGAGCTGCCAGTCCACTGGCGCTGCCCGAACTGCGACTGTCCGCCGGATCAGTTCCTGCTGCTGGAATAGCATGGACAATGCTGCCGCCATGATGGATCGCCCAGCCCTCGCCATTGACCAACGCGTGCAGGCTCTCGCCGATTTCTATCGTCGGGTTCAGCACGAGCGCATGCAAGGCATTTCCCTCCTCAATCCGGCCCTCTCGGTAGAAGCGGTCGGTTTCGTCCATGCAGCCGGGGAAACGGATGGCACCGATGCGCCAGGAATCGCTGAAGGGATTCTCATAACCCCCTGGTTCATGAGCCTGGTGCGCCTGCCACTGCCGGTGGAGCCACACCTGGGACGCGTCGGGCGCAGCCGGGTGCACTGGTTCGGCTGCGAGCGCTTCGACTTCATCGGCACCCACGATCCCGAGGTAGGGTTTCACGAAACCTGCGCGCTGTTTTCTCCCATGGCCGACTTCCCGAGCCAGACACTGGCGCGGGAAACGGCCATCAAGGCTTTGGCTGTGCTGCGGCCGACGCCTGCCTCGGCAAAGGAGGCACCACCAGTCCCATCACGCAGGTCTTTCCTGTTCGGGCGTCGCGGCAGTGCCGGGAGCATCCGGCCATGAACACAGCCACAAACCACCCCGCGAATGAGGTAAACGGACCTGCCGGGTTTTCCATCACGGAGCTGGCCGGCACCCTGCATCTGGTACCCGGGGCACCGGTCCCGCACAACCTGCGCAGCACTCGGCGCACACTGGCACCCAATCTGGCCAAGGGCAAGGTGGCCAACACGCTGCCCGCGCTGCTGGGCAGCCTTTTCAACCTGTGCGGTCAGGCCCACCGCATGTGCAGCCATCTGGCACTGGAGGCTGCCGCACCGGGCATGTTTCCCCTGACCCCGACCGCACAAACCCTGCAGCGAGAAACCGCCGTCGAGCATGTGCGCCGCATCGGGCTGGACTGGACAAGCCTCCTGGCTTCTGCAGGCACCACCAGCGCTGCCCTGGACGATCTGCGTGACTGCCCTCTGCTCAAGTCCAGGGCAGATGCCCCCATGCCGTCGGCCGAAACCCTGGCTTGGTTGCAGGCGCGCTGGCTGAACATGCCGCCCGAAACGTGGCTGCGGAACTGGCTAACCCATGGCGCATCATGGCTGAGTGACTGGAGCCGGCGCGCGAACAGCTGGCTGGCCCACCTGCTGCAGACAGTACGCGCCGCGGACATTTCGTTGGCGCTATCGCCGCTCGCGGCCTTGCAGCCACACGGACATGGGGCTGGTATGCAGGAGCTTGGCTTGCAGCTGGCCTCACAGGAGGATGTGCCCGAGGCAACGCTCGTCTGGAAAGGCAGGCCGGCCCACACCGGCACGTGGTCACGCCTGAATCTCAACCGGCATCCTCTCCCCTCGTCGGCATGGCCGCTGCTGGGGTTCCGCATTGCCGAACTGATCCGCCTGTGCCTGCCCGACGAGCCGGGCCACAGCGGCGCACAGTGGCTGAGCTGGGGGGCCATGCCGCTGGGCTCCTGCCACGGCATGGCGTGGGTGGAGATGGCCCGCGGACTGCTGATCCACTATGTGCGGCTGAGCCCGTCGAACAGCGGCCGGCCGTGCGTGGCGCATTGCCAGGTGCTGGCACCGACGGACTGGAACTTCCACCCGGAAGGCGTGGCGGCACAGGCACTGGCCCAGCTGCCTCTCCAGACAGGCGACCCCGCTCCCCGCGTGCGCCTGCTCACCGCGGCGCTGGATCCGTGTGTGCCTTTCCGCCTCGAACAGCGGCCACCCGCCTGTGCCCCCATCCTGGAGCCACACCATGCATGAAGCTAGCCTGGCCGGTGGCGTGCTGCAACTGGTGGAGGACACCGCGCGCCGTGAAGGCTTCGCGCGCCTGCTTTCGCTGCGGCTCGAGGCCGGGCAGCTTTCTGGAGTGGATGTGCGCGCACTGCGCTTCGCGCTCGAGAGCCTGGCGCCAGGCACCTTGCTCGAAGGCGCCGACATCCGGATCGAGGAGCCACCGGGTCAGGCCTGGTGCATGATTTGCTCGCACACCGTCCCGCTCACGCGACGCGGCGATCCCTGCCCCGACTGCGGTGGCTACCAGTTGCACGCGACGGGCGGAATGGAGTTGCGGGTGCTGGACATGCGTGTCAGCGATGACGAGTCCGAACCTCACAAATATGAATGACCTAAAGGAGACACCTCATGTGCGTCGTATGCGGCTGCAGTGACCACGATTCCCACCACACGCACCAGGGCAGCCAGGAGAGTGCTCGCGGTGCGGTGCACATTGATCGAACCCATGGCGATCTGCATTTCGGCACCGGCGCTGCCCGTGTGTCGGTGCCCGGCATGAGCCAGGAGCGTGCGATCCAGATCGAAACCGATATCCTTGGCGCCAACAACCGCGTGGCAGCCAACAACCGGGCCCACTTCGAGGCACATGGTGTGACAGCACTCAACCTCGTCTCCAGTCCGGGATCGGGCAAGACCACGCTGCTGTGCGCCACCATCGAAGCGCTCAAGACCCACGCGCCCGGTCTGCCGGTGGCGGTGATCGAGGGTGACCAGCAGACAAGCCTTGATGCGGACCGCATCCGGGCGACCGGCGCGCCCGCGATCCAGGTCAACACCGGCAAGGGCTGCCACCTCGACGCCCCTATGGTCGCCGAGGCATTCGGTCATCTGCACCGGCACGAACATGAGCATCACGGCAGCCACCACCATCACGCCGGTCCGGGCCTGCTGTTCATCGAAAACGTCGGCAACCTTGTCTGCCCCGCCGTATGGGACCTGGGTGAAGCCGCCAAGGTGGCCATTCTCTCGGTGACAGAAGGCGAGGACAAACCGCTGAAATACCCCGACATGTTCGCGGCTGCCCAGTTGATGATCCTCAACAAGATCGACCTGCTGCCGCACGTGCGCTTCGATGTGGACCGCTGCATCGAGATGGCACGCCGGGTGAATCCCGCCATCGAAGTCATCCAGCTGTCGGCCACCACCGGCCATGGCATGGCAGCCTGGCTGCACTGGCTGGACCATGCCATGGGCCGCCATCATGCCCACCGCGCGCATCAACATCATGCGAAAGCGCCGGCAGACGTGCAGGCCTTGCGCGATCGGATCCGGCAGCTGGAAGCGGAGCTTGAACAAGCCCGCCAGGCCTCCTGAACCCGAGCAAGATGCCCCCTCCTTTGTCGACGACAACCGTGCTGGCCGTCGGAGCCTGGCTCAAGAACGTTGCCTGTCTGTGGCAGGATGGACGTGCCCGCTGGTCGGCCATGCATGGCGACCTGGGTGATCCGGTTGCGTGCGAGGCGCTTCAGGCGTCGGTGGATGCCCTGATCGATCATGCCCGAGAGTCGAGCCATGCCGTGCAGGCTGTGGCACACGATCTGCACCCCGATTTCTTCAGCACCCGTCTGGCCCATTCCACGGCGGACGCGCTGGGCGTTCCGGCCATCGGCGTTCAGCACCACCACGCGCATATCGCGGCCATCGTGGCCGAACATGGTCTGACGGGGCCGGTGGTCGGGCTGGCGCTGGACGGCGTCGGGCAGGGTACGCCCTCGGGTGCCGGTTCAGAGGAAGACGCTCCCGCTTCCCAGTCCGCGGGCACCTTCACGGCTTGGGGTGGCGAGCTGCTCTGGCTCGACGGCCCGCACTGGGCACGCCTGGGACACCTGTACCCCCAGGCATTGCCCGGAGGTGACCGTGCCGCGCGCGAGCCCTGGCGCATGGCGGCCAGTGCCCTGCATGCGCTGGACCGTGCACAAGAGATCGTGCCCCGGTTCGGGCCGGTGGTGGGCGAAGCCGTCGCCGCCGGCCTGCAGCAGATGCTCGATCGGCGGCTGAACTGCCCGCTCACCAGCAGTGCCGGCCGCTGGTTCGACGCGGCTGCCGGTGCGCTCGGCCTGTGCTCGCGCCAGCAGGACGAGGCCCAGGCCGCCATCGCGCTGGAAAGCGCCGCTGTCCGCGCACTGACGGGCCAGCCCGATCTGCCG
>JAEZLX010000127.1 GCA_023415035.1 Pseudomonadota bacterium | reverse complement strand
CATGCGCACGTACCCCCCCAGCGGCAGGGCGGCCAGCACAAACTCGGTCGGGTTGTTCTTGCGACGCCAGCGCAGCAGCGGCTTGCCGAAGCCGATCGAAAAACGCAGCACCTTGACACCGCAGGCGACGGCCATGCGGTAGTGCCCGTATTCGTGAACGGCAATCAGCAGCCCCAGGGCCACGACGAAGGCGATTACGGTGGTCATCCTCTTCTCACTCCTTCACCCGCTGCCGCCGGCCAAGTGCATCTGGCGGTTCAGGTGACGATCCTGCCCATGCAGCGCCGCGCCCGGTCACGGGCTTCGGCGTCGATGGCCAGCAGATCTTCCAGACTTCCCGGTTTGGAGGGACACATGCTCTCCAGAGTTTCCCGGTTGACATGGTAAATCTGGTCGAAGCGCAGCTTGCCGTCGAGAAAGGCAGCCACGGCCACCTCGTTGGCAGCATTGAGCACCGCCGTGCTGCCCGGCGCGCCCCTGAGCGCCTGCCAGGCCAGCTGCAGGCCCGGGAAGCGGTGCGCATCGGCCTGTTCGAAACTCAGGCCCGCCAGCGCCGTGAAATCCAGCGGCGACGCGCCGGAAGCCATCCGTTCCGGCCACGAGAGGCCATAGGCGATCGGCACCCGCATGTCCGGCGTGCCCAGCTGGGCCACGATCGAGCTGTCGTGGAACTGCACCATCGAATGGATCACGCTCTGCGGATGGATCACGACCTCGATGCGCTCGGGAGGCAGGCCGAACAGGTAGCGAGCCTCGATCACCTCCAGCGCCTTGTTCATCATGGTCGCCGAATCGACCGAGATCTTGCGGCCCATCACCCAGTTCGGGTGCGCACACGCCTGATCGGGCGTCACATCGGCCAGCGTCGCCGGATCGCGCTGGCGAAACGGCCCACCCGAGGCGGTCAGGATGATCTTTTCGACACGACGGTCCCAGCTGGCCGGATCGTCGGGCAGCGACTGGAAGATGGCCGAATGCTCGCTGTCGATCGGCAACAGGCATCCTCCGCCCTGTCGCACGGCGTCCATGAACAGGTCACCACCGACCACCAGCGCTTCCTTGTTGGCGAGCAGCAGGCGCTTGCCAGCGCGCGCGGCCGCCAGACTCGGCGCCAGACCTGCTGCCCCCACGATGGCAGCCATCACGGCGTCCGCTTCGGGCGCGGCAGCGATGTCGCACAGCGCCTGCGGACCCGCTTCGACCAACGTATCCATACCGGCTTCGGTCAGACGCTCGCGCAGCTGCGCGGCCGCCCCTTCGTCGGCCATCACCGCGACGCGCGGCCGGAACTGCCGGCACTGCTGCACCATCAGCTCGACCTGGCGTGCAGCGGACAGCGCGAACACCTCGAAGCGCTCGGGGTGGCGCGCCACCACGTCGAGGGTGTTGGTGCCGATGGACCCGGTGGATCCCAGGATGGTCAGTCGCAAACGTGGTTCGGTCATGGCAATTCGGTCAGCATGAGCGCCACGGGCAGCACGGGCAGCAGCGCATCGACTCGGTCGAGCACGCCGCCATGCCCGGGCAGCAGGCCGCTGGAGTCCTTGACGCCGGCGCTGCGCTTGACCAGGGATTCGACCAGGTCACCGGTCACGCTCATCGTGGTCAGCAACACCACACCCACGGCCAGCCAATGCCAGCCACGCGCCTGCAGCGCGCCGAACACGCTCATGGAGTCGTCCAGCCACAGGCCGTCGAACCAGAGCCAGAAAGCGGCCAGCACACACACGCCCAGGAAACCGCTGATCGCGCCTTCCCAGCTCTTGCCCGGACTGATCGAGGGTGCGAGCTTGCGTCGCCCGAAGGTCTTGCCGCCGAAATACGCGGCAATGTCGGCCATCCAGACGAGGGTGAGAATCGACAGCAGGTACACCAATCCGATGCGGCGCGCTTCGACCAGCGCCAGCCAGGCAGAGGCCAGCAGCACCACGCCGCCGATAAGACGCATGGCACGTGGCCACTCACCCCAGCACGACACGCCCCGGCGCAGCATCACCGTGGCCAGAATGAACCATACGAGCGAGGCTGCCATCCAGACCACCGGCAGCCAGCGATGCACGGGGGTGCCCCACCAGAGCAACGCCATCACGACGCCAAGGGCGATACCTGCCACCACGGCAGCACCACCCCCTACACCGTTGAGGCGCGCCCACTCCCAGCCGGATGCGGCAATCAGCAGCAGCGTGAGCGCCGCAAACGGCGCCACGGCCGGATAGAACAAGGCCGGCAGCAAAAAAGCCAGCAGGACGAGCGCCGTGATGACGCGCTGCTTAAGCATGCTCAGGCCCGCCCACCACCTCGGCCCGGCTGCCGCTCACCTGCTCGGACGTCTTGCCGAAACGCCGCTCACGGACGGCATAGTCGGCGAGCGCCGCGTCCAGCGCAGCCTCATCGAAATCGGGCCACAGGCATGGCGTGAAGTGAAATTCCGTGTACGCACTCTGCCAGAGCAGGAAGTTGCTGATCCGCATTTCGCCGCCCGTACGGATCAGCAGGTCGGGGTCGGGCACGTGCGACAGCGCCAGGGCGCGGGACAGGCTCTCGTCGGTGATTTCCTGCCCTTGACTGGCCAGACGCCGGGCCGCCTGCACGATGTCCCAGCGGCCGCCGTAGTTGAAGCACACGTTCAGCAGCAGGCGCTTGTTGCCGGCCGACGCACGCTCCGCCTCCTCCAGCCCCTGCACCACACGTTCGGACAGTCCGGCCCGCTCGCCGGGGAACACCACGCGCACGCCGTTCTTGTTCAGGGTGGGCACTTCGCGGCTGAGCGCCATTCCCAGCAGCTGCATCAGCCCGGACACCTCATCGGCAGGACGGTTCCAGTTCTCGGACGAGAACGCGAACACCGTGAGCACCTGAATGCCCCGCTCGATGCAGGCCTGCACAACGCGACGCAAGGCTTCGACACCCTGTTTGTGACCAGCCACGCGGGGCATGTGACGCCGCTTGGCCCAGCGGCCGTTGCCGTCCATGACAATGGCCACGTGGTGGGGCAGGCGCTGGTCGCCCGGAGCGGTGATGAACGGTTCGGTCATGTCGTGACAGGCCTGATCGGATGCAGGATGCGCCGCGTCAGACGGCCATGATGTCCTGTTCCTTGGAAGCGACGATCTTGTCGATCTCGGCGATCATGCGGTCGGTCAGCTTCTGGATGTCGTCCTGGGCGCGACGCTCATCGTCTTCGGAAACCAGCTTGTCCTTGACCAGCCGCTTGACCTGATCGTTGGCATCGCGGCGCAGATTGCGCACCGCCACGCGGGCATTCTCGCCTTCGCCGCGCGCCACCTTGGTCAGTTCTTTGCGGCGCTCCTCGGTCATCGGCGGCATCGGCACGCGGATCAGGTCACCCTGGCTGGCCGGGTTCAGACCCAGGTCGGACTCACGGATGGCCTTCTCGATCTTCGCGCCCATGCCCTTTTCCCAGGGGGCGACCCCGATGGTCCGAGCATCGAGCAGGGACAGGTTGGCGACCTGCGACAGGGGCAGCATGGAGCCGTAATACTCCACGTGCACCGTGTCCAGAAGCTGGGGATTGGCCCGACCGGTACGCAGCTTGGCCAGGTTGGCCTTGAGCGCCTCGATGGACTGTTGCATCTTGTGCTCGGCGTTCTTGCGGATCTCGGGAATGCTGCTCATGACGGCTCCTCTAGTCGAAGATGGGATGAAGACGGAACGCGTGGCGCTCAGACGTGGACGAGGGTGCCTTCGTCACCCCCCAGCACCACGTTGCGCAGAGCGCCCTTCTTGATGATGGAAAACACTTTGACGGGCAGTTTCTGGTCGCGGCAGAGCGCGAACGCGGTCGCGTCCATGACCTGCAGGTTCTTGACCATGGCCTCGTCGAAAGAAATCGCGCTGTAGCGCGTGGCGGACGGGTCCTTCTTCGGATCGGCCGTGTAGACGCCATCGACCTTGGTCGCCTTGAGCACCACCTCGGCACCGATCTCGGCGCCGCGCAACGCGGCGGCGGTGTCGGTGGTGAAGAAGGGGTTGCCGGTGCCGGCCGCGAAGATCACCACCTTGCCCTCTTCCAGGTACTGCAGCGCCTTGGGCCGCACATAGGGCTCGACCACCTGCTCGATCGAGATGGCCGACATGACGCGCGCCACCACACCGGTCTTGTCCAGCGTGTCGGCCAGTGCCAGCGAATTCATCACGGTGGCCAGCATGCCCATGTAGTCGGCCGTGGCACGGTCCATGCCGACCGAGCCCCCGGCCACGCCGCGGAAAATGTTACCGCCACCGATCACTATCGCCACTTCCACACCCAGGCGGGTCACCTCGGCGATTTCCTCACTCATCCGCACGATCGTGTCGCGGTTGATGCCAAAGGCGTCGTCACCCATGAGGGCTTCGCCGGAGAGTTTCAAAAGGATCCGTTTGTAGGCGGGCATGGAGGTATCCTGGGCTGGAGCGGGAGAAATGATCGGCTCAATCGTCAAGTGTACCCAGCCGCAGTCTCCTGACCGACAGGGACGCTACGGATGGGCGTGAAAAAGGGTATGCCCGCCCCGCCGGCCAGGACGGAACGGGCAGACAACCGGCCGCAGACGAAACAAAGGGCCTTACGGCCCGTTGTTTGCGCTCAGCGCGGTCAGGCTGGCGCATGGCCAGCACGGCGGATCAGGCGCCCTTGGCAGCGGCGACCTGGGCAGCCACTTCGGCTGCGAAGTCGTCCTGCTTCTTCTCGATGCCTTCGCCGACCACGTACAGGGTGAAGCCCTTGACGGTGGTGTTGGCGGACTTCAGGTACTGGCCCACGGTCTGCTTGCCGTCGGCGGCCTTCACGAAGACCTGGTCAAGCAGCGAGACTTCCTTCAGGTACTTCTGGATCGAGCCTTCGACCATCTTGGTCACGATCTCAGCGGGCTTGCCGGACTCGGCAGCCTTGGCCTCGGCCACGGAACGCTCCTTGGCGATCAGATCGGCGGGCACGTCGGCCGACGACAGGGCCACAGGCTTCATGGCGGCAATGTGCATGGCCACGTCCTTGGCAGCCACGGCGTCACCGTCGAACTCGACCACGACGCCGATGCGGGTGCCGTGCAGGTAGGACACCAGCTGGGCGTCGCCGCTGTAGCGCTTGAAGCGGCGGAACGACATGTTCTCGCCGATCTTGCCGATCAGGCCCTTGCGGACTTCTTCCAGCGTCGGGCCGAAGCCGTCCTGGCTGTAGGCCTGCTCGCCCAGTGCGGCCAGGTCGGCGGGGTTGTGCTTGGCAGCCAGCTCGGCAGCAGCCTGGGCCATGGCCAGGAAGCTGTCGTTCTTGGTCACGAAATCGGTTTCGCAGTTGACTTCGATCAGGGCGCCGGTCGTGCCCTCGATGAAACAGGCCACGACACCTTCGGCGGTCACGCGGGACGCGGCCTTGCCTGCCTTGGTGCCCAGCTTGACGCGCAGGATCTCCTCGGCCTTGGCCATGTCGCCATCGGCCTCGGTCAGCGCCTTCTTGCATTCCATCATCGGGGCATCGGTCTTGGCGCGCAGCTCGGCCACCATGCTTGCAGTAATTGCCATTGTGTGTTCTCCATGGGTTGCGGCACCCGACCGGGTAACGCAACAGTTGGTGATTGGGAATGGACCGTCGAAAAAGGGGCCACTAGAGCCCCTTGACACAGCCCGATGCGGATATCAGGCAGCCGCGTCGTCGACTTCGACGAACTCGTCGCTGCCTTCGGCTGCGGCCTTGGCCACGTCGGCCACTGCGCTGTTGCGGCCTTCCAGCACGGCGTCGGCGATGCCGCGGGCGTACAGGGCCACGGCGCGGGCAGAGTCGTCGTTACCCGGGATCACGTAGTCGATGCCGACCGGCGAGTGGTTGGTATCCACCACGCCCACCAGCGGGATGCCCAGTTTCTGGGCTTCGGCCACGGCGATCTTGTGGAAGCCCACGTCGATCACGAAGATGGCGTCGGGCAGCGCGGTCATGTCCTGGATGCCGCCGATGTCCTTCTCGAGCTTTTCCATCTCGCGGGTGAACATGAGCTGTTCTTTCTTGCTCATGTTGTCCAGGCCCGCTTCCTTCTGGGCCTGCATGTCCTTCAGGCGCTTGATGGAGGTCTTGACGGTCTTGAAGTTGGTCAGCATGCCACCGAGCCAGCGCTGCTCGACGTAGGGCATGCCGGCGCGACGGGCTTCCTGGGCCACGGTCTCGCGCGAGGTGCGCTTGGTGCCGACGAACAGGATGGTGCCGCGGTTGGCCGCCAGCTGGCGCACGAACTTCTGGGCTTCCTCGAACTTGGGCAGCGTCTTTTCAAGGTTGATGATATGAATCTTGTTGCGGGAACCGAAGATGAACGGGGCCATCTTGGGGTTCCAGAAGCGGGTCTGGTGACCGAAGTGGACACCGGCTTCCAGCATTTCGCGCATGGAGATCGACATGATTTCTTTCCTGAGGTTGGGACTAAAATCCAGCCCCGATCGAACGGCCGCCACCCGACATGCGGGATGACCTGCGCGAACGACACCCGGACGGGCTGGTTTGCGATTTGCATCACGCCTTACGCCCCGATTTCGTTGTCCTGCCGATGACAGGCTGCTGAAGCGGGGACAATCAGACGCAAAGCCTGTCGATTATAGCACCCGCACCACTGGCGTACTCGCCACACCACCACACCCACCCCATGATCCCCAACGCTCCGAGCCTCCGTGCCCGTTCGTCCGTCCGTGTCCCGTCGCCGGAGGCCGTGCGATGAACCGACTTGCCGTCATCGGCGCGGGCGTCGTCGGCGTGGCCACCGCCCTGGAGCTGGCCCGGGCCGGCCACGACACGGTGGTCTTCGACCGCCGCGCCACCATCGCCGAGGAGGCCAGTTTCGGCTGCACGGGCCTGGCCGCCCATGGATGGCCCTGGCCGTGGCCAATCGACGGCGACCCTGTGCCCGCCTGGGGCAGCCCCGCTCCCCAGGGCTGGCTTGACCGCCTGCGCCGCAGGCCGTCCGGCATGGACGACGCGCAGCTGGCCATGCGTTCGCAGCAGCTGCGGCAACTCATCCTGCTCGGCGAGGACATGCTCGACCCATCCCTGAGCCGGACCAAGCCCGACAACGCGGACGAGGAAGACAGCTGCACCGACGAAGGCAGCCTGCTGGTGTTCTGGCGCCGCGAGGAAGGCCACGACCTCGTCCGCAGCCGCCTGGATGTACTCGCGGACGCCGGACTGCCAATCAAGGGGCTTGATGCCGACACCGTGCAAGCGCTCGAGCCGGGATTGAACCCGGACACGCCTCTGGCGCGGGCCCTTGGTATCGGCCAGGCCTTCTGCGCCGTTCCCCGACAGGCGGCCATGCAATGGCGCGACGCTGCCCAGGCAGCCGGCGTCCGACTGGAGATGACCAAGGACATCACCGCCATCACGGCCGGGACACGCCCTGCCGTGCGATGGCGCGACGCCGGGACAGGCAGCCTACAGGAAGCATCGTTCGATGGCGTCATCGTCTGCGCGGGAGCCGGATCGGCCGCGCTGCTGCGCACGGCCGGGTGGCGCGGCCAGTCCTGGCTGCTGCAAGGCAAGTCCCTGAGCGCCCCCGTGAGCGATCCCCTCTTCGCGCCACGCCACCCCGTCTTTGATGCCGACCGGCAGGCCCTGATCGTGGCCGACAACGGCCGTCTGCGCGTGGCCGGCCTGTTCGAGCCAGCCCGCCCGTCGGCTGCGCCAAGTGCGCGCGAAGCCTACGCCGGCCTATACCAGGTTCTGGAGGACTGGTTCCCCGGCGCAGCGCGACTGCGAGGCCAGCACCAGGGAGCCGTCCAGCACTGGGAAGCAGTCATTGGCCGCACCCGCGACGGGCTGCCGCGGATCGGCACCTCCGGCCTGCCGGGCATCTGGGTCAACATGGACCACGGCACCCAAGGCTGGGCCACCGCGCCCGGCAGTGCCCTCCTGCTCGCCACCCTCGTCAGCGGCACCCCGGCACCGGTCGATCCCTCACCATTCACGCCGCTGCGCTAACGCCCCGCAAGCCCGGCAGCGGCGCTATCATGAACCATGTACCGACTGCCCGATGCCCGCTCCGCTCCCCTGCTGAACGTTGCCTCGACGCGAGAACTTGAGGCCGGCCTAGCGGCGCAGTTGCCACCCCATGAACTGATGGCCCGCGCGGGTCTGTCGCTGGCACGCCTGACCCTGGCACTTCACCCGCACGCGCGCCGGCTCTGGATCGCCTGCGGCCCCGGCAACAACGGCGGCGACGCCATCATCGCCGCCACCATCCTGCAGCGCTGGCGCGATGAGCGCGCCGTAGGTCCCGAGCTCCATGTCAGCCGCTGCCCCGGTGCTGGCGATCCGCCCGCCGACACCGCATGGGCACTGGAGCAGGCCCGCGCCTGCGGACTCACGATCCATGACACGCATCCTGACCACTGGGATACCGCCATCGACGGACTGCTCGGCATCGGCGCGAACCGCGCGCCGGCCGGCCCGCTGGCCGAGCACTGGCGAGCCCTGTTCACGGCCCACCGGCCCGTGCTATGCGTCGATTTGCCCAGCGGGCTCGACGCCGACACCGGCCGGTGGCTGGTGCCCGCGGGTGCGCAACCATCCGCGACGCAGCCGCGCGTCACGCTGACGATGCTGACCGGCAAGCCTGGCCTGTTCACGGCCCAGGGTCGGGATGCGGCAGGCCAGGTCTGGCTCGCCCCGCTCGTCGAAGGCGCTGCCGTCAAGCCCGATGCCTGGCTCGGTGCCTGCGACGCGCCTTCGGCTCCGCGGCCACATGCCGCGCACAAGGGCAGCCAGGGTGACGTCGTCGTCATCGGCGGACAGGACATCCGGCACGACGGTGCCGGCATGACGGGCGCGGCGGTGCTGGCCGCCCGAGCCGCCCTGCACGCCGGCGCCGGCCGCGTCTATCTTGGCCTGCTCGGCTGCGAGGAACAGGCCCCCTCGTGGGATCCGCAGTGTCCCGAGCTAATGTTCCGCCGCCCGCAGCGGCTGCTGGACCCCGCACTGCTCGACACGGCGGTCACCGTCTGCGGCTGCGGTGGCGGGCAGGCCATCGTCGAACACCTCGCCGTGTTGCTGCGACAGGCCCGACGGCTCGTGCTTGATGCCGACGCGCTGAACGCGATTGCAGCCAGCGCATCGCTGCGGCAGCAACTGGTCGAGCGCGCAAATCATGCCAACCGCATCACCGTGATCACGCCCCACCCCCTGGAAGCCGCCCGCCTGCTGGACAGGAGCAACGCAGAGATCCAGGCCGACCGGCTGGGCGCCGCGCAAGAGCTGGCATCCGGGCTGGGTGTCATCTGCGTGCTGAAGGGATCGGGCACGGTGATGGCGGCTCCGGGGCAGACGCCGGTCATCAACCCCAGCGGAAATCCGGCGCTGTCCACCGCCGGCACGGGCGACGTCCTGGCGGGCCTCATCGGCAGCCTGCTGGCCCAGCCCCTGCCCCCAGGAGCGGATGCCTTTTCCACCACGGCGCGCGCGGTCCTGCTCCACGGTCAGGCAGCCGACCGCTGGGTGGCAGGTTCGCCCGGCCGACATCTGGATGCCAGCACCCTGGTGCGGCTGCTGGCTGGCTGAGCAGCGCCTAACCGAGCAGCATCAGGCCGACCTGCAGCAGCACCAGCAACACCAGCATCGACAGATCGACCCCACCGATGGTGGGCACGACGCGGCGCACCGGCCGCACGATGGGCTCGCAGAGTCGGTACATCGTCGCCATCAGGGGCGATTGTGGCTGCACCCACGAAAGCACGGCATAGACCAGCAGCAGCACCATCAGCCCCTGCAGCAGCACGCGGATCAGCAGCTTCCAGGCAATCGTGATCGCCAGCGATAGCGCGGCCGAGCCGGACAGCCCCACCCCATGCACCAGGTCGAGCGCGAGCACACGGATCAGGCCGTACATCAGCGCAAGCAGCAGTGCCACCACCACACTGCCCCAGTCGATCCGGCCCTGCGCGACGGGGCGCGGCAGCACGCGCCGCACGGGCTTGACCAGCCAGTCGGTGACGGCCATCACGAAACGGCCCGGCTGTGCGGACATGTGGATATGCAGGTGGTTCATCCACGCGCGCAGCAGCGCCGCGGCAATGAGCAGGAAAAAGACCGTCTCAAGCAGAAAAAACAGGATATCCATGAAATGTGTGTGTGAACCTGTCAGCGACGGGATTTTCTGCCACGTGGCGCCGCACTGCTGCGTCCTTTGGCCGTCTTGCGGCCGGCCACGCTACGTGTGTCCTTGGCAGGCCCGGCACCAGCAGCTTTCTGGCGCGCAGACTCCCCCCCGCCTTTGCGTCGTCCGGCGCCCGTATCACCTGTCTTGGCACGCGCAGCCTTTAGCAGCAGGTCGTCCTCGTCCTGGACCAGCCGGAAGTCGATGCGCCGCCCGTCCAGATCCACCCGGCTGACCTGCACCCGGACCCGTGAACCCAATGCGTAGCGGATTCCGGTACGCTCACCGCGCAGTTCCTGCCTGGCCTCATCAAAGCGGAAGTACTCGCCGCCCAGTTCAGTGATGTGCACCAGCCCCTCGACATACATCGAATCCAGCGTCACGAACAGGCCAAAGCTGGTGACAGCCGACACCGCGCCGGTGAACTCCTCGCCCAGATGCTCACGCATGTACTTGCATTTGAGCCATGCCTCCACATCACGGCTGGCCTCGTCAGCGCGGCGCTCGTTCGCACTGCAATGCAGGCCGGCGGCCTGCCAGGCCTGCATCTCGGCGTCCAGCCTTTTCTGCGCCGCAACGGCGGCAGGTGTGGCCCGGCTGGCCAGGCGCTTGCTGAGCTTGGCGTGCGCCTCGCCCGGCTTTGGCAGCGCGGGCAACTGGTAGCGCTGGCGCAGCAGGATCGCCTTGATCACCCGGTGCACCAGCAGGTCCGGGTAGCGGCGGATGGGACTCGTGAAATGGGTGTAGGCCTCGTAAGCCAGGCCGAAGTGCCCTTCGTTCAGGGGCGAGTAGATTGCCTGCGACATCGAGCGCAGCAGCATGGTGTGGATCTGCTGGGAATCCGGTCGGTCCTTGGTGGCCGCGGCGATCTTCTGGAATTCGGACGGGTGCGGCACGTCGCTGACCGACTGCGAAACGCCCATGGCCTTGAGGTAGGCGCGCAGCGTCTCGAGCTTGTCGGCCGTCGGCGCCTCGTGCACGCGGTACAGCCCAGCATGCTTGCCATGACCGATGAAGTCTGCCGAGCACACATTGGCCGCGAGCATGGCCTCCTCGATCAGCTTGTGCGCATCGTTGCGCACGCGTGGCACGATCTTCTCGATGCGACCCGCTTCGTCACAGACGATCTGTGTCTCCACTGTCTCGAAGTCGACGGCGCCGCGCACGTTACGCGCCGCCAGCAGCGCCCGGTACACGTCGTGCAGGCACAGCAGGTGAGGCACCAGCGACTTGCGCGTCTGAGCCTCGGGCCCACGCGTGTTCTGCAGGATGGCCGCCACCTCGGTGTAGGTGAGGCGCCCGTGGCTGTGCATCACCGCCGGGTAGAACTGGTAGGCATGGATCTCGCCCTTGGCGTTGATCATCATGTCGCAGACCATGCACAGGCGATCAACATCGGGGTTGAGCGAGCACAGCCCGTTGGAGAGCTTCTCCGGCAGCATCGGTATGACACGACGCGGGAAGTACACCGACGTGGCGCGGTCGTATGCGTCGATGTCGATGGGCGAGCCCGTCTTCACGTAATGGCTCACGTCGGCAATGGCGACAATCAGCCGCCAGCCCTTGCCGCGCCCCACCCTGGCCGGCTCGCAGTAAACAGCATCATCGAAATCGCGCGCGTCCTCGCCGTCGATCGTGACCAGAGGCACGTCGCGCAGGTCCACTCGCATACGCAGGTCGGACTTGCGCACCTTGTCGGGCAGCGAGCGCGCCTCGGCCAGGGCAGCTTCGGAAAACTCATGCGGCACGCCGTACTTGCGCACCGCGATCTCGATCTCCATGCCCGGGTCATCGATCTCGCCAAGCACTTCCTTGACACGCCCCACGGGCTGGCCATAGAGCGCCGGAGGCTCGGTCAGTTCGACCACCACCACCTGCCCCGTCTTGGCCGAGCCGGTTGCGCCCTTGGGGATGAGCACGTCCTGGCCGTAGCGCTTGTCCTCGGGTGCCACGAGCCAGACACCGCTTTCCTGCAGCAGCCGCCCGATGATGGGCACGTTGGGGCGCTCGATGATCTCGGTGACTCGCCCTTCGGGCCGGCCCTTGCGGTCCACGCGGACGATGCGCGCCTTGACCCTGTCCTTGTGGAGTACGGCCCTCATTTCATTGGAGGGCAGGTAGATGTCGGGCTGTCCGTCATCGCGGATGACGAAACCGTGACCATCACGGTGCCCGGACACCGTTCCTGTGAATTCGGCCAGCAGGTTGTTTTTTTCGTTCACTATTGCTTTGTGTGTTTTGGAAGTGCTATACTAGCGGTTTCCTGAGATGCCCAGGTGGCGGAATTGGTAGACGCACTAGTTTCAGGTACTAGCGCCGAGAGGCGTGGAGGTTCGAGTCCTCTCTTGGGCACCATCATATAGCCACGAAGAAGGCTTGCCAGCGTGAAAGCGGCAAGCCTTTTTTCTTTTTCGCATTGCCCAACCAGACCCTTCTGGGCCGTCTGCAAAAAATGTGGGAGCACTGGCGAAACCCCAAAAACATGCGCTATAATGCCAGCTTCCTGAGATGCCCAGGTGGCGGAATTGGTAGACGCACTAGTTTCAGGTACTAGCGCCGAGAGGCGTGGAGGTTCGAGTCCTCTCTTGGGCACCAAGACATACGAAAAAGCCTGCTGGCCCCCAGCAGGCTTTTTCTTTGGGCGGGCCGGCTTCTTACACCGGCAGTCCCACCAGATCGTGCCCCTCGGCCGCGACGATGCGGGCCTTGGTGAACTCCCCCACCTTCATTGTCTTGCTGATCTTCTCGGGCGGCAGCAGGCGCACCACACCATCGATCTCGGGCGCGTCGGCATAACTGCGGCCCACTCCGCCCTTCTTGCCCATGCCCGGCGCCGAATCCACCAGCACCTGCATGGTCGCGCCCACGCGCGAGCGCAGCTTGTCAATTGACACTGCCTCGGCCACGGCCATGAAGCGGGCCTGGCGTTCCTGGCGCAACTCGTCGGGCACCGGATCCGGCAGTTGGTTGGCTGCAGCGCCGTCAACCGGCGAATAGGCAAAGCAGCCGGCGCGGTCGATGCACGCTTCCTTGACAAAGTCCAGCAGGTGCCGGAACTCCTCTTCGGTCTCGCCAGGGAAGCCCGCGATGAAGGTGCTGCGCACCACGATCTCGGGGCAAATCTCGCGCCAGCGCGCGATGCGCTCCAGATTTTTCTCGCCGCTGGCCGGGCGCTTCATGCGCCGCAGCACGTCGGGGTGGCTGTGCTGCAGCGGCACGTCGAGGTACGGCAGCACCAGACCCTCGGCCATCAGCGGAATGACCTCGTCCACGTGCGGGTAGGGGTACACGTAGTGCAGGCGCACCCAGGCACCATGGGCACGGGCGAGTTCGCCGAGCGCGCGGACCAGATCGAGCATACGCGTCTTGATCGGCTTGCCATCCCAGAAGCCGATGCGGTACTTCACGTCCACGCCATAGGCGGAGGTGTCCTGGCTGACCACCAGCAGTTCCTTCACGCCGGCCTCGAACAGCTTGCGCGCCTCTGTCAGCACGTCGCCGATCGGGCGGCTGACCAGATCGCCACGCATCGACGGGATGATGCAGAAGGTACAGCGGTGGTTGCAGCCCTCGCTGATCTTGAGGTAGGCGTAGTGACGCGGCGTCAGCTTGATGCCCTGCGGGGGGACCAGGTCGGTGAACGGGTCGTGCGGTTTGGGCAGATGCTGATGCACAGCCTCCATCACCTCGTGGGTGGCGTGGGGGCCGGTCACGGCCAGCACGCTCGGGTGGATCTGCTGCACGAGATTGGCACCGCCCTCGCCTTCGCGTGCGCCAAGGCACCCGGTGACGATGACCTTGCCGTTCTCGGCCAGCGCCTCGCCGATGGTGTCAAGGCTTTCCCGCACGGCGTCATCGATGAAGCCGCAGGTGTTGACGATCACCAGATCGGCGCCGTCGAATGTCTTGGAAGTCTGGTATCCCTCGGCGCTGAGCTGCGTGAGGATCAGTTCGGAATCCGTGAGCGCCTTGGGGCAACCCAGGCTCACGAAGCCGACCTTGGGCGCGGTGGCCCGGGGGGTGGCGTGGGGTTCTGTCATGGGATCCGATTGTCTCAGACCCTGGATATTCACACCACGCACCGGTCATCGGATGCAGCCCGGGCCACCCGGGCTGCCACCTTCAGCGCTTGAGGCCGAATGCCGAGAGCATCTGCTCGCTGCTCTTTTGCATCTGCTCCTGCATCTGGGTGAACGCGTTGCGCGACTGCTCCAGGTAAGCGCCCATCATGCCCTGCATCATCGGCGCCTGCATGTTCATGAACTGCTGCCACAGCTCCGGCGTCAGCCCCGTGGACTGTTCCGCCATTTTCTGCTGCAGGTCCATGAAGGCCTGCACGTTCTTCTCCAGATAGGTGCCCATGAAGCCCTGCATGGAGTGGCCATAGAAGCGGATGATGTTGGCCAGGATCTGTTCAGAGAAGAGCGGCACGCCCGCCGTCTCCTCCTCTAGGATGATTTGCAGAAGGATGCTCCGCGTCAGGTCCTCGTTGGACTTGGCGTCACGCACAACGAAAGGCTCGTTGTCCATCACCAGGGACTTGACCTCGGCGAGCGTGATGTACGACGAAGAGGCGGTGTCGTAGAGACGGCGGTTCGGGTATTTCTTGATGACGCGCACGTCCGGCTTGCGGGTGCTGCTGTCGGCGGCCTTGCTTTTCTGCACGGTGGACTTTCGCGGAAAGGAGTCAAACAGGGGCATACACCCCGTTACCGGGGTCGGCACCGACCCATTCTAAGAGTCCGCGCGCACGCCGCTGCATGGGTTTTCCCTTGGACGACAGGACCTAGGCACCGGCATCCGCGGGTGCCGGCACCCTGAACACCTGCCGCAGGTAGGCCAGGAAGGTCTGGTCGTCGCACAGCGTCTTTCCCGGCGAGTCCGACAGCTTGGCCACCGGCTGCCCGTTGGCGCTGGTGAGCTTCATCACGATGTTCAGCGGCTCCAGCCCCATGTCGTTGGTCAGATGGGTGCCGATACCAAAACCCACCTGCGTGCGGCGGGCCAGCGCTCGGTGTATCTCGAACGCCTTGTCGATGTTCAGCCCGTCGGAAAACACCAGCCGCTTGGTACGCGGATCGATGCGCAGCTTCGCGTAATGCGCCAGCGCCTTTTCGGCCCAGACCAGGGGATCACCCGAATCGTGCCGCAGGCCGTCGAACAGCTTGGCGAAATAGAGGTCAAAGTCGGCCAGGAAGGCGTCCATGCCGATCACGTCCGTCAGCGCGATGCCCAGATCGCCACGGTATTCCTGCACCCAGTCTTCCAGCGCGGCCTTCTGCGAGTCCCGCAACCGCACACCCAGCGTCTGGTAGGTCTGCAGGTACTCGTGCGCCATGGTGCCCATGGCGATCACGCCCAGTTCCTTGGCCAGCAGGACGCTGGACGTGCCCTTGAACACGCGGGGCAGGCGCTCGCCGAGCGTGGCCACGACCTCGCGCTGCCAGGCACCGGAGAACCGCCGGCGCAGGCCGAAATCGGTGATCTCGAACGGATGGAGGCCTTCGTTTTCCCGCTCGAAGGACTGCATGCGAGCGATCTTGGCATCCAGCCGGCGACGCCCCTCGGCCATGGCCGCTTCCTGGTCGAAGCGGCGGAAGTACAGTTCGTTGACGATGGCCAGCACGAAGATCTCGAAGGCCATCACATGCACCTGCGGCCCCTGCGCCACGATGCGCAGCTCCTCGCCTTCGGCCCAGGCCCGGATGAACGCACGCTGGAAACGGAAGATGCGCAGGAAGTCGACGAAGTCGCTCTTGATGAAGCGCAGCCCGCCGAGGTAAGCCAGTTCGTCCTCGCGAAAGCTCAGCGCGCATAGCGCGTCAAGCTCGCGGTCGATCTCTGGCAGGAGATCGGTCAGGGGAAACGCCGGCTGGTTGCGGCAGACGAAGCGGTATTCGGCACGCGACTGCGGGAACCGATGCAGCATCGTCTGCCACATCGTGAACTTGTACAGGTCGGTGTCCAGCAGGCTGGTGATGATGGGAGTCATGTCCGGCGGCAGAAATCGGCCCGGGCACCACACCCGCACCATGTGCCGAGTGTATGCCGCGCGCAAACGCCCGGTCTGCCCGCACGGCAAAAGGATCGCGCAGCTGCATGGTCCGACCGGGCACGCGCAACAAAAAACCCCGCAGATCAAGGACCTGCGGGGTTGGTGTCTGGTAGGCGCAATTGGATTCGAACCAACGACCCCCACCATGTCAAGGTGGTGCTCTAACCAGCTGAGCTATGCGCCTGAATTCTTCGTGATTAGCGAAGAACGAAATTATAGCATCATTTTCGGCGCACGGCACGCACGCCCTGAACATCGTTCAGAACCGACATCGCGCGCGCCACCTGGCGGGCATCGTTGACCTCGATCGTGAACGTCATCCAGGCCGTGCCACGCACCGATTGCGTCTGCACACCAATGACGTTGATCTTCTCGCGCGCGAACACGTCCGAGATGTCGCGCAGCAGCCCCTGGCGGTCGCCCGCCTCCACCGCCACGTCCACCGGATAGACCGTGGGCTTGCCGTCGCTGCCGGACTGCGCGCCTTGATCCCATTCGACGTCGATCACGCGGTCCGGGCTCTTGCGCTGCAGGTGCGCGAAATCGGTGCAGTCCGCGCGGTGGATGCTGACACCCTTGCCACGCGTGACAAAACCGCGGATCTCGTCGGGCGGCGCGGGCTTGCAGCAGCGCGCCAGTTGGGTCATCAGCGAGTCGAGGCCGACCACCAGCACACCGCCCGGGGACGCCGCCTGGCTCTTGCGTGGCTTGCGCAGCAAAACCTCGGCATCGGTCGATGTGGCCGGTCCGCTCGGACGAAGATAAGCCTCGATGGCGCGCAGGGACAACTCGTCCTTGCCCACCTGCTCGAACATCTCCTGCGCCGACGACAGGCCCAGCGCCGTGGCCAGATCTTCGTGGCGGAGCGAGGTCTTGCCCTCGCGCTGCAGCAGCTTTTCGACCGCATCCCGGCCGCGCGCCACGGTTTCCTCAAGCGCCAGCGCGTTGAACCACGCCCGCACCTTGCTCTTGGCACGGTGGCCGACCAGGTACCCGAGCTCGGCATTGAGCCAGTCGCGCGATGGTCCGCCCTCCTTGGCGGCCGTGATTTCCACCGTCTGGCCGTTCTGCAGCGGCGTGTTCAGCGGCACCATCACGCCATCAACCCGCGCGCCGCGGCAGCGGTGGCCCAGACTGGTGTGCACCGCGTAGGCGAAGTCCACCGGGGTCGCCCCCTTGGGCAGCTCGACGATGGCAGCATCGGGCGTGAGCACGTAGATGCGGTCGTCGAACAGGCTCTGGGTGGTGCCGCTCAGGTCGCGCTGCCAGGCCAGCAGCTGGCGCAGCACGGCGATCTTGGCGTCGTACTCGGAACTGGCGGACACACCCGCGTAGCCCTTGGCACCGGCCTCCTTGTAAGCCCAGTGCGCGGCCACCCCGTGCTCGGCATGGTCGTGCATGGCCTGGGTACGGATCTGGATCTCGAACGCGCGTCCCTGGGCGTCGCGCACCACGGTATGCAGCGACTGGTAGCCATTGGCCTTGGGCTTGGCGATGTAGTCGTCGAACTCCTCCGGCAGCGGCGTGTAGTGAGAATGCACATAGGCCAGCACCGCGTAGCAATCCTCGATGCGCGGCACGACCACGCGCAGCGCCCGGATGTCGAACACGCGGGCGAAGTCGAGCGACTTGCCTCGCATCTTCTTGACGATGCTGTAGATGTGCTTGGGACGGCCCTGCACCGAGGCCTCGATGCCCTGCGCTCGCAGCGTCCTCTCCAGATCGGATCGCACCTGCTCGACATGCTGCTCGCGCTCGACACGCTTTTCGTCGAGCAGGCGGGCCACCTCGCGGTAGGTCTGCGGTTCAAGGAAGCGGAAGGCCAGATCCTCCATTTCCCACTTGATCTGCCAGATGCCCAGGCGGTTGGCCAGCGGCGCGAACACATGCAGCGCCTCGCTGGCCAGCGCCTCGCCCGGGTCGCCCTTGATGGCGGCGAAGTAGCGAAGGGTCTGCAGGCGCGAGGCCAGCCGCAGCATGACCACCCGCATGTCACGCGAGAAGGCCAGCAGCATCTTGCGCACGTTTTCCGTCTGGCTGGCGGCCAGTTCGGACACGGGCTGCTTGCCCGGCTGCGTGCTGTCCTGGGCCGCCAGGCGCTCTTCCGCTTTCTTGGCCTGCGCCTCGGCCACCTTCTGGCGCGCATGGTGCTGCAGGCGAACCAGCTTGTTGGTCTCGACCGCCAGCGCCGCGTAGTTCTCGCCGAATGCCTTGGCGATCACCTCCTGCGGGCGGTTCAGGTACTGGCAGGCATAGACCAGGTAGGCCGCCGCCTGCATGGCCTCGGAACCGCCGATGCTGCGCAGGATCGCGGCCACGGCGTCCGCGTGGGACAGCGTGTTCTCGCCGGTGTCCAGCGTCTCGAAGGCCAGCAGCGGCTCGGCGAAGGCGCGCGCGCGCGCCAGGGCCTGGTGATCGTCGGGCAGCGACGTGGATGTCGCCGCCACAATGGCGACCGGCGCGCCAGGCGCTTTTGGCGGCTCGGCGGCTACTGGTGGCGCAACGGTTCCGGCGCCGGGTTCGGGGATCGGGGCACTCATGATCGTCAAGGCAAAGTGTTCAGTCCAGCAAGAAGGCTGCCACCGCCTCCACCTGATCATCCTGCACCAGCGTGGGCGCATGTCCCACACCGGCAAACTCCACGCAGCGGGCGCGCGGCCCGCGGCCGGCCATGGCTTCGGCCGTCTCGCGTGTCAACAGGTCCGATTCTGCACCGCGCAGCAGCAGCGTGGGCGCACGGATCTGGTCATACAGCGCCCAGAGTGCAGCCTCGCCCTCTGCCACCACGCGACGGGAGGCGTCTTCATCGGCCTGACTCACCAGCGCGCGCACCGGCTCGGCGATCGCCGGGTCGTAGTGCAGCTTCCAGCGCCCGCCCTGCTCGCGCAGCATGGGCCGCGACAGGGCCAGCCATTGCGCCGGGGTGTGCGGACCGAAGCCGGTCGAGATGCTGGCCAGATAATCCACCGCCTGCTGCTCGGTATCGAACGACGGATCCTGCCCCAGGTAGGAGGCGATGCGCCGCAGGGCGTCCCAGCGCATGACCGGTCCCACGTCGTTGAGCACCAGGCGGCTGATGCCCATCGACGGCTGCGACGCCAGCGTCATGCCGATCAGGCCCCCCATGCTGGTGCCCACCCAGTCGGTGCGCCCGACAGCACCACCCTGGTGCAGATGGCCAATCAGGGCGGCCAGATCGGCGGCATAGGTGCCGATCTGGTAAGCCGCCGGGTCGGCCAGCCAGTCGCTGCGCCCCCGTCCGGCCACGTCCACCGCCACCACGCGTGCCTTGGCCGACAGCCGGCGCGCCAGCACATCGAAGTCGCGTCCCTGGCGCGAGAGGCCGTGGACGCAGATGACGACATGATCCGTGGCGATGGCGCTGGGCCAGTCCCACCAGGCGATGCGGCGGGCGCCGCCATCCTTGGCCGCGGGACCCGGCACGGTCAGGAAATTGAGCTGTGGCGCCAGGTCGTGCCGGTCCATGCGTGACTCCGTGATAATGATTCGACTGTCGTTCAATCTATCGTAAAGGAACTGGAGAATTCCGATGCTAAAAGGCAAGACTGCTCTCGTCACCGGCTCAACCAGCGGGATCGGGCTGGGTATCGCCAAGGCTCTCGCGCGTCAGGGTGCCAACATCGTCATGAACGGCTTCGGAGACGCCCAGGCAGCCATGGCGGAGGTCGCGGAGCTTGGTGTTCAGGTGGACTACCACGGCGCGGACATGAGCAAGCCTGCCGAGATCGAGGACCTGATGGCATTTGCCGCCAGACGCTTCGGCCGTGTCGATGTCCTCGTGAACAACGCCGGCATCCAGCATGTGGCGCGCGTGGAGGATTTCCCGGTCGAACGCTGGGACTCGATCATCGCCATCAACCTCTCCAGCGCCTTCCATACCTGCCGCCTGGCCCTGCCGGCCATGCGTGCCGCCAACTGGGGCCGCATCATCAACGTGGCCTCCGTGCACGGGCTCGTGGCTTCGGCCGAGAAGGCGGCCTACGTTGCAGCCAAGCACGGCATCGTCGGCCTGACCAAGGTCATCGCCCTGGAAACCGCCACCACCGGTGTGACCTGCAACGCGATCTGCCCGGGCTGGGTGCTGACGCCGCTGGTCCAGAAGCAGGTGGACGCCAAGGCCCAGGCGCTGGGTCTGTCCAATGAGGAAGCCACCAAGCTGCTGCTGGGCGAAAAGGAGCCGTCGATGCAGTTCACGACTCCCGAGGAGCTGGGCGAGCTGGCGGTGTTCTTCTGCTCGCCCGCGGCCAACAATGTGCGCGGCGCCGCCTGGAACATGGACGGCGGCTGGGCGGCGCAGTAAGCGCCGCATCGCCTCACTTGAGCTGGATGCTGCCCGACACCGAAACCTGCACGGTGGTGCGGCCGGCCTCCACGGGTATGGCCGCATCCGCCGCCTCGTAGGCCTTGGCAGCCATCATCACTGGACGGGGCATGCCGCCGCTGTCGGCGCTGCTGACGGCCACTTCGCGCACGGTGTAGCCGGTGAAACCGAACGACCTGGCGATGTCGTCGGCCCGCTCGCGAAAGCGTGCGATGGCCGCGCGCTGCACGTCGGCTTCGAGCGCCTGACGCGCCTCGCGCGACAGCGTGAAGCTGCTGCCGGCCATGGTCAGCTGCGTCAGACGCCCCGCCGTGCGGGCAATCAGGTCGAAGTTGCGCCCTTCCAGCACCAGCTGCGCCGACCCCTGCCAGGTGGTGATGCGTCCGTCCTTGCCATGGCGCGGCGAGAGGCTGAAGTTGCCGGTGCGCACCTCCATCTCGGGCGAGCGCTCCAGCGGTCGTGCGGTCTTCAAAGCCGCATCCAGCGCCTCCTGGATCTGCGCCTGCACCTGCGCCGCATCGCCACCCTCGCGGGTCACGGACATCTGCAGCACGAGCCAGTCCTGAGCGACCTCGCGGTAGGCCGTTGCCGTCAGGCTGACCACATTGGCCGGCACCTCGGGGGCGTGGACCTGCGCCTGGGCCGGCGTCACGCCCAGATACAAAGCGGCGGCCAATCCGGCCGCCATCAAACGAGCGGAAGCGGAAAAAGCGGACAAGGTTCTCCCTTTCCGGGCGCGTGAAGGCGCCCTGAAGCAATGACGGTGTTTACTTGAGAGGCGATTCCTGCGCCTGGTTGCGCAGCCACTCGCGCATCTTGCGGCGTTCGTCCTCGGACATGCGGTAGGGCGTGGCATCGTCCTGCTGCACGTTCACCGGCCGGCGCAGGCTGTCGCGCAGTGGCGGCTGGGCGCGGGCAGCCATCTCGGGCTCTGCGCTTGGCAGAACCACGGCGCCGAAGGCACGGCCCACCGACGGATCGGTTTCCACCTGTGGCACGCGATCCCTGGCCATAACAGTCCCTGCGACAAGGCACGCCAGCCACAGGGGATTAAAACGGAATTTCATCATGACGCCCAGTATGCGCAACGGAGGCATTTTGTGATGACCCGCCGGTAAACGGCACCGCACCGGCGGGCAACAAATGTAACATGGTGTCAGAATCCTAAAAAATGAGCTCTGGCAATGACTTGCAGCTGACACAATCGTGTTTGTTACATATTTGGAGAGTTGCCACCATGCCACAAACCAACCCCCGCCCCAACAAGATCCTCGTCGTTGACGACGATGTGCGCATCCGCGACCTGCTGCGCCGTTATCTGATGCAGGAGGGCTTCGAGGTCATTCTGGCTGAGGATGGCAAGGCTCTGAACCGGGTGCTGCAACGGGATGCTGTCGACCTCATCGTGCTCGACCTGATGATGCCCGGCGAGGACGGCCTGTCGATCTGCCGACGTCTGCGTGCCAATGGCGACCGCACGCCGATCATCATGCTCACGGCCAAGAGCGAGGATGTGGACCGCATCGTCGGTCTGGAGGTCGGCGCCGACGATTACCTGGGCAAGCCGTTCAACCCGCGCGAGCTGCTGGCCCGCATCCACGCCGTGCTGCGCCGGCGCCCCCCCGCCGAAGTGCCTGGAGCCCCCTCCCAGGAGGCCGAGGTGGTCAAGTTCGGTCCCTTCGAGTTCGACCTGAGCCTGCGCACGCTGCGCAAGGACGGCCAGGACCTGCCACTGACCACCGGCGAGTTCGCGATGCTCAAGGCACTGGTGCGCCACCCGCGCCAGCCGCTGTCGCGCGAGAAGCTGGCACAGCTGGCGCGCGGCCGCGAGTTCGAGCCCTTCGACCGCAGCCTTGACGTGCAGGTGTCGCGCCTGCGCAAGCTGATCGAGGAGGATGCCTCCTCACCCCGCTACCTGCAGACCGTGTGGGGCGTGGGTTATGTATTCGTACCGGACGGCAGTGCCTGATGGCTGAAGAATCGCAGGTTGCGTTCGACGAATCGGCTCCCACGCCGCTGGAGACGGCCCCGGCACCGCTGGAGGTGCGTCACCCGCGCGAGGTGAGCCTGTTCTGGCGCACGTTCTTCCTGCTGGCCTTGCTGCTGCTCGGGTGTTTCGCGGCCTGGCTGCAGACTTTCCGCGCCCTGGAGTTCGAGCCCCGCGTGCTCCAGACGGCGCAGCAGATCGCCTCGCTCGTCAACCTCAGCCGCGCCGCGCTGGTGCACTCGGACTCGATTGCCCGGGTGTCGCTGGTCAAGACCCTGGCCGACGAGGAGGACGTGCGCATTGCGCCCCGCGAGCCGACCGACTCCTATCTGGCCTACGGCACCGACGGCCTGACCCGCGGCGTGACGGCACGGCTGAAGGCGCGGCTCGGTGCCGACACCATCGTCGCGCGCGAGGTCAATGGCATGCCGGGCCTGTGGGTGGGCTTTACCATCGACGGCGACCCCTACTGGCTACTGACGGACCCCTCGCGCCTGGGCCTGGTGACCGGCAAGACCTGGCTGATCTGGCTGGGCATCGGAGCCCTGCTTTCGCTGACCGGTGCCGCCGTCATCGCACGGCTGATCAACAACCCGCTGAAAAAGCTCTCCCTGGCAGCCAGCCGCGTGCGCGAGGGTGACTTCACCTCCAGCCAGCTCAACGAGGCGGTGGCCACCAGCGAGATCCGCGAGGTCAACATCGGTTTCAACCGGATGGCGCAGCGCCTGTCCAAGATCGAGCAGGACCGCGCGCTGATGCTGGCCGGCATCTCGCACGACCTGCGCACGCCTTTGGCGCGGTTGCGGCTCGAAACCGAGATGAGCGTGGAGGACCCGCAGGCGCGCGAGCACATGGCGGCCGACATCGACCAGGTCAACGCCATCATCGACAAGTTCCTCGACTACGCGCGCCCGGACCACATCAAGACCGAGCGGGTCAACCTCAACCAGGTGCTGGACGCGGCCATCTTCGCGCTCGGCAACGACCCGAACCTGGTCATCACCACGCACATTCCGCCCGACACCATCGTCATGGGCGACAGCGTGGAACTGCAGCGGGTGTTCTCCAACCTGCTGGAAAACGCCCAGCGTTACGGGCGGGAGCCCGTCTCGGGCGTGTGCCGTATCGAAATTGCCGCCAAGCCCAAGGACGACTGGGTGCTGATCAAGCTGCGCGACCACGGCAAGGGCGTGCCGCCCGAGGTGCTGGCGCAGCTGACGCAACCCTTCTTCCGGGGTGATGCCTCGCGCAGCTCGGCCAAGGGCACAGGACTCGGACTGGCGATTGTCGAGCGTGCCGTCCAGCGCATGGGCGGCCGTTTTGCCCTGGCCAACAGCAGCACCGGTGGACTGGCCGCGCACATGAAACTGCGCAAGTACAGGGAGCGGAACCGTGCGTCCAGGGGCGAGGACAAGAGCGTGTCCACCCAACCACCGGCCAGTGAAGAGGCCGTGGCAACGCCACAATCGACCCACTGAGGGCGGCGGAACCCGGATCAGCGCTGCGCGGGAAGCAGCAGCACGGCCGCCCGGGCCTCGATCGACAACCCCTGCCCGACCGGGCCCAGGCGCTCGGCCGTCTTGGCCTTGACGTTCACCCGGTCAGCGGGCACGCCAAGCACGCCGGCGATGCGCGCAACCATGCCCGGAATGTGCGGCGCGAGTTTGGGCGCCTGGGCGATGACGGTGGAATCGACGTTGCCGATCTCGAAACCGGCCTCGCGCACACGCCGCGCCGCCTCGGCCAGCAGCGTGGCGGAGTCCGCGCCGCGAAAGCGCTCGTCGGTGTCGGGGAAATGGCGGCCGATGTCGCCGAGTGCGGCGGCGCCAAACAGGGCATCCGTGATGGCGTGCAGCAGCACGTCGGCATCGGAGTGGCCGAGCAGCCCCATATCGTGGGGGATGCGCACGCCGCCGATGATCAGCGCACGGCCGGGCACGAGAGCGTGGACATCCCAGCCCTCACCGATGCGAAACGGCAGATGGTTCAAATCCGGCTCCTGAGTATGGCTTCTGCCAG
>JAEZLX010000109.1 GCA_023415035.1 Pseudomonadota bacterium | reverse complement strand
GCCGAGGGCGAGGTGCTGGCCTTGCTGGGTGAAAACGGCGCCGGCAAATCGACGCTGGTGTCGATCCTGTTCGGCCACTATGTGGCAGACGCAGGGCAGATCGAGGCGTTCGGCCAGCCGCTGCCGCCCGGCAATCCGCGCGCGGCGCTGGCCGCTGGCATCGGCATGGTGCACCAGCACTTCACGCTGGCCGACAACCTGTCGGTGCTGGACAACGTGCTGATGGGTACCGAATCGCTCTGGCGCTGGCGCTCGCGCCGGGGCGAGGCGCGGCAGCGCCTGCTGGACGTGGCCGGGCGTTTCGGCCTGCCGGTGGTGCCCGAGGCGCTGGTGGGCAGCCTTTCGGTGGGCGAGCGCCAGCGGGTGGAAATCCTCAAGGCGCTGTACCGGGGCGCCCGCATCCTCATCCTCGACGAGCCGACCGCGGTGCTCACACCGCAGGAGAGCGAGGCGCTGTTCGAAACGCTCTCGCAGATGGTGGCGCAGGGCCTGTCCATCATCTTCATCAGCCACAAGCTGGCCGAGGTGCTGCGCGTGTCGCACCGCGTGGCGGTGCTGCGGCAGGGCAGGCTGGTGGCCGAGGCGCCGGCCGCGGGCACCACGCCCGCGCAGCTGGCGCAGTGGATGGTGGGCCATGCGGTGGCCGTGCCCGAGCGGCACCCTTCGCGATCTGTGGGTGAAGTGGTGTGCGAGCTTGCGGGCGTGAGCACACCCGCGGGTGCGCGCGACCGCCTGGTCAACGTGAGCCTGCGTCTGCACGCGGGCGAGATCGTGGCGATCGCCGGTGTCTCCGGCAACGGGCAGGTGGCGCTGGCCGATCTGCTGTGCGGCGTGCGCCGCGCCAGCGAAGGTGATGTGATCCTGGGCCGGCAGGCGCTGCGCGCCGACCCGTCCTGGCTTGTGGGGCAGGACGTGGCCCGCATCCACGAAGACCGCCATTCCGTGGGCGTGGTGGGGGATCTGCCCGTGTGGGAGAACGCGGTGGCCGAGCGGCTGCGCATGCCCGCTTTCTCGTGCGCGCTGTGGGTGCGGCGCGGTGCCGCGCGGCGGCACGCGCAGCGCGTGATCGAGGCGTTCGATGTGCGCGGCGGCGGTCCCTTCGCGGCGGCCCGGTCGCTCTCGGGTGGCAACATGCAGAAACTCATTCTGGGGCGTGCGCTGATGGCGCCGGACGACGGTGGCGAGCCGCAGCGGGGCAGGAAGACGCCCTTGCTCATCGTCGCGCACCAGCCGACCTGGGGTCTGGACATCGGCGCCGTCTCGTACGTCCAGCAGCAGCTGATCGCCGCGCGCGATGCCGGTGCCGCCGTGCTGGTGATTTCCGACGATCTGGAGGAAGTGATGACGCTGGGTGACCGCATCGCGGTCATGCACCAGGGGCGCCTTACCGAGGCACTGCCCGCCGAGGTGTGGACGCGCGAATCCATCGGCCTGGCCATGGCCGGGCATGGAGGCGATCATGCGGCTTGAGCGCCGAACCCAGACTTCCGCGGCGGCCCTGGTGCTGGCGCCGCTGGGCGCGGTGGCATTCACCCTGCTGGTGAGCAGCCTGCTGGTGCTGTGGGCCGGCGCGCCGGTGGGGCAGACCTACGGCCTGCTGTTCCGTGGCGCGTTCGGCTCGCTGTTCGCGTGGAGCGAAACGCTCACGCGGGCCGTTCCCCTCATCCTCACCGGGCTGGCCGCCACCGTGGCCTTCAAGGCGCGGCTGTTCAACATCGGCGCCGAGGGCCAGTTGTACGCCGGGGCGCTGGCCGCCGTGGCCGTGGGGGGCCTGCACGGCGGGGAGGGCCTGGCATTGCCGCTGTGGCTGCTGTTCCCGCTGATGATGCTGGCCGCCGCGCTGGCCGGGGCGCTGCTGCTGCTCGGACCCGCGCTCATGAAGCAGCGCCTGGGCGTGGACGAGGTGGTGACCACGCTGCTGCTGAACTTCATCGTGCTGCTCCTGGTCTCGGCCCTGCTGGACGGCGTGATGAAAGATCCCATGGCCATGGGCTGGCCGCAGAGCGTGTCGCTGATCCCCGAGCTGGAGCTCTCGCGCCTGATCGAGGGCACGCGTGTGCACAGCGGCCTGATCGGCGCGGTGGTGCTGGCGTTCCTGGTGTGGGTGCTGTTCAGGTACACGGTGCTGGGTTTCGACATCCGCGCCGTCGGCGCCAACGCGCGCGCGGCCGCGTTCGCGGGCGTGCCGGTCACGCGCACCATCGTGCTGGTGGCGTTGCTCTCGGGCGCGCTCGCGGGCCTGGCAGGCGCGATCGAGGTCGCCGGCCGTGCCGGCTATGTGACGCTGGACATGTCGCCGGGCTACGGCTACAGCGGCATCGTGATCGCGATGCTCGCAGGCCTGAACCCGCTGGGCGTCATCGCCGCTGCTGTCTTCGTCGCGGGGGTGCTGGTGGGCGCGGACAGCATGAGCCGCGCCATCGGCGTGCCCACCTACCTGGCCGACGTGATCGTGGCCGTGGCGCTGCTGTCGGTGCTGGTGGCCACGCTGCTGACCCAGTATCGGGTGCACAGGAAATAGGGCATGGCTGAAACGATCGACACTCTGCTCAATCCCGCATTCTGGGTGGCCGTGCTGCGCATTGCCACGCCGCTGATCCTGGGCACGCTGGGCGTGCTCTGGTGCGAGCGCGCCGGGGTGCTCAACCTGGGCATCGAAGGCATCATGGTGGCTGGCGCCTTTGCCGGCTGGATCGCGGTCTACCAGGGCCTGCCGCTGTGGGGCGGCGTGGCGGTGGCGGCACTGGCGGGCGCGTCCTTCGGCCTGCTGCATGCCTTGCTGACCGTGGGGCTGGCGCTGTCGCAGCACGTGGCCGGCCTGGGCATCACACTGCTGGCGACGGCGCTGTCGTACTACGGTTACCGGGTCGCATTCCCGAAGGTGAGCACGCCGCCCACCATCACGCCGTTTGCACCGATGGAAGGGCTGGGCATTCCGGTGCTGTCGGCGCAGACGCCGCTGACGCTGCTGGCCATTGCACTGGCGCCGATCTCGGCCTGGGTGCTTCTGCGCACGCCGGTGGGCTTGGCTGTCCGCATGGTGGGCGAGAACCCGCAGGCCGCCGAAGGGCAGGGCGTGTCGGTGGCGGCGGTGCGCACCGGCGCCATCGTGGCCGGCTCGGCGCTCATGGGCGTGGCCGGCAGCTTTCTCACCCTCTCGGCCTTCAATGCCTTTTTCTTCAACATGGTCAACGGGCGCGGGTGGATCTGCGTGGCGCTGGTCGTGTTCGCCTCGTGGCGGCCCGGCAAGGCGCTGCTGGGCGCTTTGTTGTTCGCCTTCTTTGACGCGCTGCAGTTGCGTCTGCAGCAAAGCGGCGCCAGCGCCATCCCCTACCAGTTCTACCTGATGCTGCCGTACGCTCTGTCCATCCTGGCGCTGGTGCTGGTGGCGCGCAAGGCGGCTTATCCGCAGGCGCTGATGAAGCCCTACCGCAAGGGAGAGCGCTGACGGCCGCGGTGCAGCCGGGGCGATCAGCGTCGAAGCGGCGGATGCCAGCCTCGCGGATGCCAGCCTCGCGGATGCCTTGCCACCCGGCCGACCCATCTTCACAAACCAACCGATTTACCGACCACCATGCTTGACCTGTTGATCACCCACGCCACACTGCCAGACGGGCGCACCGGCATGTCGGTCGCCGTGCAGGACGGCCGCATCGTCGAGGTGGCCGAGGGGCTGCAGGCCCCCGCGCACGAAACCGTCGATGCCGGCGGCCTGCTGCTGAGCCCGCCGTTCTGTGACCCGCATTTCCACATGGACGCGACGCTCAGCTATGGCCTGCCGCGCGTGAACCAGAGCGGCACCCTGCTCGAAGGCATCGCGCTGTGGGGCGAGCTCAAGCCGCTGCTGACCGAAGAGGCGCTGGTCGAACGCGCGCTGGCCTACTGCGACTGGGCCGTGGCCAAGGGCCTGCTGGCCATCCGCAGCCACGTGGACACCAGTGACCCGAGCCTGCTGCCGGTGCGCGCCATGCTGGAGGTGAAAAAGCGGGTGGCGCCCTATCTGGACCTGCAGCTCGTGGCCTTCCCGCAGGACGGCGTCTTGCGCACGAAAGGCGGGCTCGACAGCCTGCGGCGCGCGCTCGACCTGGGCGTGGACGTGGTCGGCGGCATCCCGCACTTCGAGCGCACCATGGCCGACGGCGCGGTCAGCGTGAAGCTGCTGTGCGAACTCGCGGCCGAACGCGGCCTGCCGGTGGACATGCACTGCGACGAGAGCGACGACCCGCTATCGCGCCACATCGAGACGCTGGCCTTCGAGACGCAGCGTCTGGGCCTGCAGGGCCGGGTCAACGGCTCGCACCTCACGTCCATGCACAGCATGGACAACTACTACGTGAGCAAGCTGATCCCGCTGATCGCCGAAAGCGGCGTGAGCGCGGTGGCCAATCCGCTGATCAACATCAACCTGCAGGGCCGGCATGACAGCTATCCCAAACGACGCGGCATGACGCGCGTGCCCGAGCTGATAGCCGCTGGCGTGAACGTGGCCTTCGGTCACGACTGCGTGATGGACCCGTGGTACAGCCTGGGCAGCGGCGACATGCTCGAAGTGGCCCACATGGGCCTGCACGTGGCGCAGATGACCAGCCAGTCCGGCATGCGCCAGTGCTTCAACGCCGTCACGGTCAACGCCGCGCGGGTGATGGGACTGGCCGATTACGGCATCGAGCCGGGCAAGGCCGCCAGTTTCGTGCTGCTGCAGGCGAACGACCCGGTGGAGGCCATCCGCCTGCGCGCCACGCGCCTGAAGGTGTGGCGCCGCGGCCGGCTGCTGGCCGAAACGTCGCCGGCGCAGGCCCGGCTCCAGCTGCCAGGCCGGCCCGACGGCACCGACTTCATCCTCAGGCGGTCGGCGGGTTGAGGCCGGGCAGGGTGCGGGCCTGGAGCAGGCCCTCGCGCAGGTCGTGGCCGCTGGGCTGCTGATACGGACGCAGGCCGAACTCGGGCAGGATTGCCAGCAGGTGGTCGAAGATGTCGCTCTGCGCCGCCTCGTAGTCCACCCAGGCGGTGGTCGAGGTGAAGCAGTACAGCTCCATCGGTATGCCCTCGGGCGTGGGCTCCATGGTGCGCACCATCAGGATCATGTCCTTGTGGATGGACGGATGGCGGCGCAGGTATTCGTTCACGTAGGCGCGGAAGGTGCCGAGGTTGGTCAGGCGCCGCAGGTTGGCGGGATCACGCGCCAGCTCGCCCAGCTGCTGCTCCAGCGCGCTGTTGGTGGCAGCCACATCCTGGAGCTTGCTGTCCATGTAGGGGCGGATGATGGCGATGTCGCGCAGGTTGTCGATGTCGGTCTTCTCCAGGAAGCGGACCGAGTTCATGTCGATGCGCAGCGTGCGCTTGATGCGCCGCCCGCCCGAGTTGAACATGCCGCGCCAGTTGCGGTAGCTCTCGGACATCAGCCGCCACGTGGGGATGGTGGTGATGGTCTTGTCCCAGTTCTGCAC
>JAEZLX010000102.1 GCA_023415035.1 Pseudomonadota bacterium | reverse complement strand
GGCTTGCGAACCACCAGCAGGTGCTCGTCCTCGTAGGCCAGATCCAGCACCATGGGCTGGGCCACGAAGGCCATGGCCTGCTGGGTGGGCCTCAGTTCGATCTCCAGCGGTTCGCCCGCGGCCACGCGCGCAGCCGGCTTGACCGCGCCGCCAACGGGCCGCCGCACCGCGCCGTCGGCGATCAGCTGCTGCAGGTAGGTGCGGGAAAACTCGGGAACCAGCGCGGCCAGCACCTTGTCCAATCGCTGGTCATGCAGGCTCTGGGGCACAGTGCACTGGCGGCACTCGATCCCGGGCACCTGCCCGTCCATGAATTCGGGTTCGTCGGCCTCTGCTGCGGCCAAAGTGCCCCCCGCCGATATAATTTCAGATGGCAAGACCTGTTATCCCCATTGCAAAGGTGTGCGTGTGATGCGTTCGTCCAGATTATCGTTGGTGCCGCTCACCCTGGTGGCCGCCCTGGTGCTTCAGGCCTGCAGCAGCACGTCCAGGGACGAGACCGCCGGCTGGAGCCCCAACAAGATCTACAGCGAGGCCCAGGACGAGCGCAACTCGGGCAACTTCGACAAGGCCGTCGTCCTGTTCGAAAAACTCGAAGGCCGTGCGGCCGGCACGCCGCTGGCCCAGCAGGCGCAGCTGGACAAGGCGTTCACCCATTACAAGGCGGGCGAGCAGGCGCAGGCACTGGCCGCCGTCGACCGTTTCATGAAGCTCCACCCGGCCAGCCCGGCGATGGATTACGCGCTCTACCTCAAGGGCCTGATCAACTTCAACGACAACCTCGGGCTGCTGGGCTCCCTCTCGCGCCAGGACCTGTCCGAGCGTGACCAGAAGGCCGCCAAGGAGTCCTTCGAGTCCTTCCGCGAGCTGGTCGAACGCTTTCCGAACTCGCGCTATGCGGGCGATGCGCGCGCGCGCATGACCTACATCATCAACTCGCTGGCGCAGTACGAGGTTCACGTCGCCCGTTACTACTACAACCGCGGCGCCTATGTGGCTGCGATCAACCGCGCCCAGGCCGCGCTGGCCGAGTACACGAACGCGCCGGCCCTCGAAGAGGCCCTGTACATCCTGATCCAGTCGTACGACGCGCTGGGCATGACCGAGCTGCGGGACGACGCCCGCCGCGTGATGGCCGCCAGCTACCCCAACAGCGAACAGGCTTTCAAGCGCCGCGACGATCCGTGGTGGAAGCTCTGGTAATCACCGGTTCCTGACAATCCCGGTGCCGTCGCCCTTTTGGCGGCGCTGTTCCCTGCACGCGACACTGTGGCCGGCTGACGGAAAACTTCGCCAGCCATTGCCCACTCATGGTTAACATCCGGAATCTTCGCTTGCAGACGGACAAACCATCCTCCTCCATGAGCAGCAACAAAAAGGGCTATCGCATCAATGCCTCGACCGGCATCCACCGGGGTGACCGCGACTACCAGCAGGATCAGGTATGCCTTCTGCATCATGCGCAACGCGCCGGCTGCCTGCTGGCCGTGGTGGCCGACGGCATGGGCGGACGCAGCGGCGGGCGCAAGGCCTCCGACCAGGTCATGCTCACGGCGCGGCAGCTGTTCGAGCGCTACGACCCCGAGAGTGACGACCCCTCCGCCCTGCTGCGCCAGATCGTCGAGGAAGCGCATCTGGTCATCAAGCTGACGGCCGTCTCCGCCGAGCAGGAGCCGCACAGCACCATCGCTGCGTTCCTCATCAACCCATCGGGCGAATGCCACTGGGTGCACGCGGGTGACTCGCGCGTCTACCACTTTCGCAACGGCCGCCTGGTCAGCCGTACCATGGACCACTCCTACGTGCAGACGCTCGTGAACCAGGGGGAGATCACCGAACAGGAAGCCCTGGACCACCCGCACTCGAACATCCTGATGGGGTGTCTGGGCACCGACAACGAACCGCCGGTGGATCTGCATGTGGTGCCGAAACTGGCGCCAGGCGATGCGCTCATGGCCTGCAGCGACGGCGTCTGGCACTACTTCACGCCGGAGGAGCTGGGCAGCACCATTGCGATGCTGACCCCGCGCGAGGCCTGCGAATTCCTGATCCAGAAGGCGCGTACCCGTGCCAAGGGCATGGGCGACAACCTGTCGCTGGTCATCGTCAAGCTCGATCCACTGGGGTGATCCTCTTCCCTCAGGTCAGGCCGGTATCGACGGTGCGGTGCTCCAGCGCCAGGTATTCGGCAGACTGCATTTCGCCCAGACGCGAGACCGTGCGCGGAAACTCGTGTGACATCGGCCCTTCGAGATAGAGCTGCTCGGGCTGCACCTCGGCCGACATGATGAGCTTGACGCGCCGGTCATAGAGCACGTCGATCAGCCAGGTGAAGCGTCGCGCTTCCGAGGCCTGGCGCACTTCCATCTTCGGCACATTCGACAGCAGCAGCGTGTGGAACTGGCTGGCGATCTCCAGGTAGTCGTTCTGCGAACGCGGACCGCCGCACAGGGTACGGAAGTCGAACCAGATCACACCGCCGGCCTTGCGCAGGGCACGAATCTCGCGCGACTCGATGTGCATCACCGGATCCTCGTCCGCGACCTCGGCCAGCTGGCCGAAAGCCTGCGCCATGGCCTGGTCGGCCTGCTCACCGAGCGGGCAGTGGTACAGCTGGATGTGGGTGAGCGTGCGCTGGCGGTAGTCGGTGCCGTTGTCGACATTGATGACCTCCAGCCGCTGCTTGAGCAGCTCGATGGCCGGCAGGATGCGGTCGCGGTGCAGACCGTCGGGATAGAGCCCGTCAGGATGGAAGTTGGAAGTGGTGACGAAGCCCACGCCCGCCTTGAACAGCGCCTCCAGCAGGCGGTGCAGGATCATGGCGTCGGTCACGTCCGCGACGTGGAACTCGTCGAAGCAGATGAGCTTGTATCGTTTGGCGATACGCGCGCCCAGCTCGTCCAGCGGGTTCACCGTGCCCTGCAGCTCGCGCAGCTCGCGGTGCACCTCGCGCATGAACTCGTGGAAGTGCAGGCGCGTCTTGCGCCGGATGGGCACCGCATGGAAGAAGCAGTCCATCAGGAACGACTTGCCGCGCCCCACGCCGCCGTACATGTAGACGCCGCGAGGGATCTCCGGCTTGATGAAGAGCTTCTTCAGCGCGTTCGAGCGGCGCTGCTTGTAGGCACCCCAGTCGGCCGCGCAGCGCTCCAGCGCCTCGATGGCGCGCAGCTGGGCAGGATCAGAAGAAAAGCCGCGCTCGGCGAGCGCGGCTTCATAAGTCGCCTTGACGGACATGCGAACGCTTCTGCGAAATCAGAAGTTCAGCGTCCGCTTGTCGACGGCCAGCGCGGCTTCCTTGGTGCTTTCGCTCAGCGAGGGGTGCGCGTGGCAGATGCGGGCGATGTCCTCGCTGCTGGCCTTGAACTCCATCGCCATCACGGCTTCGGCAATCAGCTCCGACGCCATGGGGCCGATGATGTGCACGCCCAGGATCTCGTCGGTCTTGGCATCGGCCAGGATCTTGACGAAGCCCGTGGTGTCACCCAGCGCACGCGCACGGCCGTTGGCCAGGAACGGGAACTGGCCGGCCTTGTAGGCGGCGCCATCGGCCTTGAGCTGCTGCTCGGTCTTGCCGACCCAGGCAATCTCGGGGCTGGTGTAGATGACGTAGGGGATGGTGTCGAAGTTCACGTGACCATGCTGGCCCGCGATGCGCTCGGCCACAGCCACGCCCTCTTCCTC
>JAEZLX010000063.1 GCA_023415035.1 Pseudomonadota bacterium | reverse complement strand
ATCCTGGAGTGGATCGCCAAGGCCGGCATCGGCACCTCGCTGAGCGACCCAGGCAAGCCTTGGCAAAACGGCACCGACGAGAGCTTCAACGGAAAGTTCCGTGATGAGTGCCTTGACCTTGCCCCTGTTTCGTGTAGCTCTTAACCCACGGTTCACGCGGCCTTTTTACGCTGTGCCTCGTACCAGCGCTGCTCGTACTGCATCGGGCTGAGGTAGCCCAGCGACGAATGCAGCCTGCGGTGATTGTAGAAGGCCATCCAGTCCATCACCGCCTGCCTGGCCTGCTCACGGGTAGCGAATTTGCACCCATGTACGCTGGCTGTTTTCAGCCGACCCCAGAAGCTCTCGGTCGGTGCGTTGTCCCAGCAGTTCCCCTTTCTGCTCATCGATGAACGCATGCCCCAGTCCTTCAAGGCATCCTGGAACTCATGGCTGCAATACTGGCTGCCCCGGTCGCTGTGGAATATCAGTCCAGGAGGTGGCCTGCGGCGCCACCACGCCATGGCCAGCGCGTCCTTGACCAGGCTGGCCTGCATGTGCGGCTGCAGGCTCCAACCCACCACCTGACGGTTGAACAGGTCGATGACCGCAGCCAGGTACAGCCAGCCCTCGTCGGTTGGATGTAGGTGATGTCGCCACTCCACAGCTGGTTGGGCGCCTCGGGGTTAAAGCGCCGCTGTACCAAGTCGGGCGCCACCGGCAGGCTGTGGCGGCTGTCGGTAGTCACCACGAACTTGCGTTTGGTCTTGGCCCTGATGCCGTGCTGCTGCATGAGCTTGCGCACCCGGTCCTTGCCCACCCGGATGCCCCGGGCCAGCAGTTCCTTGTGCATGCGGGGCCAGCCGTATTCCCCCTTCACCTCGGCGTGGATGGCGCGCATGTACGCCAGCAGGGCTTGGTCGCTGTGACGCCGGGCAGGTCCACCGTGGCCAGACTCACGCCGGCGTAGCCAGTTGAAGTACCCGCTTGCGCTGACCTCCAGCACCCCGCAGGACACACTCACCGGGTACAGCTTTCTCATTTGGTGAATCCAGGCGTACCTCGCAGCGTGTCCTGCGCGAAGTACGCCGCGGCTTTTTTTGCGATGTCGCGCTCCATGCGAAGGCGAGCATTCTCTGCACGCAACCGGGCTATCTCCATCTGCTCGGGCCAAACCTGGATGCTCTTGTCTCCACCGCCCGCACCGTCCAATTCTCCCTTGGCTGACAGCCGTACCCAGTTGCCCAGGCTCGCTTTGGGAATGCCCAGTACCTTGGCCACCACCGCAATCGCCTGACCCGAGCGGACCTGCCGAACAGCCTCCTGCTTGAACTCTCGCGTGTACTGCGCACGCACCTGCTTGTCACTCATCTCTGAACTCCTTGTCGGTATTTTCAACAAGGGTTAAGAACTCCAGTTTTCAGGGGCAACCTCAAACCTCCTTGCGCAGTCGCGCTATCTCCGCGTCCTGGGCCTTCTGCTTGCCGTAGCCAGGGAACGCCTCCTGGGGCTCCTCTCGCAACTCACGAACCCACTTGCGCAGCACGTTCTCGTGAACGTCCAGGTCCTTGGCTGCCTGGGCCACAGCCACGCCACGCTCGGTGAGCAACCTGACCGCCTCGAGCTTGAACTCGCGGCTGAATGTCCTTCTTCTCTCCATGAACCACCTCCGGTTTCATCTTCCACCTTAACAAGGTGTCATCGAAACCGGCAGCAGCCCAATCAATACATGACGCAACTTGGCGCACGTTGATGACAGATTGCGACAGTAAGCTTCACGTCAGATTTCTGACGTCCAAGAAACGGATCAGTCGAATTCCCGCTGGAAGATCAGGTCGACGGCGTTTTCCTCGCCGGCGCGGGCACGCAGGGTGAGCCAGCGCGAGAGGTCGTAGAACACGGCCACGGTGCCCAGGGTGCTGAGCAGGTCGCGCTCGTAGCTCAGGTACAGGCGGTTGGAAAATCGCTTGCCCATGCTCAGGGCATCGCCCGCCTCGCCGCGGTCCACGACGTCGAGCTGGTCCAGCCCCAGAAAGCCCGCCACACGGCTGCCCACGCCTTCGCCATTGCCGGACAGAAGGGCCAGCGCGGCCTGCTGCAGCACGGCGGCTTCGGCACCCGCGCCGGTGGCGGGACGCCCGAGCACCAGCCAGGCGAGTTTTTCGCTGTCGGCCATGTCGGGGTCGGAGAAGAGGTTCACCTGCGGGCGCTGGGCGGTGCCGAGGATGCGCACGCCCACGCGCTGGTCGCGCAGGTTGGGGCGGATGGCCACGATGTCCAGCGCCGGGTCGTCATAAGGGCCGGAAAACCGCAGTATCCCGGTCTCGATGGCCAGCTGCTGGCCGTAGGCGCGGTAGGTGCCGCTGCGGGTGCGCACCTCGCCCACCACGCGCATGCCGGGCAGGGCGGGCGTGCTCAGCACGTTGAGCCGGCCGACGAGCCGGGTGGCCAGGCCCTGGCCGCGCACCTCGAACTGCTGGCCGAGGTTGATCTGGACATCCACATGGGTCTGCACGGGCAGGGCGCTGGGGGGCACCGGTCGATCACCATGCAGTCGCACCACCACGTCGGCGCCGAGCTTCGGGGTGAACTCGTCGGGCAGGATGAACAGGGCGTTGTCGGCGGTCAGGGTGCCGCGCACGTCCAGGGCCGGGCCGTCGAGTCTGGCCTGCAGGTCGCCGGTGAGGGTGAGGCGCCGGTCGGGCCGGTTGGACACGCGCAGCTGGCGCGCGGTGGCCTGCAGATCGATGAGGGGTTCGCGCCGGGTGCGGCCGTCGCGGGTGATGGAGCGCCAGATGGCGCTGCCAGTGGCCTCGAAGACGCCGCCCTCGCTGGCGCCGCCGGGGCCTTGCAGGTGCAGGCGCTCCAGCCGCAGGCGGTCGCCGTCGAGCCGGGCGAGCAGCTGGCCGCCGGTGAAGGCGATGCCCTCGACCACGGAGCTGACCGCCAGTTGCCGGGCATCGAGGGTGCCGCTCCAGCGTGGCTCGGCGCGGGTGCCGGCCAGCTCCACCTGGGCATCCAGGCTTCCCTGCACGCGCCAGCCAGGCGGTGCCAGGGCCGACCAGACGCCGGCCTCGGGCAGCCGCGCGTGAACCTGGCCGGACAGTGGGGCCTGCTTGGGCCAGTGCCAGGCGGGCTCGTTGGCTGACGGCGGCGACAGCGTGGTTTGCACGTTGGCCTCGATCTGGCCGAGCTCCCGTGTCTCCCATTGCAGTCGGCCCTGCACCGACTGCCCCTGGGTGCCGACATCGAGGCGGGCCGTGCGCACGCCGGCGGTAACGGGTGCGGGCAGGGCATCGGTGCGCACCGTCAGGTCGCCCGACTGGCGCTCCAGGGTCAGCTGCACACGCGGCAGCTCCTTCGAGCCCTCCGGCAGCACCAGCTCCCAATGGCCTTGCAGCATGAGGTCCGTCGAAATGCCGGCGCGGGTGAGGACGCCGCCGGCCGGATCACCGTGGGCGGTGAGCAGGTCGGCCCAGGCCAGCGGCAGGTTGCCCAGCGACCCCTTCGTGGAGAGGGCGCCGCGATGCCAGCGCAGGTGTTCCCATGCCAGGCGGGCCGGCGTTGACGCTGTCGAGGTGCCGGGCGACTGCAGTGCCAGCCTGACGGCGCCGGTTTCGAGCAGCGGGCCGCCATTGGGCTGGCGCCAGTCGATGGCAAAGGCCTGGGTGGCGTTGAGCCGCCAGGGCGCGGAGGTGGAGGGCGATGGCCGCGCGGTGAGCGCCAGCTCGTCCACCTGCAACCGGACGGAGGCGGGCGGGCGGGCGATGTCGGTGGCCGGTGCCGGCCAGGCCGGTTGCAGCGTGCCGAGGGTCCGGGCCGTGAACTCGCCCGGTGCGCCCCGCAGCAGGGCCGTGAGGCGGGTGTCCAGCGCGGTCGGCGGGCCGGCGAGCTGCAGACGGGTGTCGCGCAGTTCCCAGGCTGGGGTGTCGGCGGTGGCCTGCAGCGAAAGGGCGGGCACCTGCACGTCCAGATCCAGTCGCAGTGGGCGGGCAGCGTCCTGTGTGCCAGCCGGGGCGGGAAGGCCCAGCGGCGCCAGGCCGCCCTGCCACCGCGCGACCGCCGAGGCCTGGCCTTTGAGGCGGGCATCGGGCCAGGGGCCGAGGCTGTCGCGGACAGCGGGGCCGATGAGTGGCAGCACCTGCAGGGAGGCGATCCAGCCTTGCGCGGCGGTGGCGTCGTCCAGGCGCAGGGCCAGCTCGCCCTGTCCGGTGGCGGGGGCGGCCAGACCTTGCCAGCGTGCCGTGAGGCCGGGGGCGGTGGCATCGAGCGTGCCTTCCAGATGGCGGTTGGCCAGGTTCAGGGTGGCGCGGCCTTGCAGCGAGACGCCGGCTCCGCGCACGCGAAGCCGATCGAGCGTGAGCCGGCCCTCGTCAGGCGCATCGGTGCGGGCCTGCCATTGCCCGCGAAGCTCCAGCGCGTCCAGCAGCGTGGGGCCGCTGGCGCGCCGGCCGGCCTGGGGCGAGCGGGCAAGCTGGCCGTTGAAGGTGGTGGTGAACGCGTCGCTGCCTTCGGCAGTCTGGGTTTGCGCGTCGAGTGTGCCGTCGAGGTGGCCCGGAATGAGCGCGCTCCAGAGCGTTGACGGATCGATGCGTTCGACCAGCAGGTGCCCGGACCAGGGGCCTTGCCAGAGAGGACCGTCGCCGGCACGCAGCCTGGCTTCTCCGCGCAAGGATCCTTCGCCGATGCGGGCCTGCAGATCATGGATGCGCCAGTCCGGGCCTTCCTGCGTGATCGACACACGCAGCTGGCCAAGCGGCAGCCCACCCTGGTCGGCGGGCGAGGGGCGTTCGTTGTCGAGCTGGACCCGGGCCAGCCATTGGGTGCCGCTGGTGTGGGCCGTGGCGTGGCCCGAGAGGGCTGTCTGCGGCGCCTGCGGCCACAGGCCGGCGAGGTTCAGCCGGTGCAGTTGCGCCTGCAGGGCCGCCACGGGGTGCTGGGCGTGCCAGGGCAGGATGCGCGCGCTGAGGTCGAGCGCTGCCGGTATGGCCGGTTCGTCGCTGCCGGCTTGACGCAGCAGCAGGCGCGCATCAAGGGCGGCGTCGGCGTGGGCCAGCGCGCCTTCGGCCTGGAGTTCGGCACGCAGGTTCTGGGGTGTGCCGTCGGGTATGGCAACGCGGACCTGCCCCCGGGCCTGCAGGCGCAGCGGCATGGGCGAATGCGCGCCCAGCACCAGCGTGCCCTGGTAGTCGCCATCGGCCCAGTGCAGGCTGTCGAGCATCAGCTGGTGTGCCTGGCCGTTGCCGAGGGCGGCTGCCGGCCCGTAGGCATAGTGACCGCGCAAGCCGCTCAGTGCCAGGGAGGTGTTGCCCTGCATCGTGAGGGCATCGACCGACCAGGGCAGATTGATGCGCAGCGGCAGCTCGGCGCTGGTGGGCGGACCGCTGTGGTCTTTGGTGGGCGGGCGCTCGTCGGTGATGTCCAGGCGGTCGGCATGCAGCCCGGCGATGTCCAGGCGGCGCTGGGTGAGCAGTGTGGGCAGCAGTGCCGGGGTCCATAGCAGGCGCACGCCCTGGGCCTGTACGGTGAGGCCGTCCTGCGTCCAGCGCAGCAGGGCGACGCTGCCACCCAGGCGCAGGCTGCCTTCGGCGCCCTCGATGTGCAGGCGGCCGGCCTCCGGAGGCTGACCGTCAAGATACCGCTGCACCCACGAGAGCGTGGTGGCGAGCGAGCCGGGGCTGGCGGCCCAGAACCAGAACACCACCGGTGCCGCCAGCACCAGGGCCAGGAGCACCACGAGCAGCCAGCGTAACGGGCGGTGCCGTCGCCTCGCGGCCGGCGGGGCCTGGGTGGGGGCTGTGTCGGGCTGGCTCATCGGCTCTGGTTCAGAAGGTGAAGCCCACGCTCAGGTGTACACGCCAGTCGCGCGGCTCGACGCCATAGGCCAGATCGAGCTGCAGCGGGCCCACGGGGCTGTTGAAGCGCACGCCGGTGCCCACGCCCCATTGAGCGCGCAGGTCGCGCGCGCGGTCGGCCACCGCGCCGCCATCGACGAACACCACATGCTCCCATGGGGTGCGCTGGCCGTTGCGCCACAGCGGGCGCTGCCATTCGAAGCTGGCGACGGCCAGGTAGCGGCCGGGCGCCACGCCGCCCGTGGGGCGCGGGATGCCGATCTCGCGCAGACCGTAGCCGCGCACCGAGGCGTCGCCGCCGGCCAGGAACAGCTGGGTGTCGGGCAGCTCGGCGTCACGTTTGGCGGCCACGGCGCCACCTTCGAGCCGCAGGGCCAGGCGCCCGAGCCGGCTGCCTTGTCCGGCATCGGAGGCGACAGGCCTGGCCTCGCCTGGCGCGGGGGGCGGCAGGGGCACGTCCAGGCCCAGCGGCCAGTAGGTGAGCCAGCGTGTCTGTGCCTTGAGGAACGGGCGGCGCGTGCCGTCGAGCGTGAAGCCGGCGCCAAGCTCCAGGGCCAGCCCCTGGCCGCTTTCGGGGAACACCGGGTTGTCGAATCGCCGCCAGGTCCATGCATGGTTGATGCTCAGGGACGAGCGGGCGTGCGAAGGGCCTGCGGAGCGCGCGGTGGTGCCGGCCGTGCGTGCGCGGTCGAATTGCAGGTACTGGCCCTGGTCACGCGCGGCTTCTTCCTGCGAGCGGCCCCAGCGCAGGCGCTGGCTGGTGGTGGTGTAAAAGTCGTCGATCTGCTGCGCCCAGCGGGCACTGGCGGCCCAGCGCCAGCCTTGTTCGTCCAGCGGTGCGGTCCACACGGTCTGTGCCAGCCGGTCCTTGCGTTCGAGCTGGATCCGGTTGTCCGACTGCCAGCCGATGCCGGGCACCTGCTGGTGCGTGTACTCCAGCGACACGCGGGGACCGCTGTCGGTGCTGGCGCCCAGACCGATCTGCAGTTTGTGCAGGCGCCGCTCGCGCAGCTGCACCAGCACCGGCAGGTCGGGCGTGTCGCCGTCGGGCTCGACCGTGACCAGCACGGATTCGTAGCGGCCGCTGGCGAGGATGCGCGTCTGCGCGGTCTGCAGGCGCTCCAGGCTGTAGATGGCGCCGGTCTCGATGCCGGCCAGCCGCGCCAGGTTTTCGGCCTGGTCGGCGTCGTAGCGGCGGGCGCCTCGCACGCGGATCTCGCCCAGACGGCGGGGCGGGCCGGAATCGAGCTCGATGTAGAGATTGGCCTGCTGCACGCTGGCGTCGATGTCGGCCAGACTGTTGACGAGCCGCCCGTTGGGATAGCGCTCGCTCGTCAGGCGCCGCAGCGCGCGGGTCTTGGCCTGGTCCCAGTCGGCCTGGGTGAAAGGCTCGCCCACCGGCAGCCGGGCCTCGCGCTCGATGGCCTCGCGCTGGTCCGCTGCCTCGGGATTGTCGGCAATGTCGCCGCGAAAGAAAAAGCGCTGGCCGGCGATGCGCGTCACGGGGCCCGGGTCCACGTCGATGCGCACCACACCCAGGGGTGCAGCCTTCCCGCCTTCGCCCGGCGTGACGCGGATGTCCAGCTGCGGCGAGAAGTGGCCGAGCGTGCCCAGCAGGCTGCGCAGGTCCTCAGGCGCACGCGCCACCAGGCGCTCCAGCTCGGCCGCGTTGAGGTCCTCGAAGTTCCGGTAGCGCTGCAGGTCCAGGTGGCGCAGCAGGAAGTCCTTGATGGCACCCGGCGCTTCCAGCGCGATGTCAAAGCGCGGTGCGGGCGTTGCCGGCTCGGCCGCCGCCGGCGCCCCGGTCTGCGCCATGGCAGGCAGGGCCGCCCACAGGCACAGGCTCAGGCACAGCGGCCCGAGGAGCTGGCAGGCGGTGGGAGAAGCAGCGGACCGGCGCCCGGGGGCCGGCACCGGGCGGGTCGTCGGGTGCATCGTTTATTTGGAAAGCAGTCGCATGGCGTCTTCCAGGCCCTTGAGCGTGAGCGGGTACATGCGGTTGCCCATGAGCTGCTGGATGATGCTGATGCTTTGTCGATACTGCCACACGCCCTGAGGTTCCGGGTTGATCCAGGCGAATTTGGGAAAGGCGTGCGTGAGGCGTTGCAGCCACTCGGCGCCCGCTTCCTCGTTGTTGTACTCGACGCTGCCGCCGGGCTGCAGGATCTCGTAGGGGCTCATGGTGGCGTCGCCCACGAAGATCAGCTTGTAGTCCTTGTTGTACTTGCGGATGATGTCCCAGGTCGGGAACTTCTCCGCGAAGCGGCGCTTGTTGTTCTTCCACATGAAGTCATAGACGCAGTTGTGGAAGTAGTAGAACTCCAGGTGCTTGAACTCGCTCTTGACGGCGCTGAACAGTTCCTCGACGCGCTGGATGTGCTCGTCCATGGTGCCGCCCACGTCCATGAGCAGCAGCACCTTCACGTTGTTGTGCCGCTCCGGGATCATCTTGATGTCCAGGTACCCGGCATTGGCGGCGGTGCTGCGGATGGTGTCGGGCAGGTCAAGCTCCAGCTCGTTGCCCTCGCGCGCGAACTTGCGCAGCCGGCGCAAGGCCACCTTGATGTTGCGCGTGCCCAGCTCCTGGGTGTCGTCGTAGTCGCGGTAGGCGCGCTGGTCCCAGACCTTGACGGCCGACTTGTTGCCTCCCTTGCCGCCGATGCGGATGCCCTGCGGGTTGTAGCCGCCATGCCCGAACGGGCTCGTGCCGCCGGTGCCGATCCACTTGCTGCCGCCCTGGTGTCGCTCCTTCTGCTCTTCGAGGCGCTTGCGCAGCGTCTCCATCAGCTCGTCCCAGTCCATCTTGGGCGCGCCGGCCTTCTGCTCGTCGGAGAGGATGCGCTCCATCTCCTTGCGCAGCCAGTCCGCCGGGATGGGCTTGGTGAAGTCGGCGATCATCTCCACGCCCTTGAAGTAGGCGGCGAAGGCGCGGTCGAACTTGTCGTAGTGCTTCTCGTCCTTCACCAGCGCGGCGCGGCTGAGGTAGTAGAAGTCGTCCATGCTGCAGGCGTCGGGGTTGGTCGGCCCGACCACGTCGGCCTTGAGCGCCTCCATCAGCGTGAGGTACTCCTTGACCGAGACCGGCAGCTTGGCCGCGCGCAGCGTGTAGAAGAAGTCGATCAGCATGGTCTCATGCCCTGGGCTTGGACAGCTGGAAATCCAGGTGGGCCCGCACGGCGGGCCATTCACTGGCGATGATGCTGTACACGCAGGTGTCGCGCAACGTGCCCTTGGCCTCCGGATGGGTATTGATGAGGTGGTTGCGCAGCACCCCGTCAAGCTTGGCGCCCAGCCGCTCGATGCCGCGCCGGCTGGCGTGGTTGAACCAGTGGGTGCGGAACTCCACGGCGATGCAGTCGAGCGTGTCGAACGCACGCCCGAGCAGCATGCGCTTGCTTTCGGTGTTGAGGGCGGTGCGCTGGACTGCGCGCCGATACCAGGTGGAGCCGATCTCCAGCCAGCGGTTGGCCGCGTCGATGTTCATGTAGGTGGTCATGCCCACGGCCCGGCCGGCCAGTTCGCCGGTCAGCGCGATCACCGCGAAGGGCATCATGCTGCCCTTGTCGTGCAGGTCGAGGCGGCGCCGGATCTCGGCGGCCATGCCCTCGGGCGTGGGGATGCTGGTGTACCAGAGCCGCCAGAGCTCACCATCGCGCACGGCCTCGACCAGGTCGTCATGGTGGTGCGGCGCGAGCGGCTCCAGGCGGACATGTGATCCCTGCAGGACCACGGGTTCGTGCAGTGCGGTCATGGCCTGGACGCGGACTCAGCGGTTGCGTTGGTTCATGAACACGAGTTTCTCGAACAGGGTGATGTCCTGCTCGTTCTTGAGCAGTGCGCCCACCAGCGGCGGGATCGCAACCTTGTTGTCGGCGGTCTGCAGGGCCTCGAGCGGGATGTCCTCGGCCATCAGGAGTTTGAGCCAGTCCAGCAGCTCGCTGGTGGAGGGCTTCTTCTTGAGGCCCGGCAGGTTGCGCACGTCGTAGAAGGTCTTCATCGCGGTCGCGAGCAGTTCTTCCTTGAGGCCCGGGAAGTGCACCTCCACGATCTTCTTCATCGTGTCGGCGTCGGGAAACTTGATGTAGTGGAAGAAGCACCGGCGCAGGAAGGCGTCGGGCAGCTCCTTCTCGTTGTTCGAGGTGATGAACACCAGCGGCCGGTGCTTGGCGCGGATCAGCTCGCGCGTCTCGTAGCAGTAGAACTCCATGCGGTCGAGCTCGCGCAGCAGGTCGTTCGGAAACTCGATGTCGGCCTTGTCGATCTCGTCGATAAGCAGCGCCACCGGCTGGTCGGCCGTGAAGGCCTGCCACAGCACGCCCTGGATGATGTAGTTGCGGATGTCGCCGACGCGCTCGGCGCTGTCCGGGGTGTTGAGCTGACTGTCGCGCAGGCGGCTCACCGCGTCGTATTCGTACAGGCCCTGCTGCGCCTTGGTGGTGGACTTGATGTGCCATTGCAGCAGCGGCATGCCCAGAGCCTGGGCCACTTCCTCGGCCAGCATGGTCTTGCCGGTGCCGGGTTCGCCTTTGACCAGCAGGGGCCGCTTGAGGGTGATGGCGGCGTTGACCGCGAGCATCAGATCCTGGGTGGCAACGTAGTTCTGGGAGCCTTGGAATTTCATGTGTCGGGTGCCGGAAAGAGGTGTCCGCAAGGGGACTGGACTAGGGTAATCAATAGGGCTGATTTGATAGTCGAGTCTATATAATCGCCCGTTGATTTTTATCAATCGCCTTCTTCATTGTGCTTGCAAAATGAATAACCTGTCGCCCACGATCGTCCGTACCGTTGTCGCCGCCGCGACGCTCTTCACCGCGGCCGTCGCGGCCCATGCCGAAGGCAGTGTGGAAGCTGGCAAGCAGAAGGCCGAGATGTGCATCGGCTGCCACGGCATCCCGGGTTATCAGAACAGCTTCCCCGAAATCCACAAGGTGCCCAAGATTTCGGGCCAGAGCGACAAGTACATCGTTGCCGCGCTGACGGCTTACAAGAAGGGTGACCGCAAGCACCCGACCATGCGTGGCATTGCCGGTTCGCTGACCGACGAGGACATGGCCGACCTGGCTGCCTTCTACGCCTCGCAGGCCGACAAGACCGCTGCCGAGACACCCAAGGCCCCGGCCGAAGCCGTCAAAGCGCTGCTGGACAAGGGCGCCTGCGCTTCCTGCCACGGCGCCAATTTCAGTAAGCCGATCGACCCGACCTATCCCAAGCTCGGCGGCCAGCATGCCGACTACCTGTACGTCGCGCTCAAGTCGTACACGGTCGAGGGCAACCGCTACGTTGGCCGCAACAACGGCGTGATGGCCGGTATCGCCAAGCAGTTCAACCCCAACGAGATGCGCGAGCTGGCGAAATACCTGAGCACGCTGGACACCGAACTGAAGACGGTGGCCCAGTCGCGTTTCAAGTAATCAACGGCTGTTGCGCGGCAGATGTCGCGCATG
>JAEZLX010000061.1 GCA_023415035.1 Pseudomonadota bacterium | reverse complement strand
GATCCATGCCGCGCCGCGTGCCGACCTGCAGTTGCCCTGGCCGGCGGATGCCGGGTTGCAGGGGCTGTGCCAGCAGGTGGTGGACCACCCCGACGAGCCGGCATCGATGCAGGATTGGGCGCAACGGCTGGGCGTTTCGGTGCGCACCCTGGGGCGCATGTTCCAGCGGCAAACGCAGCTGAGCTTTCGCCAGTGGTACCAGCGGGCGCGCCTGATGGCGGCGCTGCCGCTGCTGCAGGCCGGCCAGAGCGTGACCGAGGTCGGGCTCGGGTGCGGTTACGACTCCACTTCGGCCTTCATCGCCGCGTTCCGGCGCCTGTTCGGCGCTACGCCGGGTCAGTTGCTGCCGGCGACCGCGCCCTCGTCGCGGCCGGTGGCCGGCACCGGGTCCAGACCCTGATCGATGGCCGCTGCCTGCTCGGCCTCGACGGCACGGCGGAAGGCGGGGCGCTGCCGCAGGCGCTCCCAGTAGGCGGCCACGGCAGGCGGAAACTGCGCGTCCAGTCCGATGTGGCCGGCCAGCAGCAGGGCATAGCCCACCGTCACGTCCGCGGCGGTGAAACGCCCGTCACACAGGTATTCGGCCTGTTGCACGGCCGCGTCCACGGCGCGCAGCCGGGCCAGGAACCAGCGCGCGTAGTCGGCCACGACCTGGGGCTGGCGGCGCTCCTCGGGCTCGAAGCGCCCGTAGCGCAGCACCAATGTTTGCGGGAAGGTGAGCGTGGCGTCGCTCATGTGCAGCCAGTTGAGGTAGGCGCCGTAGGCCGGGTCGAAGGCGGGTACCGCGAAGGCTCCGCCCCCATGGCGATCGGCCAGGTACTGGCAGATCGCGGCCGACTCGGTCATGCGCGTGTTGCCGTGCACGAACAGCGGCACCGTGCCCAAGGGGTTGAGCTCGAGGAAATCGCGCGCCAGCACGCGGGGCGGGAAAGGCCAGATGCGCAGTTCATAGGGCTGGCCCAGCTCCTCCAGCATCCACAAGGGGCGGAACGAGCGGGCGCTGACACAGTGATGGAGCACGTACATGGGGCCAGTCTAGCGGCGGGCGCGGGCAGCGCGCTGTCGGCTGCGTGACGGCCGAAACCGCCTACACTGGTGCCATGAGCCTCAAGATCGTTGTCTACTCCAAATCGGCCTGTCCGCAGTGCGAGTCGGCCAAGATGCTGCTCAAGTCCCGCTCGCTGGTCTACGAGGAGATCCGGATCGACGACGAGGCCGAACGTCTGGCCTTCTACGCCAAGTGCGGCCCGTCGGTGCGGCAGATGCCGCAGATATTCATCAACGACCAGCGCGTTGGTGGTGTGGCGGGCCTGCAGGCCGCGCTGACGCAGCTGGGTATCTGAGAGCGTCCCGGTCGATCCTGTCGTCAGGGCGCGGAGCCCGTCTGCCGGAACTCGCCGGGGGAGACGCCCGTCCAGTCCCTGAACGCGCGGATGAAGCTTTTCTCGTTGCGAAAGCCCGCGGCGAGCGCAACCTGCTTGACGGGGCGCTGGCTGCGCTGCAGCAGCTCGATGGCGCGTTCGCGCCGGGCCTCGTCCTTGAGTGCCTGCAGCGACGTGCCTTCGGCGGCGAGCTGGCGCTGCAGCGTGCGGGGCGAGAGTGACAGCGCGGCGGCGAGCGACCCGGTGTCGTGGGCCGGGTCGTGGCGCAGCAGCTGGCCCACGCGCAGGGCCAGCAGGCGGTCGCGCCGGTAGGGCAGCACCATGATGGGCAGGGCACGCCGCAGCATCTGCGCCAGTGCCGCGTCGTCGCGGCGCAAGGGCAGGTCGAGGTAGGCCACGTCAAAACGCAGGGCGGCGCGCGGCGGTTCGCCGAAGCGCACCGGGCCCGGGAACAGTGGACCGTACACGTCGGCATGCGGCGGGCGCGGCACCGGAAACTCCGCCGCTCGCAACGGGATGCGCGAATCCACCAGCCAGCACGAGATGCCGTGCACGTTGCGCAGCAGCGAGATCAGCGCGAACTCGCGCAGCGGCCCCATGTCGCGGTGCTCGTGCACGGTGACGCTGGCCGTGCCGTCGGCATCGCCCTGCTCGTCGAGCACCAGCGTCACGTCGCGCGTGAGCAGTCCGTGGTGGCGACACCAGCGCCGCAGGGCGATGCGCAGGTTCGGCGCGCTGATGGAGGCGCGCGCAAGCATGCCGTAGCTGCCCCAGGGCAGGGGGCGGGAGAACCAGCCAGGGGCTTCGTCGTCGAGCTCCTGCATGGCGGCGGCGCACAGGCGCTCGAACTGCAGTGATGACACACGGTCAGGCCAGCGGCCATCTCCGTCTGGCGCGATCTGTGCCTGACTCAATGCAGCCGAGGGGTTCATGCCGCGCAGCGTGTAGGCCGTCATCACGCTCTGGACGAAGGCAAACGGTGTGCGCGCGGCCGGGGGGCTGGATCGGGTGTTCATCGCCAGCCGATTTTCAGGTGTGATGGCGTATTTTGCAACCTTGCTGGCGCCTCGCGTGGCGCCGGGGCGGGTATCCTGCCTGTTCGGCAAGGCGCAGGAATGCGATATTGCCCAGACGTTTCCGAGGAGACAGCAAGCATGGCGACGTTGACCGAGAGTTATGCCCGTGGCGATACGGACCAGCCCCTGATCGAGCAGACCATTGGCGCGCATTTCGATGCCATGGTCGATCGCTTCCCGGACCGCGAGGCCCTGGTGGTGGTGCACCAGCAGCGCCGCTTCAGCTACCGGCAGCTGCAGACCGAGAGCAACCGGCTGGCCAGCGCGCTGCTGCGCCTGGGGCTGCGGCCGGGCGAGCGCATCGGCATCTGGTCGCACAACAACACCGAGTGGGTGCTGATGCAGCTGGCCACCGCCAAGGCGGGGCTGGTGCTGGTCAACATCAACCCGGCCTACCGCGTGTCCGAGGTCGAGTACGCCCTCAACAAGGTCGGCTGCCGGGCGCTGGTGACGATGCCGCGCTTCAAGACCAGCGACTACATCGGCATGTTGCGGGAACTGGCCCCCGAGCTGGCCCAGGCCAATCCGGGTGAACTGCGGGCCGAACGCCTGCCCCAGCTGCAGCACCTGGTCTGGATCGATGTCGAGGGTCAGGGCGATGACGAGCCGGGGTTCCTGCGCTTCTCCGACCTGATGAAGACGGGCGATCCGGCCGATGGCCAGCTGGCATCGGTGGCGCGTCTGCTGACGGCGCGCGACCCCATCAACATCCAGTTCACCAGCGGCACCACGGGCTTTCCCAAGGGGGCCACGCTGACCCACCGCAACATCCTGAACAACGGCTTCTTCATCGGCGAGGCCATGAAGCTGAGCGAACAGGACCGGCTGTGCATCCCGGTGCCGCTGTACCACTGCTTCGGCATGGTGCTGGGCAACCTGGCGTGCCTCACGCATGGCGCCTGCATCGTCTATCCCAATGACGCCTTCGAGCCGCTCTCGGTGCTGCAGACCGTGCAGGCCGAGAAATGCACCGGCCTGCACGGCGTGCCCACGATGTTCATCGCCGAGCTGGACCACCCGAGCTTCAAGGCGTTCGACCTGTCCACGCTGCGCACCGGCATCATGGCCGGCTCGCCGTGCCCGATCGAGGTGATGAAGCGCGTGCAGTCGGAGATGCACATGCAGGAGGTGACCATCGCCTACGGCATGACCGAGACCAGCCCCGTGAGCTGCCAGAGCCGCACCGACACGCCGCTGGACAAGCGCGTGTCCACCGTCGGCCAGGTGCAGCCGCACCTGGAGGTCAAGATCGTCGATCCCGACACCGGGCGCATCGTGCCGGTGGGCGAGCGCGGCGAGCTGTGCACGCGTGGCTATTCGGTGATGCAGGGCTACTGGGACGACCCGGCGCGCACGGCCGAGGCCATCGACGCCGAGTGCTGGATGCACACCGGTGACCTGGCCACCATGGACGCCGAGGGCTATGTCAACATCGTCGGCCGCATCAAGGACATGGTGATCCGCGGCGGCGAGAACGTGTACCCGCGCGAGATCGAGGAGTTCCTCTACCGCCATCCCAAGGTGCAGGACGTGCAGGTGGTGGGCGTGCCCGACCAGAAGTACGGCGAGGAGCTGTGTGCCTGGATCATCGCCAAGCCCGGCCAGACGCTGACGGACGAGGATGTTCGCGCCTTCTGCAAGGGACAGATCGCCCACTACAAGGTGCCGCGCTACATCAAGTTCGTCGATGCCTTCCCCATGACCGTGACCGGCAAGATCCAGAAATTCAGGATTCGCGAGGCGATGAAGGAAGAACTGGGCCTGGCCGAAACCAAGACAGCCTGACCAACCGAGTTGCCATGACCATTCTCGAAACCAAGCTCAACGCGCGTTCCGCCGAGTTCCAGGCCAATGCGGCCGCCATGCGCGCGCTGGTCGACGACCTGAACGCCCAGATCGAACAGGCAGCCCAGGGCGGCGGCGAAGCGGCGCGGGCCAAGCACACGGCGCGCGGCAAGCTGCTGCCGCGCGAGCGCGTGCAGATGCTGCTCGACCCGGGCGCACCGTTCCTGGAACTGTCGCCACTGGCAGCGCATGGCATGTACCACGGCGCCGCGCCCTGCGCCGGCATCGTGGCGGGCATCGGCCGCGTCAGCGGCGTGGACTGCATGATCGTCTGCAACGACGCGACGGTGAAGGGCGGTACCTACTACCCGCTGACGGTCAAGAAGCACCTGCGCGCGCAGGAGATCGCGCAGCAGAACCGCCTGCCCTGCATCTACCTGGTGGACTCGGGCGGCGCCAACCTGCCCAACCAGGACGAGGTCTTCCCTGACCGCGACCACTTCGGCCGCATCTTCTACAACCAGGCCAACATGAGCGCGCAGGGCATCGCGCAGATCGCCGTGGTCATGGGCTCGTGCACCGCGGGCGGCGCCTATGTGCCGGCCATGAGCGACGAGACCATCATCGTCAGGAACCAGGGCACCATCTTCCTGGGCGGCCCGCCGCTGGTGAAGGCAGCCACCGGCGAGGTGGTCAGCGCCGAGGACCTGGGCGGTGGCGATGTGCACACGCGGCTCTCGGGTGTGGCCGACCACCTGGCCCAGAACGACCTGCACGCCATCGCGCTGGCGCGCCAGGCGGTGAAGAACCTCAACGCCCGCAAGGTCCCGCCGATCGCCACCATCGACCCCGTCGAGCCCCTGTATCCGGCCGAGGAGTTGTATGGCGTGATCCCGACCGACACGCGCAAGCCCTTCGACGTGCGCGAGATCATCGCCCGCATCGTTGACGGCTCCGAGTTCGACGAATTCAAGGCCCGCTACGGCACCACGCTGGTCTGCGGCTTCGCGCGCATTGAGGGCATGCCGGTGGGCATCATCGCCAACAACGGCATCCTGTTCAGCGAGTCGGCGCTCAAGGGCGCGCACTTCATCGAGCTGTGCTGCCAGCGCAAGACGCCGCTGGTGTTCCTGCAGAACATCACCGGCTTCATGGTCGGCCGCAAGTACGAGAACGAAGGCATCGCCCGCAACGGCGCCAAGATGGTGACGGCCGTGGCCACGGCCCAGGTGCCCAAGTTCACCGTCATCATCGGTGGCAGCTTCGGTGCCGGCAACTACGGCATGTGCGGCCGCGCTTACAGCCCGCGCTTCCTCTGGATGTGGCCCAACGCCCGCATCTCGGTGATGGGGGGCGAGCAGGCCGCGAGCGTGCTGGCCACCGTCAAGCGCGACGGCATCGAGGCCAGGGGAGGCAGCTGGAGCGCCGAGGAAGAGGCCGCGTTCAAGGCACCGATCAAGGAGCAGTACGAGGTGCAGGGGCATCCCTACTACGCCACCGCGCGCCTGTGGGACGACGGCGTGATCGACCCGGCCGACACGCGCCGCGTGCTGGCGCTGGGCCTGAGCGCCGCGCTCAACGCACCGATCCCGGACACCCGGTTCGGCGTCTTCCGGATGTGAGGAGGTACAACGCATGGACAACCTTCGCATCGAGATGGCCGGGCCGGTGGCCCGCATCACGCTCAACCGCCCCGAGGTGCGCAACGCCTTCAACGACGAGGTCATCGCGCAGCTCAAGGCCGCGTTCGAGGACGTGGGCAGCCGCGCCGAGGTGCGCGCCGTGGTGCTGGCTGCCGAGGGACCCGCCTTCTGCGCCGGTGCCGACCTGAACTGGATGCGCCGCATGGCGGACTACACCCGCGAGGAGAACCTGGCCGACGCCGGCGAGCTCGCGGCCATGCTGCGGACCATCTACGAGTGCCCCAAGCCGACCATCGCGCGCGTGCAGGGCGACGTGTTCGCCGGCGGCACGGGCCTTGTGGCCGCATGCGACGTGGCGGTCAGCCTGGACAGCGCGACCTACTGCCTGAGCGAGGTCAAGCTGGGGCTGATCCCGGCCACCATCAGCCCGTACGTGATCCGTGCCATGGGCGCGCGCGCGGCGCACCGCTACTTCCTGACGGCCGAGCGTTTCAGCGCCGCCGAGGCGCACCGCATCGGCTTCGTGCACGAAATCGCGTCCTCGGCCGGAGAACTGGACGCCAAGGTGGACGGCTTCGTCAAGGCCTTCCTGGCCGCCAGTCCCAACGCGCTCAAGGCATGCAAGCGGCTGGTGCAGGACGTGGCCGAACGCGAGATCGGCGCGGCGCTGATCGCCTCGACGGTCGAGGGCATTGCCGACATCCGCGCCAGCGACGAAGGCCGGGAGGGCGTGCAGTCCTTCCTGCAAAAGCGCAAGCCGTCCTGGCTTGCCTGACACCCATGGACCAGGCCATGCAAGCCCTCGACATGCCCAGCCTGCTGGCGCTGGCGGCGGCTTTGGGCTGGGCCAGCGGTTTTCGCCTCTACGCCGTCGTGTTCCTCGTGGGGGCGCTGGGGGCTGCCGGCTGGATCGATCTGCCGCAGGGCCTGGCGCTGCTGCAGCACCCGGCCGTGCTGGCCGCCAGCGGCGCGCTGCTGTTCGTCGAGTTCTTCGCCGACAAGATCCCGGGGCTGGATTCGCTGTGGGACATCGTCAACAGCGTGATCCGTGTGCCGGCTGGCGCGGCGCTGGCAGCCGGCGTGTTCGGTGCCGACAACGCCACCATGGCCCTGGTCGCCGCGCTGATGGGCGGCACGCTGGCCGCCACCAGCCAGGCCGCCAAGACCAGCACGCGCGCGGCCATCAACACCTCGCCGGAGCCGTTTTCCAACGTCGGCATGAGCCTGGCCGAGGACGGCATGGTGCTGGCGGCGGTGTGGCTGGCCACCACCCATCCCGTGCTGTTCGGTGTGCTGCTGGTTTTCGTGGTGATCCTGATGTGGATTGTCACCTGGTTCCTGATCAAGTTCCTGCGCGCGGCGCTGCGCCGCCTGCGCGCCTTCTTTTCCTCTTCTGCCAACACCGGGAACGCTTGATGTTCGACAAAATCCTGATCGCCAACCGCGGCGAAATCGCCTGCCGTGTTGCCGCCACCGCGCGCCGCCTGGGCGTGCGCACCGTGGCCGTGTACTCCGATGCCGACGCGAATGCCAAGCACGTGGCCGCCTGCGACGAGGCCGTGCACATCGGCGCCAGCGCGCCGAAGGAAAGCTACCTGCAGTGGGAGCGCATCATCGAGGCCGCCAACGCCACCGGGGCCAAGGCCATTCATCCGGGTTACGGCTTCCTGAGCGAGAACGAGGCCTTCGCCGAGGCCTGCGCCCGCGCCGGGCTGGTGTTCATCGGCCCGCCCGCATCGGCCATCCAGGCCATGGGCCTGAAGGCCGAGTCCAAGCGGCTGATGGAGCAGGCCGGCGTGCCGCTGGTGCCGGGCTACCATGGTGTTGACCAGGATCCGCAGCTGCTCAAGCACGAGGCCGACCGTATCGGCTACCCGGTGCTGATCAAGGCCAGCGCCGGGGGGGGCGGCAAGGGCATGCGCGTGGTCGAGAAGGCCGAAGACTTTGCCGCCGCGCTGGCCAGCTGCCAGCGCGAGGCGCGCAACAGTTTCGGCAGCGATGCGGTCCTGATCGAGAAGTACGTGCAGCGTCCGCGCCACATCGAGATCCAGGTCTTCGGTGACACCCATGGCAACTGCGTCTACCTGTTCGAGCGCGACTGCTCGGTGCAGCGGCGCCACCAGAAGGTGCTGGAGGAAGCGCCCGCGCCCGGCATGACGCCCGAGTTGCGGCAGGCGATGGGCCTGGCGGCGGTGGCGGCGGCCAAGGCCGTGAACTACGTGGGTGCCGGCACGGTGGAGTTCATCGTCGAGCAGCCGGGCGGCTACGACCGACCCGATCAGATGCGCTTTTATTTCATGGAGATGAACACGCGCCTGCAGGTCGAGCATCCGGTCACGGAGATGATCACCGGACAGGACCTGGTCGAATGGCAGTTGCGTGTGGCGGCCGGCGAGCCGCTGCCGCAGCGACAGGATGCGCTCGCGATGTGCGGCCATGCGATCGAGGCGCGCATCTATGCGGAGAATCCTGAGAAGGGCTTCCTGCCTTCGATCGGTACCC